>NZ_CP041360.1:2191875-2505000 GCF_006965485.1 Spirosoma sp. KCTC 42546
TACTGACTTTGCAGATTCACTTTTTTTAACTGCTCTTTTTCGAGGATGTTCTCGCGCCATTTGGTCAGCGAATAAATACTCTCGTAAGCCCCCAGCGAAATCAGATTCACGATTATATTAAACAAGAGAATGCGGCTAACCACCCCTGGTTGGTACACATAATCAAACAGGTGGAACTGCGTGTATAGCCATAAGCCCCCCAGGATGACAAGCAGGGAGATGCTCATGAACGCCAGCAGTAACAGAATGAGTCGAGAGGCTGTTTGCCCCAGACTAGGATACCGGTTGGTGACCCGTCGGGTAACCTGATCGAGCAGCCATTGGCACCCCACACCCAGCGCCAGATTCAGTCCGGTGGCACCCACAAACGTAGACCAGTTACTGAAGTAACGCGGTCCCAGCAACAGGTAGGTTACCAGAGGAATGAACCATGGGAACAGCAATACGATCTGCCACCCAAGTTGTTTCGACGGCCAGTACCAGGGCCTGGCTATGCCAGGTTGCGTTGGGTTATCGGGTAAGATGGGCCTATTAATCGACATCATGCAAATCACACAACTTCATACCTAAAATAAGAAAATTGGCGGCAACTTAGTGGGTACACTCCTTATTTCCCGGTCAATGCTGTTTCAACTGTAAGTTGGATTGTCTGGGATGCCAGAATTCGTGCTGGAATTGGCGTGAGGCCTATCAGGCATTCAGGCACGACTTAGACTTCGGCGAGCAGCGGTAGCGAAACGATAAACTGTGTGGCTGTTTCTTCGGCAACGGGTTTGGGTAAACCCAACAGTCGGTAATTGTCCATCAGTGTCGATAATCCCGTTGAACTGGTCTCTACGCGGATCGTCTTTCGCTGAAGATTATTCCTGATGAGTAACCGATCTCCCTGGGCTTCTACCTGAATAACCAGCGGTCGTGCGGGCGTCATAGCATTATACTTGATGGCGTTGTCGATAAGCGTCTGGAGTGTTAACGGGGGGAGTTGACCCCGCCGACAGTCGGGCGAGATGCAAGGTTCCAGGCGCAGCGAGCTCCCGTAGCGAACACGCAGCAGGTCGGTGTAAATGGCCAGAAAATCCAGCTCCGATTCCAGGGGTACTAAGCTATGGGTATTCGCCTGGAGCATGTACCGATACACCCTGGACAACTGATCGACAAAACGTTCGGCATGGGCAGGGTCTTCGCCAATGAGCGACGAGACGGAGTTTAGGGAGTTAAATAAAAAATGAGGATTGACCCGATCTTTCAACGCATCGTATTGCTGCTGAAGGGCTTCACGTTTCAATTGCTCATTTTCGGTCTGCCGATCATGCCACTGCGAGTACACATAAAACATGCCCAGGGTCAGGCAAAAAATTGGGCTGGCCACGCTGCCGAATAGCCAGAGTGGCACCACGGCTTCCCAGGAAAACCGGACCCCTGTGCCGGGCACCAGGCTAAAGAGCCAGAGGTCGAGGACGGCGGTGGTTGCCATGATGAACCCCACTACTAAGAGCATACTCACAAACCGAACGCCTGCCTGCTGAATGAGGGGAAATTGCCGGATTACCCACCGCACGGCCAGTGTGAACAACGCTACGGTATACCCATACACAAACACGTTCACGATAGTGCCTACCGTGAACGTGATGGGGTCCCGAAAGTACCGTTCGCCCATGATGAAGTAAGCGCCAATGGGAAGCAGTATTGGC
This sequence comes from Spirosoma sp. KCTC 42546, assembly GCF_006965485.1. Lineage (NCBI taxonomy): Bacteria > Pseudomonadati > Bacteroidota > Cytophagia > Cytophagales > Cytophagaceae > Spirosoma > Spirosoma sp. KCTC 42546. The sequence continues at coordinate 2,193,567 of NZ_CP041360.1, forward strand.
ATAGATGCCAGATGAAACCACCACTCAATACGGGAAAGCAATACCGGACGATACCGATCAACAAAACGAGTCAATCTATGAAGCGGACTGGACAAAGTCATACCGGATAAAAACCGAAAATAAGCGCTAAATCCGAAAAAACCGCGTGTTTACTACATCGTTCAGAGCATAATTTTCCTGGTGATAGAGGAGCCGTGCATCGGTGTAAACCGCTTTTCTATTCCCGGACCACAACCGTTAATCGGCCACTTACCGGCATGGTTTTATGTTCGCTGACAACGCAGGTTTCTGCATTGTAGCTATGCTTTGTCACTACCCGCCCGCTTAGCTGGAGGATTACCTTTACGGTGCCATTCGCTCGCTCAACCTTAACTACCTGAATAGCTCCTGATTCGGTTTTGGGGCGAGACACGTTGAATAAAAAGATGAGCCGTCTATATTATCTCCTTTGCCTGCACCATCCAGAACATTGATAGAGGTTCCTTCTGTGAGATCAATATCATCTGAAAACGGATGTGCACCTATAGAAAGGCTGTTCAGAAATAAGGATATACTGCCGCTCTTTCCTGTCGAATCGAGTCCCACAGCCGTAACCGTAAGATGCCCATTCATCAAACTCCCACTAGGAGTTACGTTATCGAATGAGTGACCGTTTATAACTAAACTACTCTCGCCAACAACCTTTATTGCCGAGGGGCGATGGATTACCGGGATTAATGGCATCCGTTGGCTTTTGGCAGGCTAGTACACTGCCTAACAGCAAAACGGGTAAAAATTTACTGAGTTTCATGGTTAATGTGAGGTATGTTGAAACAGACCTGAGGTCGTTGTGGGCTATGTGGATCAGTGCCGATTGGTATACCCTACGCACATGCTGTTGTAACGTACGGCTGACTCAGTACCTAAGAAGTCCATTGTGACCGACGGCTGGTAAACAATATCACTGTCGAAGTCCCAGGCATTGCGAACCAGCAGTTGCTCGCCCGTGGGTTTATACACCGCCGTGACTTTGTAGCGTCCCATTGGCACATCCTTAATCGCATCGTTGTAACGCTTCTTTGCCTGTACTTTCAGCACCTTACCCGTTGAGCCGTCGATCAGTGGGCCGACTGGTGTTAACGTAAATTCGATGTTCTCGTTATCCCGAAGGTCATCCGCGTTCAGGTCGCGGGACATTTCCATGGTGCCCCCGTAGTAAAGATCCAGGCTCAGATCAGGAATGTGGCCCGTGAGTTTCCACTGAAAATTACGGACGGCTTTTTCGTTGCTCGTAAAGGGGCTGTCGTCTTCAGGATCAAGGTTGATCTTATAGACCCGGTCATTATATTGTTTCAGTAGGTAACCTTTGGCAATCCATTCGCCCGCGAAGTCGGTCATTTGAACCTTATAGGTGCCATCGGCGGCTGTTTTTACTTCCGGACCATCGCCTGTCAATACAGTATGATCAACAAAGACCGTAGCCTTTGGCAGTGGCTTGCCCTGTGGATCGATCACCTTACCCACTAAATAGCCCGCCTGGCCTGGTGTGCCGGGATCGGTCGGCATAGGTCCGTTGGGATCAACCGGTTTTTTGTCGCAGGCGGTCAGTGCAAATAGGCTACCCAGTAGAAGTAGGGCGGTACCGGTTAATGAGCGGAAGGCTTGTAGATTCTTCATAGCATTTGTTTGTGTTTGTTTACGACACAAAAATGCCTCCTCAGCGTGGCGGATTTCAATGACAACTAGCGCCGATTGGCAGAAACGACGGGTCAATTGTAGAAAAGCGGCACTGGTTTGCGTACCGACTATAGAGGGGTAGCAGGCCTAGCTAACTGCCGTTCAGCCAGCGGGGGGCTTGTATACTACCTGCCATCTTACCACCAGGTACTTCCACGGCTAGTGCTGTTTGAGCAAGGGTAATAAAACGGTGAAATGCCCGTCTTCCTCCTTTATGACAATGTCGGTAGGGGTTAACATCCGGTATTTGGCAATGATGTTGGTTAAGCCAACGCCATTACTGATTGCCCGTATATTTTTAGGCTGAAGATTGTTGCGTACCCGTAACTGGCCAGATGCGGTTGTGCCGATTTCAATCAATAAGGGACGGCTGGCCAGCACAATGTTATGTTTGACGGCATTTTCGACGAGTAGTTGCAAGGTTAACGGGGGGAGCGGACTCGCCAGGTGATCTTCGGGCACCATCATCTGAATGAGAACCCCAGTGCCGTGCCGGGTTTGCAGCAGGTGCGCGTAAGACTCAATGAACGCTAATTCTGTTTCCAGTGAAACTAATTCCTGGTCATTGGCCTGGAGCAGATACCGATACATCTTCGACAACTCGTCGACAAACTGACTGGCCTGCGCTGGCGACTCTTCAATTAGGGCTGAAAGGGCGTTCAATGAGTTAAACAAAAAATGGGAGTTAACCTGACCCTTTAAGGCATTGAAGCGGGTTTGCCACTGAACTTTTATGAGTTCTTCCTTTTCCTGAAAGGTATGTTTCCACTGGCGTAATACGTATCCGCCTTCGTAAATACTGACATACACTACCTGATAAAATAATTGAATGCCTAAAGACATAACGTAGTCGACCAGGCCAAGCCAAAGCGTCTGCCTCGAACCTAGCAGGATATGCAGCCCGAAGCGTGAAAAGACAGCTGCATTTACGAGTAGGGGAGTTAGTACCAACAATAGCCGGAGTCGTTTGGGTGTGCGCTCCAGACCTGGAAACCTGCGTTGTAAATAGCGGGCAATGCCACGGTTCAACTGCCAAAACAAAAATCCCGCGCCCAGGCCGACCGCTGTAGAATGGATGAGTGCAGGCGGACTGGCTTGTAGCCAAAAGGAAAGCCGGAAGAATATATTCCCGAACAAAAACAGGCCAATTGGGCCCAGCCAACGCAGACGGGAGTCGTTGCCAGTTATCATAGCTCAACGCTAGAAAAGACATGCCGATACATCAACAGAATTAGCCCAGCCGCCAGATGTATACTGCGAGATATAAGTAGAAAAAAGACGAACATAACGGGCTCTGTATCAAAGCTTGGATATAAAGCGTAGCAGTCATTATAATCAAGCAATTTCTACTGGTATCGTTACTGATACAGATGAACGATACTAGTAGAAATTAGCAAACGACCTATTTTTACTGATCGTTTTTTGGTCTTTGCCAACAGTTGATGCCCCAATTTCCTAAACTGTTCACTAAAACTGGGGCATCAACTGTTGGTAAGGACCTGCGAAGACTTAGAACGTGATTTTTAATAGGGTTCCGTCTCCCATACTGGTTAAGTAAGCAGTGTGGCTATCAATCAGTTTTAGATCCGTTGGCATGTTCAGCTTCTCGATCAGCAAGTCGCTGCTGGTTCCCTTAGCCCGTAGCAACCGGCCTGTTTTAGGTGTAAAACCTGTTGGACCAAAGATGGCAAATTCAAGCGCCAGGTAGTTACCATTCCCATCGTTCTCAATATCGACCAGACTGTTGAAGGTCTGCTGAAACACGTTGAGTTTTCCTGCCAGGTCCATCTGATAAATGATAGCCTTGCCCGCCGGAAACGGGAATCCCAGCAATGTACTGATGGCAAACTGTTTACCATCATACGTAATTCCCGTTGGTACCGACTCAATAAAAGGCGGTCCCGGTGGTGGACCAGCCGGATTTGGGTTGGCAATGCCTGGCACGGCCGTCACCACACTTAACTGGCCGGTTTTGGATCGGCGAATAATCGCGTTGGCGGCTGCATCGGACATGTAGAGCGCACCATCGGGCCCAAGGGTCATATTATACAGATGGGATTCACCCGTGTCTTCGGTAAAAGCATAGTCGATGACGAACTTCTGAATGTTTTCTGGAGTCAGACTGGCGGCCGGAATCGGGGCATCACCGGTTTTGAACGAGGCCAGATTAAGGGTGTAAAGCCCTTTGGCATTCAATACATACAGCATACCATCGGCCGCCAGCAGGTGATCGGTGGCGTCCAGTTCATTGTCGGGGCGCTTGAAGGAATACAAGCCTGTAATAACCGGATGTACTTTCCCATCGGGTGTGATTTCTGATACGCGGCCATCGTTAATTCCCGTACCCTGTTCGGTAACAAAGACTCGACCACTGGCGTCGGCCTCTACACCGATAGGCGCTACCAGACCCGTAGCCAGGGTACTTATTGTAGGCTGCACGGGTGCGGGAACCCGGTGATCCTGACATCCTGTGAGTAGACTGCCAGCCAGAAAAAAAGAGAGTACAGATCGTTTGTAATGCATAACATGAGTTGTTTAACGGATAATAAGCCACTATTCGTGTCCCCACCAGAGTTGCGAACGGACAGTGGACAATTGCCTTTTGGGCGGATTGTTTTTTTTGAGTTTTAACTTTTTGAACAGGCGTTTCATGGGGTTGACTATGGGTTATACCAGCTCCAGTGCCGCATGCACTTTCGTCAGTCGCTCAGACGGTAATTCCTCTTTGGCCATTTGCAGGAAGGTATCGAATACGGCTACCGGCGCACCTTGTCTAACACCCATTAGCCACTCAACCACTTCTTTGTCATTGATGGAGCGCATCATCCAGCGACTCTCGGCCATCAGGGTCTGTGGCGGAATTGCTTTCAGAATCTCCCCTTCCATTTCCCTGATTTCTGCATCGGTGTAATGCTTCCAGAGCAAATAGATCAGTACATTCTCTTCTTTGTTCATATGGTAGAGATTGAACGCGATGAACTCGCTAAAGGCGAGCAAGATCCGTTGACCAATGGCTTCTCGCTGATTATCCGAACTAACCGTTTTCCATTCCTGAATATGATCAAAAAGCGTCTGGGTAAGGCGGTGATCGATCTCATGATCTTTTTCCAGCTCATCAATGAGTTGTGCGTCGTGCTTGCGGATGTGGGGCAGAATAAACCGATCCTCATGTTCGGCGTGGTCATCGAAAAAGAGGAGTACCTGCGTTAACTGATCAATAACCTCGCTTGCTTCTGATTGTGAAAAATCGGTTTGCTGTAAACGGATGGCTGTATCATACAGCATGCCCCGCAGGCCTTTATGAATTTGATTGAATACGTTGTAACGTTGGTTTTGCATGGTCTTTTTGGCGTTTAAAAGGTGATATAGTTGGTTGATAATCTGACGTCAGTACGATTGAAGATTCAGGTTGCAGAGGTCTCTCGACCTGGTTACTGGTGCACATGTGTTTGCGAAGGCACAGGTTGCAAGGCACAGGAATACGTTTGCTGGCTCGGCACATAAGATGAAGTCGTTTAGTTGGCGGCTGTAAATGGCCACCTGGCTATCGGCAATGAAGGGCTTAAACTAGGAAGCAAAAGCCTTCTGTTGTTCAGGCGCATAGCGCTGGTAACTACCGGGTGCATAGCCAATGGGCAACTGATTCACTTCGTATGAATACAGCTCGTGTACTGTCGTATCCGTTCCGGTTGTGAATTGAACCCGGCAATAATTCAGGTCGGCCTGCGTGGTTGAAAAGAGCCAATTGCGGCCTTGTTGCGCTAGAATGAAGAGGCCATTGTCGTCCCCCAGCGCATTGAAATCCGGTTTTGGTGTCGTTTTGCTAAACTGATCTATCCGGAAACGGCGTTGAATCTCGTAGGTTGTGTAGGCTACATCCTGGGTCGTCAGGCCAATCTCGCTAACCCCCTGAAACAGATCCGAGAAGGTCAGGTTTGGGTTATCCAGATTAAGGTCCGTCCGGGCAATGAACTCCAGGAGATTCCCGCATGTATCGTAGAAATAACAAGCTTTGGCCCGCCAGTCGGGAAAATAGGCAATCGTTTGGCCAGGTGCCTGTGTCGGCAGGTAATCCAGGTCGTAGTAATACATCAGCACATCCAGCGAGTCGCGTGGTACGTTGATGGCAATATGATAGGGTGCCACTGGTTGAGCAACGAGCCGAAAGGTTAGGCGGGTATAACCAACCAGGATGGTAAGTTGGGAGGCTGAACGTGCCAGCAGGGGCAGTCCAAGTTGGCTGACATAAAAAAGACGTACAGCCTCCAGATTAGTCGCGTACAGATCAAGTTCGAGAATTTTCATAAAAAAGAGGGTAATGGAATGGACGATTGATGGATCAACTGTTGTCCTGATTACGTAGCCAAAACTAGTTGGCCCAATTACCAAAACATAGGCAACTGTGTATGAACCGACATAAGGAGTGGATGAACTGCCTATTCGTCATTTGAAGTGTTAGGCCCATTCATGCGTGTAAGCCTATGATTCAGACTTTTAGGCCGACAAACGGATTCTCTGAAGGTTGAGATCGCCGAATTTTCAATCGGTCTGATATTCGTTGTCTCAACGGCGTGAGACAGTGGATGAGCAGGAATTGGATCACTATCAGGAGTTGACTGTTGAGCTATCGTTCGTCGGTTTGTTTTCATCACGCAAAGTTGACGGCAATACCTGGCTAGCTGAACTGTATTTTATCTGAAGAGCTAATTCGGTGTTTTAAACTGACGAATTAGCGCTACGAGTTAATTGCCGCTAGTTCACAGCCGTACTTCCTGTACTTGAATTGTAAGGCGCTGTTAGCGAGCAACTGTCATTCGAAATTCACCCTGAATCAGGGTATGAGGACTTTGACGAATTATTCGTTTATTAGGTCCTTAAAACGGTAATAGGCCAATCTGATTCATAGATTCGTAACCCCTAACCAGTTCCCATGTGAATCGATTACTCTATCGCGCAGCCCTACCACTCGTTCTGTTTTTGTTAGCGTCTGGCACTATCGGATATGCACTGCCGATGGGGCGAATGACTATTCGGGTAGTGGATGATAAAACCGGCAAACCAACCCCGGCTCGAATTCGAATTACACAGGCAGGAAAGCCCGTTCCGGCCATGCCAGCCGAGTTGATAGCCGTTTCCTATGGCTTGTGGGATCATGCGGATGGGTACGCGTTTCAGCCAGATAGCTCTTTTTATGTGGCGGGTAGTTTCACCATGACCTTACGGCCTGGCACCTATACGGTAACCATCTCAAAGGGGAATGAGTATCTCCGGCAGGTGCACCCAATACGGCTAACGTCTGGACAGGTGTACCGGCAAACCTACCGGATAAAATGCTGGATCAATCAGGCTGCCCGTGGCTGGTATTCAGCGGACGGACATGTTCATATTCGTCGCTCACCACGAGACAATGAACCTCTGCTTGATTGGATGCAGGCAGAAGACGTCAACGTCGGTGTCCTGTTGAAAATGGGCGATTTCTGGGAAACCTATTATCCACAATATGCTTTCGGAGAGAAAGGCGTCTATCAGCAGGGGAACTATTTGCTGACCCCAGGTCAGGAAGATCCGCGAACACCTGAACTTGGCCATGCGCTGGGTTTTGGTGCCACAAAGTCCGTTCGCGATGGCCGGAATTATTATTATTACGATCAGGTGTTTGATGAGTTGCACAAACGGGGTGGGCTCACCGGCTATGCTCATCAGGCGGAGTCATTTCATGGGTATCGGGGGCTTACTCTGGATGGGTTGCGGGGTAAAGTTGATGTACTGGAAGTTATTCAGTACTGTGTTTCAGCGCAACCGCTGCACACGGAGCATTATTATCGTCTGTTGGATCTGGGATTTCCACTTACGGCCACCGCAGGTTCTGATTTTCCCTGGTGTGGCCATGACCACGATCATGGGCCGCCTGAACGGAATGCCCAAATTGGTAATGCCCGGTTTTATACCTATATCAACGCTCCCTTTACCCAAACGGCCTGGTTGGCAAGTGTTGCAGCGGGGCACACGGTTGCGACGAGTGGCCCGATCCTGGACTTTAGCGTCAATAAAGCGATACCCGGCGACCATCTGGCAATAAAAAAAGGAGATAAGCTCACCATAACCGCTGAGGCTTATGGCCATTTACAGCAGCTTCCTCTTGAGGTTCTGGAGCTGGTTGCACACGGTCGGGTTCTGGGGCGTGTCACTAAACATGATCCGGGACAGTCTTCCAGCCATCTGGCTATCAAACTGGATGTGAGTGATGTGACGCAGGGTATGTGGATTGCCGCCCGGTGTTATGGTGATTCGACTCAGGCTGCCCACACCACGCCCGTTTACGTGACCGTTGATGGGGGAGGCTTCCACAATCCCAAATCGGTTAACACCTATTTATCGCAGTGTGAACACTACCTGCAGGAACTGGAACAGGAATTGGAAACACACCACGATACGCCTGAATTTCGGGCCTGGTATTATAAAAAGGGGCTTAAAACCCGCATTGAGGAGACCCGGCAAGTACTTGCCGGATTAAGGCGTAGGTTGGCTACCCCGTGAACGCTTCTTAGGGAGGCCGCGTCTTTTACCATAAAAAGAGGGTGCCTGGCCAAAATCAATGGGTCAATTCTGTGGACACGGACTTCTTTCGTTTTACATGACGATAAAATTGATACATACCCCCGCACAGGATCAACCCACCCAAGACCAGAATAAGTACCTGTGGGTGATTCGGTAGCTTTTCGGCCATCTGAACAAGACTGCCTCCCGCTAGCCCCACCAGTAGCGCCCAGAGTAAAGCACCCATAGCATTAAGTCCAATAAACACCAGGCGTGAGTAATCCGCTAACCCGATAGCGGCTGGAATAACACCCCGTAAGCCATAGATAACCCGGAAACCGAGTACCAGGCCGACGCCAAAACGGTTCATCAATCGCTGTACCCGGCTAAATCGCAGCTGCCAGGTTGGGCGCTTCACTAAAAACGTCGCCCCATAGCGGTGGCCAATAAAGAAACAAAGCTGAGCGGCCACAAAGGAAGAAAAAGCCGCTACGCCAATAACAGTCGGAAGGGAAAAATACCCTTGCTGGGCTAAATAAACGCCGATCAACAATACGGCTTCGCTTTCAATCAAGACGCCTACAAATAGCATCGGGTAGCCGTAGGTTAGTATCAACTCCTGGAATGACATGACTAAGCTAGTTGGTATAGACTAATAACTGATTGAGAACTCAATAGTTAGTGGATCATCAGCCTTCTTATCTGCCGGTTTTGTACCCGAGTTAATCTCCTTCAATTTGAGCAAATAGCCTTCGTAGTAGACACGTTGATATACCACCGCTTCATTACCGCTCTCCATTCGATAGGCACACCATCCAACCGATGTTGAAGAAACAAGCTTGTTCAAACCATCAAGGCCTACTGGGCTGCATAGGGTTGATTTTAGGGCCCTGCGAGCGAATACTTCCCGTTACGCGGCTATCAATAAAATGGTAGGCTAAATAGCAGTAGGCCAGAATAACGATAGCCTGGCAAACGGCTTCCAGTGGATCGCTGTCATAGTTGCCTGTTTTCATATCCTGTACCCAATCCAGTAGCAGCCAGCCATAGGCAGCGCAGCCCACAAGGCCAGCCAGAATCAGGCTTAAGTTTAAAAGGGGGTGTTTCATACTAATTCGGGAAAAAGGCCTGAGGTGGGAAAAGCGTAGTTGGGCACTTTAGCCAACCGGTTAGAGAACTGGTTGAGTTTAGCTACTACCTGTTCCAAACGCCTGCGAGAAACCTTGGCTTTATACTCATTAACCAAACAAACTGTTGTTTGCAGGGAGTCATCGAGCGCCACGGCCCGAATGAACGCCGGGTTGATTATCTCTGATTTATGAACCCGTACAAAGCCCGGTAGCTGATCCTCAAACCATTTAAGTGTTAGCGCGGCCAGGATAGGCTTAGGTTGCGTACTGAGGTGTACCCAGGTATAATTGCCGTACCCTTGCAGGCGCACAATGGCTTTTAGGGCTAGGGGTAGGCTCTGGCCGGGCAGCTTGATTGAGCCAGCCGCCCGATTGACAGGATGCTTCATAAAGTTACTAGTTGCTTGACTAATTAGTTAGGTAGTGTTGATGGAACTGGAAAGCCGCTTGTACAGCCGTGACTAACCTCAAACGATTGACCAGTGCATCGTTTGAGTATAAAAATGACTATAGCCTATCTGTAAGGAAAATCGCCTGACAGAGATTGCCCTAGGCAGGAACCACCAACGCGTCGGTTGACGGATGATTTTTCCTGGTAACAGGTTATAAAAGAAGTGAAGTAATCCCTACGACGAGGTGGGGTGATCGTTCAGGCGTTTAAGCCGAAGGAGAGAATAGAGAGTCAGACTAGTAGAAGCCTGAGAAAACGAGCCGCTATGCGCGTGCTGGGGAGAGGAATGCGCCTGGGCGCGTGGCAGGTTGCCAATTGAGTTTAGTGCGAGGGTAGGCTGTCCGGAGAAAGCCAATGGCTGAGAGCTTTTCTGTCGATCCTGGATCGAGGGAGAGGTCTGTCCCAAAGCCAGGGCGGACCTTCTGAAAGCACCACTAAAACGATTCATTCGAGTTGAGTTTATTAATGATAATTATACCTAGTAGTTGTGTGGAAAGAGGTTAACGTCAGAAAAGGTCAAAATCCTTTTCTGGTTGATAAACTGTTAAACGCAACATTCCCTAAAATGTTTATTATGTACTATGTACAGAAAGAAAATGGCACACCTATACGAAATTTATAGTATCACTGACAGCTGTTCGTACGCGCTTCAACGTGTTCAGTACTACATGCAATTCGGTCTGTTTCAGGGTATTTATCCTTAATTAGGCTTGGCAGATGGTTGTATCTTTCCCTGATAAACTCAATCCAACGTTTTTTTGGATTAGTTCTAGTAGGAGCGGACTATCCTTACAACACGATGATCCATAGCGTGATCGAACAAATTCCTTAATTCTCGTTTCTTTAAAAAGTAAAAAGTGTTAAAAAACAGTCAGTATTTGTTAAAAAATATAAATACGCTATAATTATATTGTTGTAGAATTGTATTCTGTTTAAGTGGACTAGCCCGTATTCGCTCTAGCCTAGTTCCTGCTTATAGCAAAGGTTTTGCTACAGCTCTCATTTGTCAGACTCTTATCATTAAACGGCAATTAACAAGTATAGTGGCAGAGCCCTAGTAAGACCTTAGTTTACAATCAAAATAGTGTCTATCGGACACTTTTTGCTAAAATTAAGGTTTAGAGATGAGTACAGAACGGGTTGGGTCGGCGAGACGAGTGAGACGTTGACATGTATAGATTAACGAGTTTTTCAAAGGTCAACCTCCGTAACGTTATAAGCTGCTCTAGCTTTTAAAGTTGATTCCGGGAAGTAAGATCTTGTAAACGTGGTCGTGGTCTCATCAATGTAGTGTTAAGCAACGTTTATGAACACTAAATAGAACGGTATAATTTTTCACTAAAATATAGTTAAGTGAACGCCAAGCCCTCACAAATTCCAGACCAAGCGTTGTGGCAATCCTATCGGCAGGGAGATAAACAGGCATTAGGTCAATTGGCCGAACGCTATTATCGCGTGTTGAAGCACTATGGGCTAAAATTTATGATCGATGGGGTAGTCGTTGAGGATTGTATCCAGGAACTGTTTTTACAGCTTTGGCAGAATCGCTTGCAGATTAATGAGACCGACTCAATCAAACACTACCTGTTAAAGGCGTTAAGACATCATATACTACACTATATACGAACACAACAACGAATCACTTTTCAGGAACTAGACTGGGACACCTCAGTAGCTGAGGATATAGATTCAGAAACATTGATGATTCGGCAGGAGTCGTTAGCTATCTTAACAACGACAATACAGACCCAATTAGCTGTTTTACCAGCTCGCGAACGGGAAGCATTATACCTGCGCTACTACGAAAACTTGTCTGTACCCGAAATTGCCGAGGTCATGAATGTGAACCGGCAATCGGTTTCCAACTTTTTACAGAAGGCACTGCGAAAGTTGCGTGAACGATGGCTTGTACCGTTGGTTTGGGCAATGTGTATGTGTTTCTAATAGCCATACGCTTCGTTGCCAATAGCTTATCCCCTGATTTTAGGCAATTTGTATTTTTTTTCTAAAAAATTACTCTTTTAGGAGGGTATCTGTAGGGCAATACTTCATACTATCAATAAACTAGTAGAAAAGTACCAATGCGCCTTCCTGAAAATCTTATAACCGTTGAGGATTTTTTAGAAAACGACGCCTTTCGGACCTGGGTCATGGAACGGCGTCCGGAAGATCAGCTATACTGGCAGGAATGGTTGGCTCAGAACCCCCATAAAAGAGATATTTATGAACAGGCGGTCGCTACATTCTTAGTTATCCAGGGAAAAAATGTTGACCTGTCAAACCAGCAGATAGTAAATAAGGCCGAAAAAATAATTGAGACTATTTCGGATACACCACCAGTCATGAAGACGCTATTGTACTGGGGGCGTTGGGTTGCTGCGGCAGCAGTAGTTGGTCTGATTCTTTATTGGCAGTTTGATAAACCCATTGCCAGTCAATTTGCACTATCCGATAAAAAAACAGAGCAATCAATAAGGGATGAAAGCTGGAAACTAGTGAAGAACGTAACGGGGCAACCTGTCGTCGTGCTATTGCCAGATAACTCCTCAGTTCTCCTGACAACGGGTAGCCAACTGCGTTTTCGCAAACAGGCAAATCAGCGGGTTCGGGAGGTTTTCCTTCAGGGAGAGGGTTTTTTTGAAGTGACCAAAAATCCGGCGAAACCATTTATCGTCTACACCACCAACCTGACCACTAAAGTACTCGGAACCAGTTTTCAGGTACGTTCTTTTGACAATGAAGCCACTGCCTTTGTTAAAGTAAAGACGGGTAAGGTAACCGTTACGCCCGCTAGCTCTCCCGATAAATCGGTATTACTTACGGTAAACCAGGAGCTTAAGCTAGAAGCTGGTTCTGAACCTATAGTTAAGCATAAAAACTTTTTGCTGGATGGGAATGCATCGGCGATTATCACGGAGTCATTTGCGTTCAACTACACGCCCATTCCTGAAGTACTTGACGAGCTTGCCCAAAGCTACCATATGCCAATTCAATATGACCGGGAATTGCTTGCCAATTGCACATTCACCGGGCAACTCAATGACCAACCATATCTGGAAAAGATCAGACTAATTTGCCTTACCATTGAGTCTACTTTTGAGGTCGTTGATAATCAAATAGTTATCCATAGTCGTGGATGTAAATAAATGTTCAGTTAACCTTTATCAAACCGAATGCCTATGCCATAAATACGCTCCTGTATTTACAAAAAACAGGCGATAGTGCTACCAACACCACCGCCTGCGAAGTACCCAGCTCATGTGCCTCAACAACACAGTACCCCTTTTAGGAGGGGAGAGGGATTTTTTTGCCATTTCCTTTTACAGGAAGAAAAACAAAACACACAAACATATGCATTACCCTTTACTTAACCGCAATGTGTGGGTCAGGATTATGAAAATTTCAAGCCTGCAAATCTTACTTGCACTTACCCTGGCTAATATAAGCTTAGCCTTCGATGGCAGAGCCCAGGAACTCTTGAATCGACGAGTCAGTATCTCCGCCCAAAATGAGGATGTCGAGGTAACGTTCAAGCGAATTGAAAAACTGGCTAATGTGCAATTCTTATTTAGCCGGGAAGTCATTCAGTCGAAACGAAAAATCAACTACCAGGCTAAAAATGAGGAGCTTTCTCAGGTGTTGAGTCATATTCTGACTCCGCTCAATTTGAGTTATGAAGTAGTTGGTCAGCAAATTATCATAAAAAGAGACCTCGCTCCCTCGGCCTTCCCGCAGGACAAAACCTCCGCAGAGATCAAGGTTGACCAGGCGCTGGATAAACAACTAACTGGCCGGGTCACGGCTGAAAACGGCGAGGGGTTACCGGGCGTTAATATTCAGATAAAGGGCACGACGCGTGGTACAACTACGGATGGGAACGGTAATTTTAGACTGGCCATTCCCGACGAAGCTGGCACCGTACTCGTTTTTTCTTTCATTGGCTATACCACGCAGGAGGTAGCCGTTGGGGCTCGCTCGGTCGTTAATACTACGTTAGTTGCCGATGACAAAACCCTTAGTGAAGTTGTGGTTGTGGGCTATGGTACCCAGCGCAAACGGGATGTTACGGGGTCGGTTGTTTCTGTGAATGAGACTACCTTGAAGGAAGTCCCCGCCCCAAACATCGTTAACCAGTTAAAAGGCCGTGCGGCTGGTGTTTCGATTATCAGTAACGGATCTACACCCGGTTCGCAGGGGCAGATCAGAATCCGGGGAAACAGAACCTTAACCACCAGTTCGAGCGGAAGTGATGGGCTGGATGGTCCGTTAGTGGTTGTCGATGGCATACCCTATGGCGGGCTCAATGATATAAACCCGGATGATATCGCTAACCTCGAAATCCTGAAAGATGCCTCCGCTACAGCCATTTACGGGTCGAGAGGCTCAGGGGGCGTTATCCTGATTACTACAAAGCGGGGTAAAATTGGGAAGCCGGTATTCAGCTATGACGGTTATCATGGCGTGACCAACATTATGGGCAAATTCAATGTGATGAATGGCCCGGAATATGCTCAGTTTAAAGACGATGCGACCAAATATAACCGCACCAGTCCTGGCACGACCGCCTATCCGCTTACGCAGAAAGAAAAGGATGCTTTAGCCGCTGGTATTTCAACCGACTGGCAGGATTTACTCTATAAAACCGGCTTCAATACCAACCATCAGTTAAGTATGGTGGGCGGAGTGGAAAATACGCAGTATTCGATGGGCCTGGGGTATTTCAATGAGACCGGTATTATTCCCAGTCAGAAGTTTGAACGCTACACCATCCGAGCCACGATCGACCAACGTATTGGCAAACGGATTAAGGTGGGATTGAACACGCTGAATACCCTTACGTATACCAATACGCCGGGTGGCGGGGGTATTCCGGGCGGTTTGGTGCGTACTACACCCCTGGCAGCGCCGTATAATGCCGACGGTACAGTAAACCTGTTCCCGGCAGAAGGCTCCATTGATGCCGCCGGGGTAAGCCCCTTAACGATCATCACCAAAACCGATTCGTATCTGGGCCGTACCCGTTCGTTACGGACATTCAATAGTATATATGCTGAGGTGAATATTTTGCCTGGCCTGCGGTATCGGATGAATGCGGGGTTGAATTTTAGCCAGTCGAACTACAATGGCTATAACGGCCCACTAACCTATTTTAACTCGGCTACAGTTCAGTCATCTTCCAATGCTGAAATTAGCAATACGGAATACTGGGACATCAACCTTCAGCACCTGTTGTATTATGACAAGACGTTTGGGAAACATAGACTGGGCTTTACCGGGCTGTATGAAATCACGAAAAACCATTCATTGGGCAGCCGATTTACAATAACGGGGGTTCCGGCCGATTACATTAAGACGTCTAATTTCTCACTGGCATCCGGGACACCCGTTGCCAATTCGGACTTTGGTAACTCCTTTTCAGAACTCGGTCTGCTTTCCTATATGGGTCGGGTGAATTATAGCTACAATGATCGCTACCTGTTAACCCTAACGTTGCGTCGCGATGGCTCGTCTACCTTATCGCCCGGTAATCAGTACTTTAACTATCCGGCGATTGGCGCTGGCTGGAACATTATCGAGGAGGGTTTTATGAAAGCAGCCCCTGTCGTATCGAACCTGAAACTGCGGGGTAGCTGGGGATTGTCTGGAAATAGAAACGTAGGTGCTTATTCCACACTGGGAGCCTTATCGGCAGGCTATTACAATTTTGGAACGAGCACCGCCGGTCAGCAGCTCGCCTACACGGTTACCAGTCTGCCAGCTACGGGTCTGGGGTGGCAGTCGACCTCCCAGATCGATCTTGGGATTGACTTTGGCTTCCTGAACAACCGAATTACGGGTTCGGTCGATTGGTATCACCAGCAAACCAAAGATATTCTGTTGTCGGTGCCGCTGCCGCCCAGTAATGGAGCTGGTTCGACCCTGAAAAACCTGGGACGAACGGAAGGCAAAGGACTAGAGACCGCCCTAACAGTCGATATTTTCAGAAATCCGAAAGGCTTCAACTGGAGCGCCGATCTAACGTATTTCTTTAACCGGGAGAAAATCACCCAGCTCACAACCCCAACTGAACTGTCCAATTTAGGGGCAGGCTGGTTTGTGGGACAACCCCTTTCGGTGATTTTCGACTACAAAAAAATTGGTATCTGGCAAACCTCAGATAAAGAGAACGGGACGTTGGCCAAACAAACCTCACCGGTTCAGTTCCCAGGCCAAATTCGGGTGGAAGACGTGAATGGCGACGGGAAGATTGATCCGTCTGACCGGCAGATTCTGGGCAATTTTCAACCCAACTGGGAGGGAGGCATTACGAACCGGTTCAGCTTCAAAAACTTTGATCTGTCTATCGTAACCTTTGCCCGCATGGGAATGAAAGTAATCGTGCCCTACCTAACCGGTAACTCTACGGGTTCGGGCGGGTTTGCATTCTACAATCAGGGCCGGGTAAACCAGGTCAAAACCGATTACTGGACAGAAACAAACCCGACCAATGCCTTCCCAGCGCCCGATGCCGGTAGTGCTGTCGCCTATTTCGGCTCTACCTTAGGCTATTACGACGGTTCGTTCATTAAAGTTAGAAGTATCAATCTGGGCTATACCTTTTCCAGCGCAGCAATCCGGAAAATCGGGATGAGTTCGGCCCGGATTTACTTCAATGCAACCAATCCGCTAATTCTTTACTCGCCATTGGTTAGCCAGAAACTGGCTGTCGATCCGGAAGGAAACAGCTATGCCAGTGGCCAGTCGACCCTGAATCCGCAGGGTGCCAGCGAACGCGGTACGCCAGAGCGTCAGATTTCTGTGAACCTGAACAACCCACCCGTACGACAATTCACGCTGGGGGTAAATCTTAAATTTTAATCATTGACAGACAATGAAGACAATAAAAGTTTGGTCCATACTTGGCCTGGTAGCCTTATTCAACCTGGGCTGCGAAAAAATATTACAGGAGAATCCGCAATCCCAAATTGTCCCTTCCTATTTCAATAGTCCGTCTGGCGTTTTAGGTGGTATTGCTGGTGTTTACAACGACATCCGGGGCCAGTGGGGTACGGAAGGATTCACGGTAGAAATGCAGGCTGGCACCGATGAGTTTCTACAGGGGGCCAGTAGTGGAGGAGTTCCACCCTATACCTATAATGGGCTGAACGGGAGTAACTTCGGTTCGGCCTGGGGTGTCGCTTTTCAGGACATCAACACGTTGAACGGCGTACTTAAATATGGCCAAACGATCGATCTGCCGGAGGCCACCCGCAAGCAGTACCTGGCGCAGGCCAAGTTTTTACGGGCGTTCTGGTACTTTTATCTGGTGCAGACCTGGGGCGATGTGCCGCTCAGTACGGAATTTATAACCACCCCGTCTCAGGCAGCTTCCCGTCAACCAGTGGCTCAGGTGTATGAGTTAATTATCAAGGACCTGACCGAATCAGCCGCTGATTTACCCAACCAGCCCACAGCCCCATTTTTGGGTAAAGCCGCTACCAAACCCGTAGCGCAACTGCTGCTGGCCAAGGCCTATCTGACCCGTGGATGGCTCAACAATACGGCTGCTGATTTTACGCAGGCGGCTTCGATCTGTGCTGACATTATTGCCAATAAATCAACCTACGGCCTCGATCTATGGCAGGATTACGGGGATGCGTTTGTGCCCGCTAACGACTATGGGAAAGAGACCATGTTTGTCAGCGATCACATGCTCGACCCGAAATATGGCTATTATAAGGTAGGCGCTGCCGAAGGTGGTGGAGCTGCCAATAATCTCACCCCCTGGTTTACGAACTGGAATTACCCCAACAATAGCGGTATCAATTCCTTCAAAAGTGCTGCGGGAGCCTATGTAAATAGTGGCACCTCGTTAATGATCCGGGATTCGCAGTATGGACGGCCTTATACCCGTATGCGCCCGAATAGCTACAAATGGCCTTCCGGTACTAATACCGGGAAGAATTACTTCCTGGATCAGGCATTTACCAGGCGGGATGTGGATTCGCGATTTATAAATTCATTCTACACGGTTTATATTTCCAATACGTCTGTTACCAATACGCCTACGGCTGCCAATAATAAACGGGGCATCGGTTATACGACTGTGGTAGGGGCGGATACGGCCGTTTGGTTGCCCGACTTTGAAGTAGAAGGCGCGCCACAGTTCATTGGTACAAGACCCTTTAAAGGGCTTGTTGTACCGCCCAGCTTATGGGACAATGGCATTTTTCCAGCTCTGAAGAAATTCATGGACCCCAGCCGGGGTGCCAATTTCAATGACCCATCGACCCGCCCTGGTGTGCTGTACCGTTTTTCGGATGTGTACCTGACAGGGGCCGAAGCCTACCTGAAAGCAGGTGATGCCACAAAAGCAGCTACGCTACTCAATGTGGTTCGCCAGCGGTCTGCTTACCGCAAAACGAACACGGCGGCTCAAAATGCAGCGGCTGCAACGGCCATGACGATTACTGCCGACGACGTAACGGTAGACTTCATTCTGGATGAGCGAACCCGCGAATTGTTTGGCGAATGGCAACGCTGGCACGATCTGGTTCGTACCCGTTCGCTGGTGCGTCGTGTAAAAGCCTGGAATCCGGAAGCGGCTCCTTATATTCAGGATTTTCATATGCTGAGGCCCATTCCGCAAACGCAGATAGACCGGGTTGTTGATGGACCTAAGTTCCCGCAGAATCCGGGCTATTAAGTACGTAACTGATAATCGAGACCGCTTGGGTGGCCTCGATTATCAGTTTATAGTAAGTCGCAGCTAATGCCTTCTTACTATACTGGTTAACGTAAACGATCGTCCTTAGTCAATGAGATACCTTCTCTTCTTGTTATTACTAACCCTAACAACGGTTAGCTTTTCACAGAACAAATCTGGTTTGAAGCTTTGGTATTCAACGCCCGCCGGGCAAACCTGGGAAAATGCCTTACCCATTGGCAACGGCAGGTTAGGGGCTATGGTCTATGGAAACGTCGGGAAGGAAACCATCCAGCTTAATGAGCATACCCTTTGGTCTGGGAGCCCGAACCGGAACGATAATCCGGCTGCGCTGGCGTCGTTGCCCGAAATCAGGCAGTTGATCTTTGCCAATAAGCAGAAGGAAGCTGAGAATCTTGCCAATAAAACGATCATTACCAAAAAGTCGCACGGACAGATGTTCCAGCCCGTGGGTAGTTTCCACCTGACCTTCGAGGGGCACGAAAACTACACCAAGTATTACCGGGAACTGGACATTGAACGCGCCATTGCCAAAACGATCTACACCATTGAGGGAGTGACCTACACCCGGGAGATACTGGCCTCTTTCCCGGATCAGGTAATAGTGATGCGATTAACCGCCAGTAAACCAGGCCGCCTTACGTTTTCCGCTTCTTTCTCCACACCACAAATTAAACCTGAAGTTAAAACCACGTCCGCTAATGACTTGACCATTGCCGGTACCGCTTCTGATCACGAAGGGGTTAAAGGCATGGTTAGGTTCAAAGGCATTACCCGGATCAAAACGGAGGGCGGGAGTCTTACATCCACTGACACAACCCTTAGTGTAAAAGGAGCGAATGCCGCAACGATCTATATCTCCATTGCCACCAACTTTACCAGGTACAACGACATCAGCGGAGACGAAAATGCACGGGCGACCGCGTACCTGACAAAAGCGTACCCCAAATCATACGCAGTCATTTTAACGCCACACGTTGCGGCTTACCAAAAATACTTCAATCGGGTTAAGCTTGACCTGGGAAGCACAGAAGCCGCGAAACTTCCTACCGACGAACGACTGAAGAATTTCCGTACGGCCAATGACCCGCAGATGGTCACGTTGTACTATCAATACGGTCGGTACCTGCTGATTTCGTCCTCACAACCGAACGGGCAACCCGCCAACTTACAGGGCATCTGGAACAACAGAATGCGGCCCCCCTGGGACAGTAAGTACACCATCAACATCAACGCCCAGATGAACTACTGGCCTGCCGAAAAAACGAACCTGGCCGAACTTCATGAGCCGTTTCTGCGGATGGTGAAAGAGCTGTCGGAGACCGGGCAGGAAACGGCGCGGGTCATGTATAGCGCACGCGGCTGGATGGCCCACCATAACACCGACATCTGGCGGGGAACCGGCGCTATCGACGGGGCTTTCTGGGGCATGTGGATTGCCGGTGGCGGCTGGACCAGTCAACACCTTTGGGACCATTATCTGTACAGTGGCGACAAGACCTATCTGGCAACCATTTACCCAATTCTGAAAGGGGCCGCTACATTCTACGTCGATTTTTTAGTGGAGCATCCCACCTATCACTGGATGGTGGTCAACCCCGGCAGCTCGCCCGAAAATGCACCAAAAGCCCACGGAGGCTCGTCACTGGATGCGGGTACAACCATGGACAATCAGATTGCGTTCGACGTGTTCAGCAGCACAATTCGGGCCGCGCAGATCTTGAAAAAAGATGATGCCTTTGTGGATACATTGACACAAATGCGCAGCAAATTGCCACCCATGCACGTGGGGCAATACGGCCAGTTGCAGGAGTGGCTGGATGATGTCGATGACCCGAACGACCATCACCGGCACGTATCGCATCTGTATGGCTTATTCCCGGCGGTACAGATTTCACCGTACCGGACCCCCGAATTATTCAATGCCGCCCGAACAACCCTGACCCATCGGGGCGATGTATCGACCGGCTGGAGCATGGGCTGGAAAGTAAACTGGTGGGCGCGATTACAGGATGGCAATCATGCCTACACGCTGATTCAGAATCAACTCACTCCGCTTGGCGTCACCAAAGAGGGTGGAGGTACGTACAACAACCTGTTCGATGCCCACCCCCCGTTTCAGATCGATGGTAACTTCGGCTGTACGTCGGGCATTACCGAAATGCTGATGCAAAGTGCCGATGGAGCCGTTCATCTTCTGCCTGCCCTGCCCGACGTTTGGCAAGCTGGTAGCATCAAAGGGCTGCGGGCTATTGGTGGCTTTGAAGTCGTGAATATGGAGTGGAAAGGCGGGAAACTGGCTAAACTTGACATTAAGTCGAACCTGGGCGGAAATCTGCGGATACGGACGCCTAATGCGCTAACAGCCAGCAAAGGGATAGTTCTGAAACCGGCAGCCGGGCAGAACCCGAATCCGTTTTACGTAACCGAGAATACACTGACGCCGATAATATCCACCAAAGCCAACCTGACGGCATCGGCACTGAAAGAGACGATGCTCTATGATATCGAAACCCAGCCGGGCAAGGTGTATACGCTGGTGGGGCAATAGTTTTTTGTCATCCCGAGGTATGACAAAAAAAACGCTGATGAAAACGTGAAAATATAACACTAATGAAAAAACAAATTGTCTCTTTTGCTCTGATTCTGTGCTGTTTAGCCTGGAGTTTCACCCTGTTCGCCCAAACCACACTCGTAAACCCCATTCTGACCGGGTTTTACCCCGACCCAAGCATTGTTAAAGTGGGGGCTGATTATTATTCAGTACATTCTACATTTTCCTATTTCCCCGGCTTGCCGATCATGCACAGCCGCGACCTGAAAAACTGGAAGCAAATCGGAAATGTAATCAATCGCCCGTCGCAAATGGAGTTCATGGGCGAGCGGATGACTCGCGGGCTGTTTGCCCCGGCCATCACGTATTACAAGGGGACGTACTATGTGACTTGCACGGATATTGACCATGATGGAAATTTTGTTGTAACGTCCAAAAATCCTGCGGGCCCTTACAGCAATCCAGTGAAAATTCCGGAGGTAAAAGGCATCGATCCATCCATCTATTTTGATGAAAGTACCGACAAAGCCTACATCATCTACAACAGCGATGCGCCCGACCGTAAACCGCTTTATTCGGGACACCGCACCATCAGAATGTATGCGTTTGATTATCAGAATCTGAAGGTAGTGGGAGAAGAAAAACAGCTGGTGAATGGCGGGGTCGATTTGTCTAAAAAACCCGTTTGGATTGAAGGACCGCATATTTTGAAACATAACGATTGGTACATCCTGTATGCTGCCGAAGGGGGTACGTCCGTCAATCACTCGCAGGTGGCACTGCGCAGCAAAGATATTTGGGGCCCTTATGTACCGTTTGAGGGAAATCCGGTGCTTACCCAAAGAAACTTGCCCGCCGACAGACCCAACCCGATTACGTCGGCCGGACACGCTCAGTTTATTGAAGGTCCCGATGGCAATTGGTATTCGATTTTCCTGGCAGTACGCCCCTACGAAGGCGATTTTTATAATACAGGCCGTGAAATGTTTATTGCTCCCCTAACCTGGGTAAACGATTGGCCAATGATTGAACACGGTGAAAAAGCCATTGAATACAACTACAAAACCAACATCAAAGAAGTAAAACAAAAAGGTGCTTTGCCGCAAAACGGTAACTTTGCGTATACCATGACGTTCGATAAAGGGCTTGATCTGTCGATGCTTTTTTTGAGAACGGTAGATAGCAGTTCGTTTAAAACGTCAAAAGCAACTGGACTGACGCTTACACTCAAACCGGAAACGATTTCAGAAATGGGAAATCCGTCGTTTGTTGGCAAGCGTCAACAGCATTTAACCAGCACCGCCGAAACGGAACTGATTTTCTCGCCCAAATCGGACAATGAAAAAGCGGGTTTGGTGATTTTTCAGGACGAACGCCATTTCTACTTTGTGGCCAAATCAAAAAAAGAAGGGAAAGAGGTTATTCAACTCTTCAAGAGCAAAGACAAGACACTCGAATTGGTTACCGAAGTACCTTTAACGTCGACCGTTACCAAGGTAAATTTCAAAATACAGTCAGAAGGTGCCCTATATAGCTTCTACTATTCGACCGATGGAAAAAACTGGAATTTGTTAAAAGACCAGGTGGACGGTAAGTTTCTAAGCACCAAAGTGGCCAATAGCTTCATTGGCTGCGTGTATGGCCTGTATGCCACTTCATCAGGTGAAAAAACCGAGAATTCGGCCTCATTTACCTTCCTGAAATACAAAGGCGACGACTTGATGTATAAGAAGTAAACATCCCGAGGCTTTTGTCATCCAAGTCTCTTGTTTTGTCATCCCGAGGAACGAGGGATCTTCGGTAGCAGGAAGTTTTTCAGCCTCATCCGAAGATCCCTCGTTCCTCGGGATGACAAAAACTCAATAAAAACAACATTACCCTTTGAAAACGACTCTACTCCATATCACCCTCTTCCTCCTGCTCAGCCTCTCATCGTTTTCGCAGATGCAGCCGTTTACGTTGCAGGAGGTAAAGCTGACGGGCGGCCCCTTCAAGAATGCCCAGGATATTGACCTGAAGTATATTCTGGCCCTGAACCCGGATAAACTCCTGGCTCCGTACCTGATCGATGCTGGACTACCGGTAAAAGCTCCTCGCTACGGCAACTGGGAAAGCTCGGGGCTGGATGGCCATATCGGCGGTCATTACCTGTCGGCTCTGGCCATGATGTATGCTTCGACTGGGGATGCCGAACTGAAAAAACGACTCGACTACATGGTCGACCAATTGGCGCAGTGCCAGGCTAAAAATGGCAATGGGTACGTGGGCGGCATTCCGCAGGGGAAGGTGTTCTGGGAGCGGATTCACAAAGGCGATATCGACGGCAGCAGTTTCGGACTGAACAACACCTGGGTGCCACTGTACAACATTCACAAGCTGTTTGCGGGCCTGCGCGATGCCTATGAATACGCCGGAAATCAGCAGGCCAGACAAGTGCTGATTGGCCTGGGCGATTGGTTTGTGGAACTAATAAAACCTCTGTCCGACGAGCAGATTCAGCAGGTACTACGCACCGAACATGGCGGTATCAACGAAACCTTTGCCGATCTGTACATTCTGACCAACGACAAAAAGTACCTCGAAACGGCGCAGCGGATTTCGCACCGGGCCATTCTGGAACCGCTGCTGGAAAAACAGGATAAACTGACGGGTCTGCACGCCAATACGCAGATTCCGAAGGTAATTGGGTTTGAGAAAATCGCCACGCTCACGGGTAAGGCCGACTGGTCGGAAGCGGCCCGGTATTTCTGGCAAAACGTGTCGCAGACGCGTAGTGTGGCATTCGGTGGCAACAGCGTGCGGGAGCATTTCAACCCAACTACGGATTTCAGCCAGGTGCTACGCTCGAATCAGGGGCCGGAGACCTGCAACTCATTCAATATGCTTCGCCTGAGCAAAGCCCTGTTTCTGGACAAAAACGATGTGAGCTATCTGGATTTCTACGAACGGACGCTCTATAACCACATTCTGTCGAGCCAGCATCCCGAAAAAGGCGGTTTCGTGTATTTCACGCCCATTCGGCCTAACCACTACCGGGTGTATTCGCAGCCCGAAACCAGCATGTGGTGCTGCGTGGGGTCGGGGATCGAAAACCACACCAAATACGGCGAATTGATCTATAGTCACACAGCCAACGATCTGTTCGTCAACCTGTTCATTCCATCGACGGTGAACTGGACGGACAAAAGTGTAAAACTCACCCAGCGCACGGAATTTCCGTACCAAAATCAGTCTGAATTACTCATAGAGACAACAAAACCACAGGAATTTTCTGTACACATCCGCTATCCTAAATGGGCCGAAAACTTCACCGTTCTGGTGAATGGCAAGGTTCAATCGGTGGATGCAAAACCGGCGAGCTACGTGGCCGTTCGCCGGAAATGGAAGTCGGGCGATAAAGTGACGGTACGCTTCAACACCTCGACGCGGCTGGAGTATTTGCCCGACGGCTCGAACTGGGCGGCCTTTGTGAACGGCCCCATTGTGCTGGCCGCCAAAACATCGACAAACGACCTGACCGGGCTCTTTGCCGACGACAGCCGGATGGGGCACGAAACAAAAGGCAAACTGTATCCACTCACCAACGCTTATGCACTCGTGGGCAACCCTGCCACGTACCTGACACAGCTCAAGCCCGCAAACAGGCTCCGCTTCAAGCTGGACTCGCTGACACTACAGCCGTTTTACGAGGTACATGATGCGCGTTACCAGATGTATTTTCCAACGTTTACCAAAGCAGCCTTCGACGAGCAGAAAGCCCGGTTGAAACAGCAGGAAGCCGAGGCTCTGGCTCTCGACGCCAACACGGTTGATAAGGTAAATTGTGGCGAACAGCAGCCCGAAGTTGACCACCAGTACAAAGGCGACAAGAGCGATTCCGGCTACGACGACGAGCAGTTCTGGCGACGTACCCGTTCGTTTGTCACATACCAGCTACAGAACAAAAACCAGATGGGTAAGTACGTTGACATCCGTGCTTTAGACACTATCAAGCTGGACAATTTGAACTTCCTGATCAATGACAAACCAGCCGATATTCTTTTGTCAGAGGGGAAAACGATCCGGCTCAAAGCTGATAGTCAGGATGTGATTTCACTGAAAATCACGGCTATAAATGGAACGACTACTCCTCGCTTTAATCAAATTAGACTTGTAACGCAGTAACGTATGATTCACTTTAGCCGGAACAGAAGAACAATGATTACCCCTAAATGTGTCACAACAACACTATTGGTGTTTTGCTGTGTACTGAGCGCTCTGGCACAGTCTAATTTTACCAGTAAAACCATTGGCGTGGGGGTGGTAGTCGCCGACATCGAACGCTCGCTTGACTTTTACGTGAATGGCATCGGCATGGTTAAAACGGGCAGCTTCACGATCAACGAAGAGTTCGGGAAACGCTCCGGCCTGACCAATGGTGTAGCCACAAACGTAACCATCCTGAAACTCGAAAACAGCCCCGAAGCCACCGACTGGAAACTGATGAGCTTCGGCAAGAAGGCGTCACATCCGAAGCCAACATACATTCAGGATGATACGGGCATGCAGTACATCACCATTCAGGTGAAAGCGCTACAACCTATTATTGACCGGCTAACGCAGATGAAGGTGAAGTTTTTGGGTAGTACGCCCACACCCCTGAACGACAAGGCGCAGTTCGTTTTTGTGCAGGATCCTGATGGAAATTTTATTGAACTGATTGGTCCGCTGGAATAAACCGTTTTGTCTTGTTATCGGGTGTTTTTGTCATCCCGCTTTTGTCATCCCGACGAAGGAGGGATCTTCGGGAATAGCAATACATTCTAGCACCCGAAGATCCCTCCTTCGTCGGGATGACAAAAAAAGGTCACGATAATGCCTTCGTAGAATAGCGTAAAACTTTTATAATAAGGTGATTACATGAAAACCATGCTTTCCCGATATGGTTTGCTTGTGCTTCTGCTGATTCAATTCTCAGCGATAGCACAAACCGCCCATAACCCCATTCTTTTTGCCGACGTACCCGACATGGCCATGATCCGCGTAGGCAATACCTACTATATGAGCAGCACGACCATGCACCTGAGTCCGGGCCTGCCGATCATGAAATCGAACGACCTGGTGAACTGGCAGATGGTCGGCTACGCCTACGATACGCTGGCGAGTGTAGATGCGCTGAACCTGACCAATGGCAAAAGCACCTACGGTCGTGGGTCATGGGCCAGCAGTCTGCGCTACCACAATGGCACCTATTATGTGACCACCTTCGCCCAGACAACGGGGAAAACGTATATCTACACGACGAAGAATATTGAAAAAGGCCCCTGGAAAGCCACTTCGTTTTCGCCGTCGTACCACGACCATAGCCTGTTTTTTGATGACGACGGGCGGGTTTACCTCATTTATGGAGCAGGAAAGCTCAAACTGGTCGAGCTTGCAGCCGATGCGTCAGGTGTAAAACCCGGCACCACCGAGCAGGTTATTATTGAAAACGCCAGTACCCCATCGGGAACGGGCGGTGGCCTGCCTGCCGAAGGATCGCAACTGTTCAAGGTCAACGGTAAGTATTATCTCTTCAACATCACCTGGCCCAAAGGCGGTATGCGGACGGTGGTCATTCACCGTGCCGACAAAATCACCGGCCCTTGGGAAGGCAAAATAGGGCTCCAGGATTTAGGGGTCGCACAGGGCGGGCTGATCGATACGCCCGATGGAAAATGGTATTCGTACCTGTTCCGCGACTTCGGCGGGGTGGGCCGGATTCCGTATCTGGTGCCGGTACGCTGGGAGGATGGCTGGCCTGTGCTGGGCGACAACGGCAAAGTGCCCCAAACGCTCAACCTGCCCGCCAGCAAAGGACTGATTCCCGGCATTGTAAACGCCGATGAGTTTGCCCGTAAAAAAGGTGAGCCCGCTCTACCACTCGTATGGCAGTGGAACCACAACCCCGACAACAGCCTCTGGTCGGTGTCGGAACGGAAAGGTTACCTGCGCCTGAAAACCGGCCGCACGGACACCTCATTCGTGATGGCCCGCAACACCCTTACCCAGCGCACCATCGGTCCCGAATGTTCGGGGTCGACCATGCTCGATGTCTCGAATCTGAAAGAAGGCGATTTTGCGGGACTGAGTCTGTTACAAAAGAATTACGGACTGGTGGGCGTGAAGGTCGATAACGGAACGAAATCGATTGTCATGGTGAGTGCCAGTTCGGGGAAACCGGTTGAGGTACAGCGCGTTCCGCTGGGCCAGAAAACGGTATACCTGAAAGCGGAATGCGATTTCCGCGACCGCAAAGACACCGCTCATTTCTTCTACAGCCTCGACGGTAAAGCCTGGGCCGCCATTGGCGAACCGCTAAAGATGCCGTACACTATCCCGCATTTTATGGGCTATCGCTTTGGATTGTTCACCTACGCCACCAAAGAAACAGGTGGCTACGCTGATTTTGATTACTTCCGAATCATAGATACAATCGTAGCGAAACAATGAAGGCAGTGAATAGGATAGAGAGTTGTCTTTCAGTATAAAATTTTGATTAGTAGTGGATTATTGAAGATGCGCCGTTTTTGTCATGCTGACGAAGGAAGCATCTTCGGATGAGACTCTTTTTAAATTACCGAAGATGCTTCCTTCGTCAGCATGACAAAAACGGCGCTTGAATGTACTATACGTTACCAAATGACTATGAATCGAATCTGTTTACTACTACTTTTTGTCTGTATCGGCTTTAGCGGATACGCTCAGGACAAAAACTTTTACATCTTCCTCTGTTTCGGGCAATCCAACATGGAGGGGAATGCCAAAATCGAACCGCAGGACACCGTCAACGTGAACCCTCGGTTTCAGGTAATGGAAGCCGTGGACTGCCCAGCTATCAACCGAACAAAAGGGAGTTGGTACACCGCTGTGCCGCCCTTGTGCCGCTGCAAAACCGGGCTTACCCCCGCTGATTATTTTGGCCGCGAACTGGTGGCTAATCTCCCCGAAAAGGTCCGGGTGGGTGTGATTAACGTGGCCGTAGGTGGCTGCAAAATCGAGCTGTTTGACAAAGACCATTACGAAGCATACATCACGACGGTGCCGGGCTGGATGAAAAATTTCATCAAAGAATACGACGGAAATCCATACGCCCGACTGGTCGAGATGGCCAGGCTGGCGCAGAAAGACGGCGTCATAAAAGGCATTTTGCTTCATCAGGGCGAGTCGAACACCAACGATACACTCTGGACGAAAAAGGTGAAGGTGGTGTACGATAACCTGATGAACGACCTGGACCTGAAACCCAGAAAAGTGCCGTTGCTGGCGGGCGAAACGGTCAACGCGGATCAGGGTGGCGTTTGTGCGAGTATGAACAAGATCATTGCCACGTTGCCGCAAACTATCAAAAATGCCCACGTAATTTCATCGGCGGGCTGTACCGATTCGGCCGATAACCTGCACTTTAATGCCGCCGGTTATCGGGAGTTAGGCAAACGATACGCCACGCAAATGCTGTCGTTGCTGGGCTATAAACCGACCGCGTCCAACTAAAACGATTACTACCCTGGCGCAAATCGCCAACCTGCCTCGGCATGCTTTATCCTTCGTCCAATTGATCTGGTAACTCTTACCTACTGCTAATCATGCTTAAATCGTTTTTCATTCCGCTAGCGCTTTGTTTGCTGACAGGTCTTGCCGGATTTGCGCAGCCAACATCTCCTCAACCCGTTGGCCCGCTGCCCAGCGAAAACCAGTTGCGCTGGCAGAAAATGGAATACTATGCCTTCATCCATTTTTCGATCAACACCTATACAGATATGGCCTGGGGCCTGGGTAACGAAGACCCGAAGCTGTTTAACCCCACTAAACTGGATTGCCGACAATGGGCGCGGATCTGTAAAGAGGCTGGTATGAAAGGCATCATTTTTACCGCCAAACACCACAGTGGATTCTGCCTCTGGCCGTCGAAATACACCGACTACTCCGTGAAAAATATTCCTTGGCGCAATGGAAAAGCCGATATTGTGCGGGAACTGGCCGATGCCTGCAAAGAATATGGGTTGAAGTTCGGCGTGTATCTCTCGCCCTGGGATCGGAACCATGCCGACTACGGAAAACCCGAATACATTACCTATTTCCGCAATCAGTTGACAGAACTGCTGACCAACTACGGCGACATTTTTGAAGTCTGGTTCGATGGGGCCAACGGCGGGTCAGGTTATTATGGCGGGGCTAACGAAACCCGTAAAATTGATTCGAAAACGTATTACGACTGGCCGAACACGTACAAACTCGTGCGGAAGCTCCAGCCCAAGATCGTCATCTGGAACGACGGTGGGGACCGGGCTGACCTGCGCTGGGTGGGAACTGAAGCCGGATATGTGGGCGAAACCAACTGGAGTCTGTTGAATGCAACCGGCGATGTGCCCGAAGAACAATTGCGCCACGGCGTAGAAAACGGCAATGCCTGGGTACCGGGCGAAGTAAACACCTCCA
Organism: Spirosoma sp. KCTC 42546; assembly: GCF_006965485.1. NCBI lineage: Bacteria > Pseudomonadati > Bacteroidota > Cytophagia > Cytophagales > Cytophagaceae > Spirosoma > Spirosoma sp. KCTC 42546. Next base: position 2,223,119 of record NZ_CP041360.1, read on the forward strand.
TTCGACCTGAGTGGTTTTACCACGAGCGCGAAGATAGAAAGGTAAAAACGTTACCCCAATTGATGGACATTTATTACAATTCCATCGGTCGAAACGCGACGTTACTGCTCAATTTTCCGATCATGCCCAACGGCCTGATTCATGAAAAAGACGAAAAAGCCGTGCAGGCATTTGCCAAAGCGACAAAAGAAGCTTTTGCCTTGAATGTGGCTAAGAATGCTAGTGTTACGGCCTCGCAGACAAGGGGGAAAAGCTCGGCCTACGACGCCAGCAAAGCCATTGATGCCGACAAAGAAAGCTATTGGGCTACAGATGATGCCGTTCGTAATGCATCGTTGACGCTGAAATTTGCCAAACCCACCGCTTTTAATCGGTTTCTGGTGCAGGAGCCCATCCGCCTGGGGCAACGGGTCAAATCGTTTACTGTAGAAGCTTTGGTCGATGGTAGCTGGAAAGAAATTGCCAAAGAAACGACCATCGGCTATAAACGCATTCTTCGATTTCCGACCGTTGACGCCACGCAACTGCGCCTGACGATTCTGGACGCCAAAGGCTGCCCCTTAATTTCAAACCTCGAAGTCTATAAAGCCCCACTGATTCTAACGCCCCCCGTCATCACCCGCGACCAGGCCGGGGCTATTCACCTCAAACCCGGTGATACCGAATCGGAGTTGTATTATACCCTCGACGGAAGCTCGCCCACCGCAACCGCTACCAAATACACAGCTCCCGTAAAAACCAGCAACGGTAAAGTTGACCTAAAGGCGATTGCTTATAATCCGTTCACGAAACAAAGCAGCATCGCCAGCGAAGAAAAGTTTGACATAGCCCGCACGAACTGGAAAATCGTAAGTACAGACGCCAAATCGGCCTATCAGGTTTTAGATGGAAATCCGGCGACCTCATGGCACCAAAGCAAGGGCCAACCGATGCCTGCCGACTTACTCATTGATCTGGGTAAAGAAGAAAATCTGACGGGTTTCCGGTATTTGCCTGCTCAAAACTGGTGGGAAGAGGCCAGCATCATCACCCACTACCAATTTGAGGTATCCGCCGATAATACCAACTGGAAACGGGTCAGTGAAGGTGAGTTTTCGAACATCAAGAACAGCCCAGTTTGGCAAATCAAAACCTTTGAACCCACCAAAGCCCGATACATCAAATTACGTGCCCTGAAAACTACGCAGGATGGCTCGGTACCGGGCTATGCGGAGATCGACATTATCACTCAGTAAAAGATTTTTTGACAGGATTAACAGGATTGACAGGATTTGTCTTTTGCGCTTGCCCGAAAAAATCCTGTCAATCCTGTTAATCCTGTCAAAAAAGCCAATAATCCTAAACCTTGATAAACGATGAACCAACAACAAATCCGTCGATTTTGGCTTACCTGGGCCATAATCTGCCTGTACAACATGGCGCTGGCCCAGCCGCCCCGTGGGCCGCTGGTAGTATCGCCCCAGGTGAACGCCGACAAGACCGTTACATTCCGCTATCAGGCTCCGCAGGCCAAATCGGTAGAACTAAGTGCGCAGTTTGAGAAAGGCCCCGTGCCCATGGCCAAAGATGCGCAGGGCATCTGGAGCGTGACGGTTGGCCCTGTCAAGCCCGACATTTACCCCTACAACTTTCGGGTGGATGGCATATCGGTGATGGACCCTGCCAACGTAGCGTTCTTTCCCAACGAGCGGTTCAAGGCAAGCCTCGTCGACGTGCCCGGCGATCAGCCCCTGATCCATGCCATGCGCGATGTGCCCCACGGTTCCATCAACTACGAATATTACCCGTCGATGGAAGGGACAACGGGTTCGCTGGTCGTGTATACGCCACCGGGTTATGACCAGAAGTCAAAACAGAAATACCCGGTCTACTACCTCATCAGTGGCACAACCGATACCGAAGAGACCTTTTTTAAAGTCGGCAAAACCAACCTGATCCTGGATAATCTGCTAGCCGAAGGCAAAGTGAACCCCATGATCATTGTCATGCCCTATGGCAACATAGCGGCCCGAGTAGCCGAGCAAAAAGGAGGCTCAAAACCCGCCGACCCAACCGTTCGCGACGGAGCCGATGCGGTGAAACGCGCCAACGATTTTGCGACGGATCTGGTGAGTAACGTCATTCCGTACGTCGAGGCAACCTACCGGGCTATTCCCAATCGCGAGAATCGGGCCATTGGTGGATTTTCGCGTGGGGGTGGGCAAACGCTACGGACAGCCTTTAGCAATATGGACAAGTTTGCCTGGGTGTGTGCCTACAGTTCGTACTTATCGCCCCAGGAAATGGATGGTAACTTCAGCCAGATCGTGGCCAAACCCGACCAGACCAATAAGCAACTCAAACTGCTGTGGGTGAGCGTCGGTAGCGACGACTTTCTGTACAAAGGCACCGTGGAGTTTATGGACTACCTGAAGGCGAAAAAGGTAAACTACAAAAGCCTGATCACCGACGGCGGCCATACCTGGATGAATGTGAAAACGTACGTTGCTGCCACCACGCCACTACTCTTCCAACCCTAATTCCTGCACCCATGAAACGCATTTTATATATTCTTCTGGCTGTTTTTTCTTGTGGCGTTTCAGTCTTAGCCCAGCAACGACCACCAGCCATTAGTTCGCCCGATGTGCACCCCGACCACAGCATTACGTTCCGGTATTTCTCCCGAAACGCGAAAAAGGTGATGGTTTCCGGCGAGTTTTTGAAAGCGCCCGTTGCCATGACCAAAGATACCTCAGGCATCTGGAGCGTGACGGTGCCGCCAGTGAAGCCGGACATTTACCCGTATAGCTTTACCGTGGATAGCGTTCAACTGGCCGATCCCAGCAACACCTACATATTCGCCAACGAGCGGTTTAAGCGTAGCATCGTGGACATACCCGGCGATCAGCCCCTGGTGCATTCCTTGCAGAACGTACCCCACGGCAAGATCAGCTACCGCTATTATAAGTCCGGTACGTTGGGCACCACCCGTCAGTTGCTGGTGTACACCCCGCCTGGTTTCAACGCAAACAGCAAAACCAATTACCCGGTGCTGTATCTGATTCACGGCGGCTCCGACACCGAAGAAACCTGGACGAAAGTAGGTCGCGCTAACCTGATTGCGGATAACCTGATTGCGCAGGGCAAAGCTAAACCCATGCTCATCGTGATGCCTTACGGCAACGTTCGTCCGGCCCCCATGCCCGACTTTACCAAAGACATGATTAACGACATTGTTCCGTTTGTAGAAGCTAACTACCCCGTCATCAAGGAGAGCACAGGCCGGGCGGTGGCGGGCTTTTCGGTGGGGGGTGGCCAGACGCTCAACATCGGCCTGACCAACCCCTCTACGTTTGCTTACGTGTGCTCGTATGCGCCCTATACAGCCACCGACGAATTCAAAGCGAATTTTTCGAACTGGTCGCCCAATGCCGAACAGATGAACAAACAGCTGAAACTGTTTACGATCAGCGTCGGTACGGAAGACTTTTTGTATGAGCCGGTGAAGCAGAATATAGCGATGTTCAACGAGAAGAAAATCAACGTCAAACCACTCATCGTACCGGGTGGGCATACCTGGATGAACTGCAAGCTGTACCTCGCCAACACGTTGCCGCAGCTTTTTAGGTGATGATTTTTTTTGTCGTTCATCGGAATGACAAAAACGCGCTGACAAGAACAAGATCAAAACCAATCACAATCAACCCCCTAAACCCAATGACTTTCAAAACACTAGCTGCATTCGTGGGAGCCACGTTAATCAGCGCAAGTAGTTATTCGCAAATGGCGTCGGCCATCGCGGAAGATTTCAAACCGTCCTCGCTCAACCAGCCGGGGCAGGAGTACCCGCAGGTAAATTCGCAGGGTTACGCCCGGTTCCGGATACTGGCCCCCAAAGCCGATAGTGTCCGGGTGAGCCTGGGGCTGGGCGGCCGGGGAGGAACCATCCTAACCAAAGGGGCCGACGGCTTCTGGACTGGCACGACGGAAGGCCCGATGGACGAAGGCTTTCATTATTATAACGTTAAGATCGACGGCGGGAAATTTAACGATCCGGGTGCCCTGAATTACTATGGGTCCGTGCGCTGGGAAAGCGGCATTGAGATACCGGCTCATGATCAGGATTTTTATGCCCTGAAAGACGTCCCGCATGGGAATGTGCAGCAGATTCTGTTCCCTTCTAAAAGCACCGGTACATCCCGCCGGGCGTTTGTGTACACGCCACCGGGCTACGAAAAAGACAAATCGAAAAAATACCCAGTGCTGTATCTGCAACACGGTTGGGGCGAAGACGAAACGGCCTGGAGCAATCAGGGGCACGCGAACCTGATTATGGACAACCTGATCGCCGACGGTAAAATCAAGCCGTTCATTATCGTGATGACTTATGGTATGACCAATGAAGTGAAATTTGGGAAGATCAGAGAATTCAAGATCGACCCATTCCAGACGGTTCTCGTCGATGAACTGATTCCGTACGTGGATGCTAATTTCCGCAGCCTTGCCAATCGGGATAATCGGGCTATGGCGGGTCTGTCGATGGGGGGCATGGAAACCAAAATGATTACCCTCAATAAGCCGGATGTGTTTGGGTACTATGGCCTGCTCAGCGGTGGTCTATACACGCCAGACGACATCAACGGCAAGGTGAAACCGAAGCTTGTATTCATTAGCTGCGGGAGCAAAGAAAAACCAGATGGCGTAACCAAAGCGGTGACTGACCTGAAAGGAGCCGGGTACAATGCCGTCTCGTACGTTTCAGAGAAAACGGGGCACGAATTTCAAACCTGGCGTCGGAGTCTACACGAGCTTGCCCCGTTGCTGTTTAAGTAAGCAATTTGTCTACTCTTAAATAGGAAGGTTTTTTGTCATCCCGAGGAACGAGGGATCTTCGGGTGAGGCTGATAACACCTCCTGCTACCGAAGATCCCTCGTTCCTCGGGATGACAAAAAACTCAAAAATTAATTGGTATTAACGAAAAACGATAGACACGAATGAAACGATTCGTATTTGTAGTGGCCGCCATCAGCCTGTTGAGCTTCGGCAGTTACGCCCAAAAAATCGAGAAAGAAGCGCCCAAAGGCTTCGATCAGGTACGCTCGGGTATCGCCATGGGCAAACTGGATTCGGTTCAGTATGCCTCAAAAACCGTTGGTACCACCCGAAAAGCGTTAGTGTACACACCGCCGGGCTTCAATAAAAAGAAAAAATACCCGGTGCTGTATCTCCTGCACGGCATCGGGGGCGATGAAAAAGAATGGCTGAACGGTGGCAAACCTCAAGTGGTTCTGGATAATCTATATGCCGAGAACAAACTCCAACCCATGATCGTAGTAATGCCCAACGGCCGCGCCATGAAAGACGACCGGGCGGTAGGTAATATCTTCGACAAAGACAAGGTCGAAGCCTTTGCCACTTTTGAAAAAGACCTGTTAACGGACCTCATACCGTTCATCGAGAAAAAATACCCCACCCTGACCGACCGTGAGCACCGCGCTATTGCCGGGCTGTCGATGGGAGGGGGGCAATCGTTGAATTTCGGATTGGGTAATCTGGACAAATTCGCCTGGGTGGGCGGCTTCTCGTCGGCTCCCAACACCAAGCGGCCTGAGGAACTGGTACCAAACCCCGAAGCCGCTAAAAAACAGTTGAAACTGCTCTGGATTTCCTGCGGAGATCAGGACGGACTTATCAGCTTCAGCAAACGTACGCATGATTATCTCTACCAGAATGGAGTACCGCATGTGTATTACATCGAGCCGGGCGTCCACGATTTCAAGGTTTGGAAAAATGGCCTGTACATGTTCTCACAGTTTTTGTTCAAGCCGGTCGATGTAGCCTCGTTGACTAAGTACAGCGTTCTGGGAACGCCCGCAGCCACCAACGCCCGCAACGCCAAATACCCGCAAATTCTGCCTGACAACCGCGTGGTTTTCCGCGTCAAAGCGCCCGACGCCCAGAAAGTACAGGTCGATTTGGGTAAGAAATACGACATGGTGAAAGACACGAGTGGTTTCTGGACGGCCACCACCGATTCCATCAGCCGGGGTTTTCATTATTACTCGCTGCTGATCGACGGAGTAGCCATTGCCGATCCGGCCAGTGAAGCCTTCTATGGCATGGGACGTATGGCCAGTGGCATCGAAATTCCAGACAAAGACGGCAGTTTTTACGCCATGAAGGACGTACCCCACGGCGACATTCGCATCAAACGCTACCTCTCCAAAGCCACCAACAGCTGGCGCGAAATGTACGTGTATACGCCACCGGGTTACGACAAGTCGACCGAAAAATACCCGGTATTGTATCTGCTGCACGGCGGTGGCGAAGATCAGCGCGGTTGGGCCACGCAGGGTAAAACGGATATGATTCTGGATAACCTGATCGCCGACAACAAAGCCAAACCGATGATCATTGCCATGCTCGACGGCAACGTGGGCAATGCCGGTGGTCTGGCCGGTTTCAACGAAAACGTATTGAAGTCATTTGAAAACGAACTGAAACAGGGCGCGATTCCCTTTGTCGAAAGCAATTTCCGGGTCGAAGCCGACGCCAAGAGCCGGGCATTGGCGGGCCTGTCGATGGGTGGATTACAGACGTTGTATGCCGGTATCAAAAACAACGACCTGTTTTCGTCATTGGGCGTGTTCAGCTCGGGCTGGTTCGCCAATAACGCAAAACTATCTGATCCACAGTATGACTTTATGAAAGCGAATGCCGCTACCATCAACTCAAATCTAAAACCGTTGTGGATTTCGATGGGAGGGAAGGAAGATATCGCCTACCAGAATTGCCAGGTGATGATGAAGAAGTTTGATGAACTGGGTGTCAAATACCAATACAGCGAGTACGCCGGAGGCCATACGTGGCCGGTCTGGCGACACGATTTGTTCCAGTATGCGCAGGTGCTGTTCAGGTAAAAGAAAGACTCAACTAAAAATCGTTACCGCATATGCTACTGAAAAAACAGGCCATCGCCATCAGCACGATTGCACTTTTACATACGCTCAACCTGCCCAATACGGCGTTCGCCCAACCGATTCCTTCGCTGAAAGATACCTTTAAAAAAGACTTTGGCATTGGAACCGCACTGAATAACGCACAGATCGATGAGCGGGACCCTCAGATGACAGCCTTCATTGTGCGTCAGTTCAATAGGGCTACGCCGGAGAATATCATGAAGTCGGCACTGATTCATCCCGGCTGGGACACCTACAATTTCGAGATGTCCGATAAACTGGTTGCCTTCGGCCAGAAGCACAACATCAAAATCAACGGGCATACATTGGTCTGGCACAGTCAGTTGCCGTCGTTCATCCGGGGTATTCATAGTGCCGACTCCATCCGGACGTTTTTTACGAATCACATTAAAACGGTCGCTGGTCGCTACGACGGGAAAGTGCTTTCATGGGATGTTGTCAATGAAGCGCTGAACGAAGATGGGACCATGCGAAAATCCGTTTTCCTGCAATACCTTGGCGATGATTTCGTCACAGAAGCGTTCCGGCTGGCCCAGCAGGCTGCCCCTAAAACGGAGCTGTACTATAACGATTACAACAACGAACAACCGGCCAAGCGGGCGGGCTGTATCGAACTTGTGAAAAAGATCAAAGCCGCCGGGGTACGTATCGACGGCGTAGGCATTCAGGGACACTGGCACGTTGGCAAAATACCTCTGAAAGACATTGAAGAGAGCATCCTTCAGTATTCGGCTCTGGGGGTGAAGGTCATGTTTACCGAACTGGACATCGAAGTACTGCCCCGCAATTTTCAGGGCGCCGACGTCGGCCAGCGCATGACCGCTAACGCCCAGTCGAACCCGTACCCTGATGCCTTACCCGACAGTGTTCAAACCCAGCTGGCTGCTGATTACGAAGCTCTGTTTAAGTTGTTCCTCAAGCATAAAGACAAAGTCACCCGTGTAACGTTCTGGGGTGTAAACGATGGCAATAGCTGGTTGAACAACTGGCCTATCCGCGGCCGAACCAGCTACCCACTGCTATTCGACCGGAACAGCCAACCTAAACCCGCTTTTGAGAAGGTGATTGCCCTGAAGAAATAAGGATTCTGGGAGATCTGTTTGTAAATGTTGATGATCTTTCCAACTGCATTAATACAAAACCAGGAAGACACAGTTAATCCTGCAATAAATATACACAGCTCTATTTTGGGGGTATATGGGGTGGTCAATTGCAACGCTGGAACGGCAATTATTACAATCCGGAAGGCGCATTGAATCAAAAAGAAGAGGTCGCGTATCTGCCCCACGTTGCCCGGTTAAGTGCCGATAGGAAAAGCGTCGCTGAGCTGGTTCGGGGGCAGATACTAGATGAGAATAGGAAACCCTTTCTGGTGAATCCGTTCCAGGTTAATTTTCTCATCTACTGTCGATTAGGAAGGAAAGCACGTTAACAGAACGCCTGACAACATGAGTAAGCCATCGAAATAAATATAATAGATATAATCTGATGGCTGAGTTGCCATACGCTGGGCCGTTAGACCCAACAGAATCATTGGGACACTCAGGCAAATAATAGTCCAGGTATGAAGACCTTGTTCGTATAAACTGACAACCGTTAGCCCAAAGCAGACGATGATACTGTAGAAAAACCAACGAATCTGATTTTCAGGCAGCATCGACGCCATTGTTAACCATTTGGATTGCCGATCAATGGCCCGGTCTCGATAATCGAACCAGAGGGCAATGCTATAAATAAACAAAAACCGATTCAGGAGCCAGATCCCAATAAATACCCAACCTGGTAATTCAAAAGGTTTTGCAACTATCAATGGGATGGCCGCTGTAACATAGGTCCACACCAGGGCAAGATAAACAGATTTTAAGACGGCAATGCGACGCAGGATGTTAAAGATTCTCCAGTCAATTTTGGGCGCGGTGTACAAAAACGTCAGGAAGACAACAGGTAATAAATCAAGTAAAAAAGGTCGTAAATAATTTAATAGCCAAAGACCTAATCCTGAAGTACAGATAAACAGGAGCAGTAACGTTGTCTTGTGATGTTGATTCCAGCGACCCCGGTTGGAATAATCTCCTGACGAATCAGTTAAATACCAATGTAGTGAGTAACTACCCAGCGTTCCCATAAATATGAACGAAAGGAAATACACAGGTAACGTAAATCGGAACAGATAAGCCGTGGTCTGGCACATGATGACCGCACAAACCGCAATGTACATATTGCTGAAGAGTACGAATTGAAGAAGATCGTCAGAAAATTTAGCGATTCGGTTAAGCATACCTAAAACAACTCAGAAGATCGGCGATGAAAATTTTGATGATCTTTTCGCGGTGCCGCACAAAAATCTGGTCACCTCATAGCCAAGTTCGCTGAGTTGCAGGGCGATGTTAGCCGCAATAATCAGGTTGTCCTCTACGACGAGCAACTTCACGGGGGTGTCCATGGCAGTAAGTGGGCTTTCGTCAAAAAAATAGGCCAAAGTAGCGAATCCGAAACGAAGTAAACTTAATTTTTAATAGTTGTGAAGATCAATGGTCTAATCAAGTGAAGCCATTCGGGAATGGGATGGTTAGTTACAGGCAGTAGACCTTTTTAAGTAGGAAAAGGGCTGGATTAATTTTACTAACAGGTTACCCCAAGTTTCTCTGGAACTACTAGTTTGCTGCCAATGAATCGTAGAGATTTTCTTGCCCTGACCACCAGTGCTTCCGCTGGGCTCCCCTTGTTGCAGTGGGGAGAAGATACCCCAATCCCAATTATTGACACCCACATTCACCTGTTCGACACGACTCGCCCACAAGGTGTGCCCTGGCCGACCCCCAAAGACCGCCTTCTATACCAGCCCGCCCTTCCAGACCGCTATCGAAAGATAGCAGCGCCCCTCGGAATTGTGGGTTCAATTGCCGTGGAAGCCAGCCCCTGGCTTGAAGACAATCAGTGGGTACTTGATGTAGCTGCCAGGGACAGGATCATCGTTGGAACCGTGGGTAATCTGGAGCCGGGTAAGCCGGATTTCCGCCAACAGCTCGGACGCTTCCAGCGTAATCCTTTGTTTCGCGGTATCCGGTACGGTAACCTTTGGGATCGGGATTTGCCTGGCCAACTGTCGAATCCTAAGGTTGTAGCGGATCTTGGATTTTTAGCCCAGGCAGGCCTTGTGTTGGATACGGCGAATCCGAATCCTGCTCTACTGGCGGCCATCGTGCGGGTCACGGATCAAGTACCAGCGCTGCGGGTAGTTATTGATCATCTTCCCCAAATGGCAACGCCGGCAGAGGCTGTGGCCCTTAAGGCTTACGAAGCCCATTTACAGGAATTGGGTAAGCGGCCTCAGGTTTATGTGAAGGTCTCGGAAGTGCTGCGTCGAGTGGACGGAAAAATTCCGCAGACACTCAGCTTCTACCGGGCACGACTGGATGAGATCTTTGGCATCTTCGGTGAAGATCGGGTGCTGTACGGGAGCGACTGGCCGAACAGCGATCAGTGGTTACCTGTTGACGTAGGGCTGAGCTTAGTGCGTGAATACGTCACGGCAAAAGGTAGACCCGTGGCCGAAAAGTACTTCTGGAAGAATTCAGTTGCTGCGTATCACTGGCGGAAGCGCGTTCCGTCACAGCCTGGGTAGCCCTAGTGATCAGCTAACCAAATCAGCTTCTTAAGTACTGGGACTTATTTAAATGGATAATGAATAATGAATAATGGATAATGGATAATGAATAATGAATAATGGATGGTTAATGGGTTGATAGTCAATGGCATGTCATTGTTGATTATTCATTATCCACCGTTCATTTACTTACTTGTTGAAATGAACGGTGGCAAACTTTATGAAATTGTTCCAATCGTAGGCCGTTAAGTTATGCTCCCCTTCCCGAATATGATAGCCTAACGACGCGTTACTAATGGGTTGGTTTATACCTGGCGGATTAGCGGGTAGATTGGCGTCAATTCCGTATAACGTATACACACGGCTGGCAGTTTTCAACGATAAATAGGTTCCTCTGGGGTCAGCCCACAGATCCTTCGATGCATTGGTCACATACAGCGGTCTTGGGGCAATTGCGGCAAGCAGCATATGCTGATCTACGGGTAATGAATCTTCGTTGTTATTGAATTTTTTGTAATTTTTGGCAAACCAGTGCGGAAAAACGGTATTGATTCGGCTGATCGTTTCGCCAAATCGCCTGCGGGATAAGGCCGCCCCGGTATTCCCCGAACAATTAGAAAAACACATGGCAAACCGTTGGTCCTCGGCAGCTGCCCACAGGGATGCTTTCCCACCACGGGAATGGCCAACAATAGCCACCTTTCTGGCGTCAATAGCTGGGTCTTTTTCAAAATAATCCAGTACCCGGCTAGCTCCCCAGGCCCAGGCGCCAATGGCCCGCATGCCGTTAGTAGCGGTTACTTGCTCGGGGTAAAGCTGAAGCATGCCATTTACATACCTGGCCGTATCATCAGGAGCCAGATCGCTAACATGAAAAGCCGCAATGGCATATCCACTGTCGATTGCCATTTCGGCTGGCCAGAAATCGCTTTTATGGGCTCGGGTGGGGTCCGTATTTTCTTTCCCCCGGTTGTTAATCAGCAGGAAAACCGGCGCTGGTACCTTTAACTTAGTCGGCACAAAAAGAACAAGGTTTATTTTTACCAGTTTCTGGTTATGAACCACCTCAATCAATACTTCTTTCAGCGTTGCTTTGCCAGCCATGGCGCTGGCAGTTTCACGGGTTACCGAGTAGGTAAGGCGGTCAACGGCTTTGGGCATCTGGCCGTATACATTTTCTTCAAACAGTTTAATGATTTCGGGACGTCTTACCTGTTCCCATGTTGTCTTCGTACGAACGTCCAGATTAGCGGTTGTTTTTAAAACGTCCGGTAAGGTATAAGCCGGGACTTTTGATTCATCATAATTTGCCTCCCCCGTATGTTGGGCCTGTAGCTTGAGTAGAGCACCCAAAAAGAGGAAGAACAGGACAAAACGTCGTACGTATAGCATGAGAAGGGTTTACTGAAAAAATGACTTACGCTTAGTTATATCCTGCGAGGGAGTATTGACAGGTACTCAAATGTACGATCTCAACGCCAATTTGAATCAGGTCTGATTCAGATGAACGCCTTGATTGCAGGAGAGGTAACGATTTAATCCCTGGCCATCCCAATAAGTCGTATCGGTAATGTGACTTGACCTCAGGGCTCGTTCACATACTCCAGCAAATCACCTGGCTGGCAGTCCAATGCTTTACAAATGACCTCGAGGGTCGTGAATCGTATGGCTTTGGCTTTCCCGGTTTTGAGTACCGAAAGATTGGCCAGGGTGATGTCTACTTTTTCTGATAATTCATTCAATGACATTTTACGCTTGGCCATCATCACGTCCAGGTTTACAGTAATCGGCATGAGTTATACAGTTAATTCATTTTCTGATTGAATTTCCACACCACGTTTAAAGACTTGCGAGATAATGAACACCAGGCCAGCCATAAATAAGAAGTTGTCAGTGGCCCCGCTGTCAAAAATCTCGCCGGTTCGTTTTAGTAACCAAGAGGTGTAGGCATTGCTCAACAGGCCGACAATCCAGGTTCCGAATAAGACATAGCTGACCTTTTCGAGGATATTCGCTACTTCTATTTTGAAGGGGTTCGCCAGGGTTATCTTTGATAAGATCCTGGTTACCAGATAAAAGACGTGTGCTTTCATCATCAAAATCGCAACCATGAAGGAGACAAGGCAGACATAGTAGCCGAAGTTTAATTGTCGGAGGCTGTCCAGATCTAGTCCCTTGTAAAGGTTTTTGGCGGCCTCGGGATTTACAAAGCTTACACCAAAGGAAATCAGAATGGCACCCGTTTTTATACAAAGCCCAATATAGGCTATCCAGGTAATGATTTGCATCACACTCAGGATCTGACTTGTGTTTGTTGGTTTGAGTTTCATTTTATTGATTTTGGCTAATTTTTGATCAAATATAGATAATTATTTATTGATAAACGATAAAAATAAAAAAATAATGAGTTGCCCTTACTTAGAGCAGCTGCTGCTAGGATTGAAACATATGACAGCGTGGGTTGCCTCATCTCGGATGGCAGACGCGAACGAGTAGGATGATTGGTTGCAAGGGACCTGCTGAAAAAACAGAAATAAGGCCGGTGCAAGCCTGCGATAATTCACAAAAGCTTAATGTACGTTTGGCTGTTTAGTGCGCCACCCATGCCAATTTTGTGGCTATGTCTGAGCAAGCGCTGAGTGACGACGAACTAGTAGCCCTGCTTCGTTATGACAACGAGGAGGCATTCCAAACGCTGTACAAACGCCATTGGTACGACTTTTTTGCAATGGCAAATCGCAAACTCCGCGATGAAGACCTGGCCGCCGATGTTGCCCAGGAATTGTTTCTCCGGCTCTGGCAAAAGCGCAAAACACTGCTGGTCAGTAACCTGAAGGCCTATCTCACCACGTCTCTCAAACACCTGATTATTGACCACGTTCGCACCCAATTACACGGCGAACAGTATGCCAGCCACTTCCTCTATACCGCGCCCATTGGTACCCTCGATACGGCCAATACGGTTCAGTTTACTGAACTCACCGAATCGCTCAATCAGGCGTTGTTACAGTTGCCCGACAAAACGCGCGAAGTGTTTATCTTGAATCGCTTCGAACAACTACCCATTCGCGAAATAGCCCTCCGGCTGGGCCTCTCCGAAAAAGCCATTGAATACCACCTGTCCCGGTCCCTTACCTTCCTGCGGGCTCACCTGCACGATTACGCTACGGCCGTTGTGCTGACCCTTGTGCTGGGTCGTTAACAAAAGGATAACATTGGGGGCTTAGGGAATTTTTCGACTTGATCGTCTCTCTTACTGAAGGCGGTTCAACAACAGGGCTGCTGCCAACTGATTCCATGGACCCATTACAACTCCGGGCCTTATTGACCAAATACCAAAACGGCGACGCATCCGCCAGCGAACGGGCGCAGGTTGACGCCTGGTACGACGCGCTGGATGCTGAACCTGAATTGACCCGAGCGGCTTCCGATAAGCAGACGTTTATCGAACGCCACTGGCAACAGGTAGCCGGACAAATCAGTCCGTCGAATACCATGAGGCCGATGCCCACCGTCGTTTATCGCCTGGCTGCTGCGGCTGTTGTTGTATTGGGGATTGGATTAGGCTGGTACTTTCTGATGAATCTGGCGCGGGAAGCGGATTCCGGTCGCCTGACTGCGCAGACAGGCAAACGGGAGTTGGTGAGCAAAACAAATGAGTCCAGCCAACCACTTCGGGTAGCGCTATCCGATGGTAGTACCGTTACACTCAAACCAGGCAGTCGTGTACAGTACCCTCCGAGGTTTATCGGCAATCGGCGGGAGGTTCAGTTGATGGGGGAGGCATTTTTTGAGGTCACTAAAAATCCGGAGCGTCCGTTTCTGGTCTATGCCAATGGACTAGTTACGAAGGTGCTGGGAACAAGTTTTACCATTGTGGCCGATGCCGGTAAGCCCACCGCCGAGGTAGTGGTTCGAACGGGGCGAGTGGCCGTTTACCGACAAACGGATAAACAGGAAAATGAGTCCGATCTGGTGCTGAAACCCAATGAGAAGGCGACATTTTTTCGCGCTGACAGCCGCCTTGTGAAATCACTGGCCGACCATCCCGTCGTACTACGGCCAGCGGCTATTAAAACGCATTTTGTATTCGACGATACGCCCGTTGCCAGGGTGTTTCGGGAGTTGGACGATGTGTATGGCATACATATCTCCTTCGACGAGCAGGCACTCGTCAATTGCACGCTAACGGCCAATCTGGCTAATCAACCCCTATCGGCCCAACTGGATATGATTTGCTTATCCATTGGGGCTACCTATCAAATTAACGGTACCCGTATCCAAGTCAGCAGTCGGGGCTGTCCTTAAAAACCGAGAACTACTCAATCAATTACCCTGTATGAAACGTTTACTTTCGCTAGTGTTCAGCATCCTGCTGAGCGGTAGTCTAGTCCAGGCTGTGCCCATTTCGGCGCAGGACCTGATGAACCGGTCCGTTTCCATTACCGTAGACGGGGAGACGGTACGGACTGTATTACAGCAACTCGAGAAGGCTGTCGATGTGCGATTTGTGTACAGCCCTCGCGTAATTGGGGCCGATAAACGCATCTCCATCAGCGCACGCAACGAACGCCTGGCCAGTGTGCTCCAGCGGTTATTTACCTCGCTGGATGTGGCCTGGGAGGTTGTAAACGGGCAGATTATCCTGAAAAAGGTCAATGCCCAAACGAGCCTGTTGTCTGTGCCCGTTTTCCGAATCAACGTACCCGTAGTGTTTGAACAACCCCGGCGACTGTTGTCGGGCGTGGTCAACGATTTCGCGAGTAACCAGCCGTTGCCGGGGGTGAGCATTATTGTGAAAGGCACCACAAGAGGCACCACTACCGATGCCGACGGTCGTTTTTCGCTCAACATCCCCGACACGGGCGACAATCTGACCCTTTCGTTTTCCTTCATTGGGTACGAAACGCTGGAGGTGCCGGTGAAGACGAACCAGACAGCCCTCAACGTAGCCCTAAAAGAAACCCATAACTCACTGAGTGAAGTCGTGGTGGTGGGCTACGGAACGCAAAAGAAGGTAAACCTGACCGGGGCGGTTACGCAGGTGCTGGCCAAAGAGCTGGAAAACCGACCCCTGAACAATATGTCCCAGATCCTTCAGGGCATGGTGCCCAACCTGAACATTACGTTCAGTACGGGCCAGCCAGGGCAGGGCGGAAACCTGAACGTTCGTGGCGAAACGTCCATCAACGGGGGCGGGCCGCTGGTGCTGATCGATGGGATTCCAGGCGATATCAACCGGATCAATCCCGCCGATGTGGAATCGGTATCGGTCCTGAAAGATGCAGCAGCTTCGGCTATCTATGGCGCACGGGGCGCGTTTGGGGTGATTCTGGTAACGACCAAAACAGCCAAGAATGGTAAAACAACCATCTCGTACAGCAACAACTTCGGCTGGTCGGCTCCCACCGTCAGTACCAAATTTCTGACCAATGGGTACGAGTATGTTCGGATGAATGACGAAGCGTTTACCCGGGCTACCGGCAATAGCTACACGCGGTATTCGGAAGAAGATTATAAAGAACTGGAAGCCCGTCGGTTCGATAAAGTTGAAAATCCGGCCCGCCCCTGGACCGTGGTTAAGAATGTAAATGGCAAAGACATTTACAATTACTACGGCAATTACGACTGGTGGAATACGCTCTTCAACACCACCGAGCCGTCCAAACAGCACAACATCAACTTGTCGGGTGGAACGGATAAGGTGAATTACTTCCTGTCGGGGTCGATTTTTGAAAAGGACGGGATCATGAAAATCAATACGGATAAATTCACGTCCTACACGCTGCGCAGCAAGATCAATGCGCAACTGACGCCCTGGCTCAAAGTGGGTAGCAATATCCAGTACTTCGATTCCAGATACACCTATCCGGGTCTGGAAGGCGGTGCCAATGCCAATTTCGTTGGGATCACGGTGCACGCGTTGCCCGCCTACGCCCCCACCAATCCAGATGGCACGGCCACCTATAACACCCTGAAAAACAATTACTCCATTGGCGACGGTCTATACGCGAACCTGTTGAAAGGCGTAGCCGGTGGGGAGAAAAAAGTGCACGAGTTAACGGCCATTAATTCGGTTACTATTGATTTTACCAAGAACTGGAATCTGGTGGCTAACTACTCTTATTCCTTCTATATCGCTGATGACTGGTACCGTTCTGCCGTGGCGCAATACTCGATCCAGCCGGGCATCCTGGCCACGGTGCCTAATTATAATACCGATCAGTACCGAAAAACCATGTGGTTTGATCCCACGAACGTAACCAACCTGTACTCCTCCTATAATCATACATTTGGGAAACACTATGTTGGGGCCACGGCTGGGATCAACTACGAGTCCCGGAAGCACCAGCGCCTATTTGGTGCCCGGAAAAATCTGCTCTCCGAAAGTCTCAACGATCTGAACCTGGGTACCGGCGAACAACTCTCTGCCGGAGATTCGTATCAGTACTCGTTGTTTGGCGCGTTCTATCGCCTGAATTATGACTACGTCGGCAAGTATCTGCTGGAGGTGAATGGTCGCTACGACGGAACGTCCCGCTTTGGTGAAGGTCGGCGTTACGGTTTCTTTCCATCGGTTTCGGCTGGCTGGCGGCTTAGCGAAGAAAGCTTCTTCGAGCCCCTCAAACACGTTGTGGACAACCTGAAAATCAGGGCTTCGTATGGTACGCTGGGGAACCAGTTGCCATCCAATACCAACTCGGCCAGCTTTTATCCCTATATCCCCATCATGCCAACGGCTCAATCGAGCTGGATAACCAACGGGCAAAAGCTGACGTATGTCAATAACCCCAACCCGATTTCGCCCGATCTTACCTGGGAAAAAGCCACCACGTCCAACCTGGGTCTGGATGCGGGTTTGTTGAAAAATCGACTGAATTTATCCCTGGATGCCTATATCCGGAATACAACGGGCATGCTGGTGCCGGGTCAGGTGCTGCCATCGGTGTATGGCGCTACGGTGCCCACCAAAAACGCCGGTGATTTGCAAACCAAAGGGTTCGAACTCTCCATCGGCTGGCGCGATCAGGTTAAAGTGGCAGGTAAAGCCCTGGCGTACAATGCCTCCTTTATTCTCTCCGATTCTAAATCGACCATCACTAAATACGATAACCCGAATAAAATCCTGTCGAGCCGCTATGAGGGCCAGACGATTGGCGACATCTGGGGCTATTCGATTGCGGGCTTCTTTAAAACCAACGAGGAAGCACAGGCCTATACCGTCGATCAAACTATCGTCAATAAGCAACGCCTGAGCGCTCCCGGCGACTGGAGTAAATTGCAGGCGGGTGATCTTAAGTTTATCGATGTCGATGGCAATGGGAAAATAGATCAGGGAGCCAACACCCTGGCTGATCACGGCGACCTGAAAGTGATTGGGAACGACCGTGCCCGCTATCGGTATGGCATCAATCTGGGCGCTACCTGGAATGGAATAGATGTATCGGTGCTGGCGCAGGGTATTTTACGGAAGAACTGGTATCCGGGCAACAATGCCGATAAATTCTGGGGGCCGTATTCCCGTCCATATTATTCGTTCATACCCGAGAATTTTGAAGCTGATGTCTGGACGCCCACCAATACGGATGCGTATTTCCCGGTCCTGAGAGGCTATACGGCCCTGAATGGGGGAGGTGATTTGAATGCCGCCAATGATCGGTACATCCAGAATGTAGGGTATCTGCGTCTGAAAAATGTGGTGATCGGCTACACCTTTCCCGAAAGTCTCACCAAGAAAATCTGGATACCCAGAGCCCGTATTTACGTCAGTGGCGAAAATCTGCTGACCTACACACCCCTTCGCTCCAAATACATTGACCCTGAGCAACTGGATGGTGATGCCACCAATGGCAGAACGTACCCTATGTCGAAAACAATTTCTGCTGGCCTGAACATCACGTTCTAAACTGATTTACTCCGTAAGTAGATGAAAAAAATACTAAGTCTCCTGGCCGTAGCCATTGGTCTGGCCGCCTGCGATCTGAATCTGGTACCTCAGGATGCCATTTCGCCGGAAACGTTTTTCAAGACTGAAAATGACCTTCTGCTCTATACAAATTCGTTTTACAACGCCCTGCCTTCTGCCGAGGATGTGTATAATGAGGACGTAGACAATGTGGTGAAGAATAGCCTTCGCGACGAATTACAGGGAACGCGCGTCGTACCCACCAGTGGGGGAGGCTGGAGCTGGACTCCGTTACGAAATATCAACTATTTTCTGGCCAACTCAGCGAAATGTCCCGATGCCAAAGCGGTCGCTAAATACAATGGGTTGGCCCGTTTCTTTCGCGCCTACTTTTACTTTGGGATGGTAAAACGGTTTGGTGATGTGCCCTGGTATTCGAAAACGATCGAGGTATCGGATCAGGACATGCTGACCAAAGCGCGCGACCCCCGTACGATGGTTATGGACTCGGTTATGGCGGATATCGATTATGCTATTGCCTACCTCGATGGCTCCCGACAGGTGAACACCATTACCAAATGGACCGCCCTTGCCCTGAAGTCCAGAATGGCTTTATACGAAGGAACCTTTCGGAAGTACCATCCCGAATTCAATCTGCCGGGAGCCGATAAATTTCTGGATGAATGCATTGCCGCATCGGAGAATCTAATGACGAACAGTGGGTATACGATCTACAAAGCCACGCCAGCTACGGCCTACGGCAAACTGTTCTCGTCCGACAATGCCATTCCGGATGAGGTCATTCTGGCGCGGGATTTCAGCGATGAATTACAGGTTTATCATAACCTGAACTACTACACCATGACGGCATCGTACGGAAAACCCGGTCTGGAGAAGAAGTTGGTGAACAGCTACTTAATGGCCGATGGGTCGCGGTTCACGGATATCAAGGGGTACGAAACCATGCAGTTTTATGAGGAAGTGCAAAACCGCGATCCCCGGTTGTCGCAAACCATCCGAACACCAGGCTATACCCGAATTGGTGAAACTGCCCAGTTGACTTCAGAGTTTGGTGCGACCGTGACGGGCTATCAACTGATCAAGTTCGTTTCGGCTCCAAAGTGGGATACCTTCAGCAAGGACATTACCGACATGCCCATTTTCCGGTATGCCGAGGTGCTCCTGAATTTTGCGGAAGCCAAAGCCGAACGCGGCACCTTAACCCAGGCCGACCTGGACCGATCCACCAAACTTACCCGCGACCGGGTGGGTATGCCCAACATCAATCTGACGACTGCCAACGCGAACCCCGATCCCTACCAGGCGCAACAGTACACGCAGTTAAGTGGGAGTAATACAGGCGTCATTCTGGAAATTCGGCGGGAACGGCGCGTTGAACTGGTGATGGAAAATTTCTTCCGCTGGGATGATATCATTCGCTGGAAGGAAGGCCAACTGCTAACCAAAACATTCAAGGGCATGTATTTTCCTGGGCCTGGAAATTACGATCTGGACAAAAATGGTAAAATTGATCTGGTTATCTACGAGGGAACGAAGCCAGCCGTGGCGGGTGCGCAGTTTCTTAAATTGGGTAGCGAAATACTGCTGGAAAATGGCAACAAAGGCGGCAACATCGTGGTGAACGGACACATCAACAAGAAATTCAACGAAGCCCGTGATTACCTGTATCCCATTCCCACCCAAGAGCGTTTACTGAACCCCAAACTGACGCAGAATCCAAACTGGGAGTAATCAATTCCGTAAAACCACTTTCGTATAGAACTATCCAGTTTGTGGGTTTACCTGCAAACTGGATATAGTTAACCAGATTCCCGTTCTCGTTCTCGTTAGTTATCAACAGCTAACTACCTTAACCTCCCTGTTCTCGCTCGGCTTTGCCGAGTGAGGGGTATTTTTTTTACGGCCTCTGGCCGGCGAATTATATCCAAAACGGGCCAGAGGCCCTTGAACTAATACCCCTCACTCGGCATAGCCAAGCGAGAACGGGGAACGGGAGCCTCTGATACGACAACCGATTTTTGATTTCACCCCATCCCATATCTACCTTAGTTATTAACTACCAACTCCCTTAACCTCTTCATATACCATGCTTTCGGATAGACGATTGTTTCTTGAAAAAATGGCGCAGCTTGGCACGCTTAGCCTGATGCCCATTGCGCCAAGTTTAGCGGATAACGCAGTTGCCGCACCAGTGGAAGAGAAAAACCATTTCGTGG
The DNA here is from genome assembly GCF_006965485.1 of Spirosoma sp. KCTC 42546. Classification (NCBI taxonomy): domain Bacteria; kingdom Pseudomonadati; phylum Bacteroidota; class Cytophagia; order Cytophagales; family Cytophagaceae; genus Spirosoma; species Spirosoma sp. KCTC 42546. The sequence continues at coordinate 2,243,829 of NZ_CP041360.1, forward strand.
CGGGCCCTTACCTTCAACATATAGGCACTCACGAGGTGACCATCATGTGGATTACGCACAAAAACTGCTTCAGCTGGGTTGAATACGGAGCCGGAACCTATACCAGTAAGCGGGAATTTGGCTATAATAATGGGTTGATCGAAGCCAATAACCGCATCAATAAAATTACGCTGTCGGGCCTGGATCCGGGTACCGATCACAAATACAAGATCGTTTCGACCGAGATCCTGGGCTACAAAGGCTCGAAGGTTGAGTTTGGGGAGACCATTAGCAGCCCGCTGTACGGCTTTAAAACACCGGCAGAAAATGAAGAGGAATTCAGGATGGTGGTGTTCAACGATATTCACGATCGGCCTCAGATCATCCCTCAACTGCTTTACCGACATGGCTATACGGGCAACAAACGGGACTATGATTTCGTCGTGTTCAACGGCGACTGCTTCGATTGGGTTACCGAAGAAAGCCAGGTAGTCGATCACCTGATTAAACCGTCGGTCGATATTTTTGCAGCCGAACTTCCCTTCATTCTGACGCAGGGGAATCATGAATGCCGGGGCAGTTTTTCCCGACATCTGCCCGCCTACTTTGCTTATCCTGACGAGAAGTACTATTATGCATTTACCCGTGGACCAGTCCGGTTCGTTATCCTGGACTCGGGCGAGGATAAAGGCGATGATAGCGTTGAATATGGTGGCTTGTCGGCCTTTGATCGGTACCGGGAAACGCAGAAAAAGTGGCTGGAAAAGGAAATTGACAGCGCCGAGTTTAAAAAAGCGCCCTTCCGAATTGTTCTGATTCATATCTCGCCCTACCATTCCGGCGACTGGCATGGACCGATGCACGGTCGTGAAGTGTTCGGGCCGTTGTTGAACAAAGCCAAAATCGACCTTCAGATTTCGGGGCATACGCATCGCTACGGGACTCATGATCCTGATGCAATGCATAATTACCCCATCGTTATTGGGGGTGGTCCGCTGGAAGGCAACCGGACGTTGATCAAGCTACACGCTACGGCCAAAGAACTGAATCTGAAAATGATTCGCGACGATGGGGAAGTGGTTAGCAAGTATACAATCCCTAAAAAGGCGAAGGCATAAAAAGAACGAAATCAACTTACTCACAACAAGATCTGTATGAAAACCCTTATTGGCTTGCTCTTTATCCTCGTTTCCAGTGCTACCTACGCCAGCGAAGGGCCTTCTGCACAGAAGCTCAAAAAGCTCAGGGTGATGACCTATAACATTCATCATTGTAATCCACCATCGGCCGGAGCTAAAATTGATGTGGAGGCCGTTGCCCGCGTTATCACGAAGGAAAAACCAGATTTCGTGGCCTTACAGGAGGTCGATGTCAATACGGAGCGATCGGGGAAAGGACTCCATCAGGCAAAAGAACTCGCTCGGTTAACGGGAATGCATTACTTTTTTTCGAAGGCCATCGACCATCAGGGGGGCGATTATGGCGTGGCGGTCCTGTCCAGATTCCCCATTCTCGACTCAACGCGATTGATCCTGCCGATCGACCCTGCCATTGGTGGAGAAACCAGAACGATAGCCGCCATAACCGTGGAGGTATCGAACGGAAAAAAAATCATCTTTGCCAGCACCCATCTCGATTTGAAAGAACCCAACCGACTCACGCAATCGGAGTTGATCATAAAGCTGTTTAAGGAGTCCGGTCTGCCCGTGATTCTGGGGGGTGATTTTAATGCCCAGCCTGATAGCAAAGTTATTGGCCTGCTGGATCAGAATTTTACCCGAAGTTGTCAGGAGTGCAAGCCCACCATTCCGGTTAACGAGCCAAATCGTGTGATTGATTTTATCATGTTCAAACCCGATGGTACGTTTAAAAGCCTGTCAACTCACGTGATTGACGAGCAATACGCATCAGACCACCTGCCGGTTGTGGCAGAGTTGCAGGTAAACGAATAGTGAGGCCGTTCCAGGAAGGACCACCCACTGAGAAAAATGACCTAAGCAGACCATTGAAATGGAAATTGAACAACTATCAAAAGCCAATCTAACTGACTTGGTTAGACTGGTTCTGGAGCTTTGGACTGACTGTGTGTTTGAGGAGGAATATGATAACTACGAACGAATGTTGATGTCGGATACTGAAATTTGTTATCTCCTTAAAGAACAGGAAACATACATCGCCTTTATCCATCTAACCAGTCGCACAGACTATGTTGAAGGCGCAACCGACTATCCAGTTGCGTACATTGAAGCCCTATATGTAAAACCTACGTATCAACAGCTTGGCATTGGTAAAAAATTAGTAAGCGCAGGCGAAAATTGGAGTAGACAAAAAGGGTGTAAGCAACTTGCCTCGGATACCGAACTAACTAATTCAAGTGCTATCGACTTTCATAAACGTATCGGATTTGACGAAGTAAATCGTATCGTTTGCTTTGTCAAAGAGCTATGATAAAAACGGTTTATTCAATAGTAGCCTAACTATAAGCACCTAAGGTGGGTGAGCAAAAGGTAGATGCCTTTGTGGTAGTCATCTCTACTGATAATCAGCAATAAATCTCTTGGTCAGGAATAGTAAAAATGCCCCATTATGTCCCTTTTACGGTAAGCTCATCAGTGAGATTTTCCTTACCTTCTAACAGATAGACGAAGATGAAACCGTCAAGACGAAATTTTCTACAATCACTCGGAGTTGGCGTGGCCAGTTTGGGTGTAGCTCAGCCAACTACCGCTGCTGGCTTGAAACCCCCTAAAACGGCAAAGCCAGCAGGAGACGATCAGGTTTTATTAGTGGGAGACAAGATTGCCATTGCCAATACGGAACATGGGAAAGTCAGAGGGTTTATTCTTCGGGGTATTCATCAATTCCTGGGCATACCTTACGGTGCGGATACGTCAGGGAAAAACCGGTTCATGCCTCCCCAAAAACCAACCGCCTGGACTGATATTCGTCCGGCCCTCTGGTGGGGAAACTCCGCGCCCCAGATCATGGAAAAGCGGTACGCCAATGTCTATGCCTCGTTTGTTGACCATTGGAACTATGACGACGTATCGGAAGACTGCCTGAAACTGAATGTCTGGACGCCAGCCCCGGATACCCAGAAACGGCCCGTCATCGTCTGGCTGCACGGGGGCGGATTCGTGAATGGGAATGCGATCGAACAGGATGGGTATCATGGCGAGAATATTTCCCGACTGGGTAATGTCGTTTTCTGTTCGATCAACCACCGTCTCGGCTCCCTGGGCTACAGTGATCTGAAAGCGGCTGGTGGCCACGCAGCATCCGGTAATGTAGGCAATCTGGATATGGTGGCAGCCCTCGAATGGGTCAAAAACAATATTGCTAATTTCGGTGGCGATCCAAACAATGTAACCATCATTGGCCAGTCGGGGGGAGGAGCCAAGGTGACGACCCTCATGAATATGCCCTCTGCGAAAGGGTTGTTTCATAAGGCTGTTGCGTTGAGCGGTAGTTCGCTGGCTGGCACTAATAAGGAATACGCCGAAAAATTAGGGCTGAAAGTTATGGAAGAGGCTGGCCTCAAGCCCGGCGAAATCGACAAGCTTCAGCAGATTCCCTGGCGGGAGTACATCGACATCGCCAATAGGGCGGTCGAGAAAATGGCCGACGATGCCAAAAAGATGGGTATCCAACGGGGAGGCTATTCGCCCGTGGCCGACGGAACGTACCTGAACCAGGGTACATTTTTCACAGACCCGAATCACTTCTCGGCCAACATTCCGCTGATGATCTGCTCCACCTTTCATGAGCAAAATCCCGACCGGACAGATGCATCTCTGGAAAGCATTTCGCTGGAGGGCGTGAAGGAGAAAATCAAGCCGCGTTTTGGCGATAAGACCAGCGACATCGTGGATGCCTACGCAAAGAACTTCCCAAAGGCGCGTCCCATCGAGATTTGGGCCTTAATTGTGTCTAACCGAAAGAACGCCATTGCCACCGCCGATGCGAAAGCATCGGGGCAAAAGGCACCTGTTTATGTGGCCTGGTTTGGCTGGCAACCCCCGCTGTTCGATGGTCGGATGCGGGCGTTCCACTGCGACGATATCTGCTTCTGGTTCTACAATACCGATCTGATGCTGACCCACACAGGTGGCGGCAAACGACCCCGAACCTTATCGGAAAAGATGGCAGGTTCCTTCCTGAATTTTGTAAAAACCGGCAATCCAAACGGGGGCGGCTTACCCAACTGGAAGCCCTATACCGTTCAAAACGGCGAAACCATGATTCTGGATGATACCTCCGCGCTGGTCAATGATCCAGACCGGGAAGCCCGTAAAGCGTTGACGTAGCCTGTAGAATAGCTGTGTGCTACACGCAGCGTAGATTACTAGTTAAGAAACCAGCCAGTCTGTTGACCACCGCATTGCAAGAGCGGCAACAGGCTGGCTGGCTTAGTATACCACCCAATAACCGGGTCCTGCGAAGCGGATACCTGGAGTACCAGCCTCATGTCGCCATTTGTTTTGTAGATTCATTCATGTTCAGCGTTTCACCCAAAATGGCATTCCTTTCTGTAGGCTCGATTCGGTTGCTACGCCATCTCCAGACACGATAAATACGTTCCCTTCTGCTGCTTCAGGCCATTTCCCGGACAAGGCCACAACGGCCTGCGCAACCTCTTCTTTGGTCTGGGCCAACGTCATGCTGGCAACAAATTCGGCTTCAGAAATGCCCAGAAAGTCCGCGTATTTGGGTATTACAAGTTCCCCGGTGCCGGTTCCTTTCATCAGACGCCAGGGGACGAGGGTCAGGAAGCGAAGACCAAGCGCAAGCCGATTTGAGGCTAGCTGGGCGTAGTTTGCCAAAAACATCTGCATTCGTTTGGCTCCCGCATAACCGCCCGAAATGGGGGAGCCCCCAATGCCTGCTCCACTGGAAATGAACAGGATCATAGTCTCTGGCTTGACCGGAGTCGTTAGTGCGTATTGCGTAATCAGAAACGACGCTTTTACATCGGTAGTCCAGTTCGTGCTGAAGGTGTCCCAGTCCAGTTCATACACAGGCTGGGTCGGTGGTACTGCGCCTGCTGCCAATACCACCACATCGGGTGACTCTTGAAATACCAGCTCAATTGTAGCCCTATCCGTTGTGTCGGCGTTAAGCGTGCGCACGGTCGGAAAGGCACTGACAAGGTCGGCAAGCGATTGCGGGTTTCTTCCTACTACGAGCACATCGGCGGACTCCTGAACAAGAGCCGCAACGATGGCATGGCCCGTGCCACGATTACCGCCGATGACCACCACTTTTTTTCCTGTTAAATTTTCCATAAACAATAGGGGGTTATAAACCAGGGGTTCCTTTTCCTTCTGTTAGTAAGCTGCACAGACTTCCTTTGACGTAGTAATCCCAACCTTTGGTGCAGCCAGTATAACATTGCACACTGGGAACCAGCCCGAAATGGGTAAACTGGAGATGGGTTTTGTTGTCGAGGGTAGACAGTTCGAAAGAAATTGTCGTGTTCGTCCATTCGTGTTGTTGTTCCACGAACGTAAGCTTGCTGTCCGTGACGAGCCATGTCACTTTCTGATCCGGAATAAGCTCCACTACTTTTTGAGTAGATACATGGATATCGTCAAAACGCACGGTGAACTCATCATTCAGTTGATGCGAATGGCCTTCCAGATCGTCCGTCCACCAGGCGGTAACGTTGTTAATGTGTTCGAATACGTCGTGTGGTGTTGCATTCAGGGTTAAGGATGCTGTGTAATCCTGTTCGTTCATGGTCGTGTTGTGTTTACAAGGTTGTTTTCGTCGTCAGGTGTCTACTCTCACTAGCTGGTCATCCGGGTTGACGGGCCAAAATTACTGTCTGGTTTTGGTATCAACAGGGTGTTAAATAGACATTCTGGCGGGTTGATTTGGTCAGAATTGCCCTGTACATTTACCCTAAAAAAACAGCCATGAAGCAGGTAGTAATAGTTGTTCCCAAAGAGAGTGTTAACCTGAGTAGCATAACCGGTTCGTTGGAGATATTGACTCAGGCAAATGCGTATTGGCAACTGATCGGCAACAAACCCATGCTTTCTATTCAGATAGCCGGTTTAGAGGAAGAGTTAAAATTGGAGGGCGGTCTCTTTTCGATTCATCCGGTGCCTATTCGGGACATCAGGAAAGCAGATCTGTTGATTATTCCTTCGCTTTCCAGCGATTATGATCGGATACTTAGCGAAAATGCCGAGCTTATTGCCTGGATTAACGAGCAATATAAACGGGGTGCTGAACTGGCGAGTATTTGCACCGGCGCTTTTTTGGTAGCGGCTACCGGCTTGCTGGAAGGCAAAACCTGTTCTACACATTGGAATGCGGCCGCTGATTTCAGACGACTTTTTCCCGGTATTCATCTTCAGATCAATAAACTGATTACCGTTGGACCTGGGATTTATACCAATGGAGGTGCTTACTCATTCCTGCATCTGATGCTATTCCTGATTGAAAAATACTTTGACCGCCAGACGGCTATTTTCTGCTCAAAGGTCTTTCAGATTGATATGGACCGAACATCGCAGTCTCCCTTTTTCATTTTTCAGGCTCAGAAGACCCATGGGGATGAACTGGTGTGCAAGGCACAAAGCTATATTGAGGAAAATTTGAGCGAGCGGATTTCGTTTGAAGAACTGGCCTCGCAACTGGCCATCAGCCGACGAAATTTCGACAGACGGTTTATCAAAGCCACCGGCAATACACCAGTAGAGTATTTGCAGCGTGTAAAAGTGGAAGTAGCCAAAAACAACCTGGAAAAAGGCCGAAAAACCATTTTCGAAGTTATGAATGACGTGGGCTATTCGGATGACAAAGCGTTTCGGGAGGTTTTTAAGCGGATAACGGGCGTATCGCCATTGGATTACAGAGCCAAGTATACTAAAGAAGCGCTTTGGGTCTAGAGAGACTGACCATTCGGTTTCCAACAAATGTACTTTGGAAATGAGTCTGGATGATAACCCCGCACGGGTTGGGAACAAATCCTTGTTTTGACTACAACAACGATAGATACGATTACATCTGGCTGGTCGTAGCTATGGACCTTTGTAGGAAAAAACAGAACGATGAAAATTGTAGTAACAGGTTCATTAGGACATATCAGCCAGCCACTGGCAATCGAGTTAGTGCAGAAGGGACATGCTGTTACGGTAGTTAGCAGCAAACCCGAAAAGCAAAAGAATATTGAAGCCCTCGGCGCTACGGCCGCCATCGGCTCATTGGAGGACGTTGACTTTCTGATTTCTACTTTTACAGGTGCCGATGCCGTGTATGCCATGGTGCCACCCAACTATGCCGAGTCTGATGTGCGGGCTTATTACGGGCGAATAGGTCGCAACTATGCACAAGCCATTGAGCAGGCGCGCATCCGGCGTGTGGTTTACCTAAGCAGTTACGGCGCGGATCTGGATACTGGTACTGGACTTATCCTCGGTGCGCACGACGTAGAAGGGATACTGGGTGAGCTGTCGGAGGTGGTTATTACGTATCTGCGCCCTACGTACTTTTATTACAATCTGTACGCCTTTGTTGATATGATAAAAGGAGCCGGTCGTATTGCGGCCAACTATGGTGGCAAGGATAAGCTGATCATGGTTGCCCCAACCGATATTGCGGCTGTTGCTGCGGAAGAGATCGAAACAATGGCGAGCAATCACAGCATACGCTACATAGCCAGTGATGAACGTACGGGTACCGATGTTGCCCGTATTCTGGGAACTGCCATTGGTAAGCCGGATTTGACATGGACTATTATTACGGACGAACAGATGCAAAGCGGGCTGGAAACGAATGGTGTACCCCCGCAATTGGCCGCTGATTTCGTGGATATGTTTGCCAGTGTTCGCAGCGGGGCCTTGTCAAAGGATTATTACCTGCACCCGCCAACAACGCTGGGTAGTGTAAAACTGGAAGATTTTGCCCGTGAGTTTGCGGCTGTTTATAAAAGCTGATTGCCGCTGGCCAAACGCAGGCTACGTCAGATGAATAGCCGTTATTCATACTCATCCATTCCCAAACGAACAAACATGATTCTTGTAACCGGTGCAACCGGCCATCTCGGCCTGGCCACACTAAATTCCCTTTTGAAAAATAGACCCTCTTCCCAGGTTGCGGCTTTTGTCCGTGAGGAGAGCAAAGCCACTGCCTTAATCGAAAGCGGAGTTGCTATCCGGGTCGGTACATACGATGATACAGCTTCCCTCGATAAGGCTATGCAGGGCGTAGAAAAGGTTTTGCTGATTGCGGGGACGGATGAAAAGAAACGCCTTCAGCAACATAAAAATGTCATAGATGCCGCCAAAAAGGCGGGTGTTTCGTTTATTGCCTATACCAGTCGCACGTTGAAGGATAGACGTACAATGGCCAACCAGTTGATGGAAGGCCATTTCCAGACGGAAGACTACATTATAGCGAGTGGATTGACCTATGCTCTGTTTCGTAATGTGCTGTATATGGATGCCATTCCGCAGTTTGTAGGGCCTACCGTTTTCGATACCGGAATTTATCTGCCAGCCGGCCAGGGAAGAGTCCCCTTTGCCCTTAGAAACGAAATGGGGGAAGCTATGGCGAATGTATTAGCAGCCAACAGCAGCGACAGTAGCGTTTACAAACTCACCGGAAGTGAGGCTTATTCCTTTGCCGATGTTGCGGCTGCATTAACCGATTTATCCGGCAAAAAGGTAACCTACACACCGGCTGAGCAATCAGCCTTTGAAACACAGCTGAAAGGACGCGGTGTACCTGACCTAATTATTCAGCGTGTAATCGGGTTTATCACCGATATTAAAAATGGACAGGAAGATGAGGTGAGCCCTGACCTGGAAAATCTGCTCGGGCGAAAGCCTGCGTCGCTCAAAGAAGGGTTAAAAATGCTTTATCCTCTTTCGTGAAATTGCCAGGTAACACCCCAACAAACGGTCTTTATTCGCAGTTTATTCGTTAGCCAATGAAAAATTTACAGCCACTTCGTATTAAAACGATCACTGATTACCATCAACTCAGGAGTTTACCAAAACCAGAGCATCCGTTAATCAGTGTCGTGAATTTTGAAGCGATCAGGCGGCTATCCTGCGATCAGTCGACCAGTATTATTCAGGATTTCTATACCATCGCACTCAAACGAAACTTCAATGGCAAGATGAAGTATGGGCAGCAGGAATACGACTTTGACGAAGGCCTGCTGATCTTTATTGCACCTGGTCAGGTTTTTACCATTGAGGCAGATAATGACTTAACACATACGGGATGGCTGCTACTCATCCATCCCGATTTTTTATGGAATACGCCCTTAGCCAAAAGGATAAAGCAATATGAATACTTCAGCTATTCGGTCCACGAGGCACTGCATCTTTCAGAGAAAGAAGAAACGATTGTTACGGGTATTATACAGAATCTGAACCAGGAATACCGCTCGAACATCGATACATTCAGTCAGGACGTCCTGATTGCTCAGCTTGAGTTATTGCTGACGTACGCTGACCGGTTTTACCATCGTCAGTTCATCACCCGAAAAATTACCAACCACAAACTCCTCAATCGGTTGGAAGATATCCTTACGGACTATTTCAACAGCGATACAGTAGCCCAAAAAGGCTTGCCCACGGTTCAGTACATTGCCGATGCCTTAAACGTATCCCCTAATTATTTGAGCGCTTTGTTAAAGATGCTGACGGGCCAAAGTACCCAGCAGCATATACACGACAAATTGATTGACAAAGCAAAAGAGCGATTGTCCACTACCAATCTTACCGTCAATGAAATTGCCTATGCCCTGGGCTTTGAACATTCGCAGTCGTTCAGCAAATTATTCAAAACAAAAACCAATGTTTCTCCTCTGGAATTCAGGCAGTCGTTTAAGTTGCAGTGACAGTTTAGTGAAAACGATCCTGCCAATTGCTGAAGTAGTCATCGGGCAGACAGGGCGGTGCTTGAGCTGCCCTGCGCCAGTTTAACCAAGTCTACTAGACACTACAGGAGGGGAGGAGTCATTTTTCTTAGTCGCTACTGTAAGAATCGGCAGAATCAATAGGCATTCGTCACGGAAAAATCCACATTCGTCTACCAGATTTAAACGCTCATCGCCTTTGATTTTCAGAGCCGTACCATTCATGGCAACTTTGTTTCATTAAAACGAAACAAACCACTACTTACTAAAAAAGCCATGAAAAAAGTACTTATTCTGATGTTGGGTCTGGTAGCCAGTACCGCATCGTTCGCTACCGTATCGACTCCTCAAACGGCAGCTGCTCAGACCCGCGTCGTAATGACTCCCGAGCGTAAAATCAAACTCTACGTGCAACCGCTTCAAGCCAAAGGCCAGGTGGCTATTCTGGATGCCAGTGGCCAGGCCGTTTACACCCAGCAGGTAGCCTTAGCAAAAGGACTCAGTGAGCAATTCGATGTATCAAGCTTAGGCACTGGTACCTTTCGGCTACTACTAACAACAGACAACGAAACGGTCGTTAAAACATTTGTGGTGCAGGCCAATCCCAATGAGAGTTTTGTGGTGCAGGACTAAGCTTATTGTCATTATTGGTCATTGCTTGTCATTCGTAGTCATTGGTTGTACTAGTTCATCAATGAATGACAGGCAATGACCAATAATGACTAGTAAATGACAACAAGCTTAATACGTATGCACGATTCCCTGCTTCAACGCATCCTCATAGGCTTCCTTCTCAAACTGATATAGATAGGGAGACCTATGGGGACCAATTGACCGCTGTTCGTTTAGTTTTTTGATCAGGCCAAGCGCTACGAGTTTTTTAGAAAAATTACGCTGATCGAGTTCTTTGCCCAAAATCGTTTCGTATAGCGAGTGGATTTCCGGTAACGTGAATTTTTCGGGTAACAGATTATACCCGATCGGCTGATGATAGATCTGAAGCCGGAGGGTTACCAGGGCTTTTTCTACGGCCTCGTTATGATCGAATAGTAGCCTGGGAATGGCGTTCACATCCCACCATTCGTAATCTTCGGTGAAAAAGTCCGTTCTGACATTCACCTTCGAATAATCCACCAGAGCAAAATAGCCAATGGATAAGGTCCGTTCAAACAGCCAGTTATCATCATCAACGTCGAGGCCGTATTTTTCTTTAAACTCCCCGACACTTCGCTCCTGAAGCCGATAGGGCGAATCGCCAAAAATGTGAAACTGCTGAAGAAATAGGTCTTCCAAACCCGTTCGCTCTTGTAAGATACGATGGGCGGCCTCGCTTAGGGGTTCTCTTCGCTTAATAAAACCACCCGGCAATCCCCAACCATTCTGCCCTTTCCACTTAAGGAGTAAAATCTTTAGCTGCTGATCGTGGTAGCCAAAAATGACCGGGTCGATGCTGAGGTGAGGCAGGTACTGCTGATGGCCGTTCTTTATAAAGTCGAGTACGTCTTCTTCTGAGTTCATAGATCAAATATAAAAAAAACTATTCCGTACGTCTTACGAATTAGATAAAAGTGCCTTATCTTTATTCCGTAAAATTTACGCTATTGATTTTAATTCAATTTTTTCGCTAAATAGTCTAGCCTATTTTGATGATACAGTTTATCCCTAATTCCCTGCGCTGGTTGGTCGGAACGGCCTTAGTTGGCCTGGTGTCCATTGGGCTTTGGTCCTACGTGGGTGCCAATGAGCCACCCCGCATACTGGTGTTTAGCAAAACAGCCGCCTTTCGGCATGCCTCTATCGGGGCTGGTCAAAAGGCCCTCTTTCAACTGGGTAAAGAGAAGGGGTTCTCCGTTGATACCACGGAGAATGCCGCTCGCTTTACCGAGGAAAACCTGAAACGTTACCGGGCGGTCGTGTTTTTGAGTACCACCGGCGACGTACTCAATGCCGCCCAGCAAAATGCCTTTGAACGCTACATTCAGGCTGGCGGAGGCTATGTAGGCATTCATGCCGCTACGGATACCGAATACGACTGGCCCTGGTATAATAAACTGGCGGGTGCCTGGTTTTCCAACCATCCCATGCCCAACAATGTACAGAAAGGAACCTTTGTGGTGGCTGATAAAAACAACCCGGCAACGAGTTTTTTGCCGGAACGCTGGGAGCGTGAAGATGAATTCTATTCCTTCAAAAACATCAGCCCTGCCTTGCATGTTCTCCTGACCATCGACGAAAAAACCTATCAGGGCGGCACCAACGGCGACAATCACCCCATGGCCTGGTACCAGGAGTTTGAGGGAGGTCGTTCATTCTACACCGCAGGCGGGCACACGGATGCAACCTTCTCGGAACCGCTGTTTTTGCGGCACCTGGGAGCCGGGTTACACTACGTAATGGGGGGCGATTCACCTAAGCCACTAGATTACACAAAGGCAAAAACGAAACGACTACCCGAAGAAAACCGGTTCTCAAAAGTTGTGCTGGCAGAAAAACTCGACGAGCCCATGGAACTGGCCGTACTGCCGGATAGCCGCGTGCTGGTGGTTGAACGGAAGGGCAATGTTAAACTCTTCAGCCCATCAACCGGTAAGCTGAAAGTCATTAACCACATTCCGGTGAATACCAAAGTTACCAACAAGAAAGGGGAAGTAGGAGAGGACGAAGGTGGTCTGCTGGGAATAGCCAAAGACCCGCATTTTACCCAAAATCACTGGATTTATCTGTATTACTCGCCCGAAGGTAAAGAGGCAAAGAATAGTGTGGTTCGTTACGAATTTATCGGCGATGAACTGGTAATGAGTTCCAAAAAAGTCATCCTGGATGTAGCTACCCAACGCGAAATCAGTGGCCATGCCGGGGGCTCGATGACCTTCGATAATCACGGAAATTTATACATCTCGACCGGTGATAATATAAACCCGCAGGAATCCAATGGGTTCAGCCCGTCCGATGAGCGTCCGGGCCGGGAACCCTTCGATGCCCAGATGACCTCGGCCAACACCAATGACCTGCGTGGTAAAGTCCTGCGTATTCACCCTGAAGCTGATGGTTCTTATACAATCCCAGAAGGCAATCTGTTTCCTAAAGGAACTGCCAAAACCCGTCCTGAAATTTACACGATGGGCCACCGGAATCCGTTCCGGATTTCGGTAGATCCAAAAACTGGTTATATGTACTGGGGAGACATTGGTCCCGACGCGGCCTCTGCGAAGGATGAACGCGGACCCGCCGGACAGGATGAAGTAGGACAGGCCAGGAAAGCGGGTAATTATGGCTGGCCTTATTTCGTGGGCGATAACAAAGCGTATCATCAGTATGACTTTGCCACCGGTCAGTCGGGGCCGTTATACGATCCGGCACAACCGGTCAACAAATCAGTCAATAACACAGGACTAAACCAGTTGCCGCCCGCTCAGAAAGCCTTTATCTGGTATCCATACGCCGAATCGAAGGAGTTTCCGCTGGTGGGTTCGGGTGGTCGCTCGGCTATGGCTGGGCCCGTGTATTATAAGGATCAGTTTGCGCAGGCCAAGCGCCCTTTCCCGGATTATTACGATGGTAAACTTCTCATCTATGAATGGATGCGGGGCTGGCTGATGGCTGTTACAATGGACGCGAATGGCAATTATGCCTCCATGGAGCGGGTGATGCCCAGCTATAAATTCTCGAACCCCATGGACATGGAGTTTGGCCCGGAAGGTGATTTGTATATGCTGGAATATGGCAGTGGCTGGTTCACCCAAAATGACGATGCCCGACTGGTACGTATTGAGTACAACGGTGGCAACCGCAAGCCTCAGGTTCAGGTAGCAACCTCCAAAAAAGGTGGATCAATTCCTTTTAAAGCTCAACTTTCGTCGGCTGGTACGAAGGATTTTGACAATGATGCCCTGACGTATGTTTGGACGATTAGCCCTAAAGCCGGAGGTGCTACCCGAACCTTCAAAGAAGCGAACCCGACCGTTTCCTTCGATAAGCCTGGAATTTACAAAGCCACGCTGACCGTAACCGATGGTAAAGGAGGCAGCAGCAATCGGACGATCGAGATTATGGCTGGGAATGAGGAGCCCGTATTGACGTTCGAAACCAAAAACAGCAACCAGACCTTTTTCTTTCCCGGTCAGCCGTTTGCCTATGACGTGAAGGTTCAGGATAAGGAAGATGGTAGCCTGACCAATGGAAAGATTAAACCGAACGAAGTGGCTGTCAATATCGACTATCTGGCTGAAGGCTACGATCTGGCGGCTATTGCTCAGGGGCACCGTAGCGCCGATGCGACCGCTCAGGTAGGCAAAGGACTTACGCTGATTGAGGCCAATGACTGCAAAGCCTGCCATAGCATCGAGAAAAAATCGGTAGGGCCTGCTTATCAGCAGGTGGCTCTTAAATACAAAGGCGATGCCGGTGCAGCCGAACGCTTAGCGAAAAAGGTTATTTCGGGCGGAAGCGGTGCCTGGGGTGAAGTGGCCATGAGCGCCCACCCTCAGTTATCATCGACCGATGCGCAGGAAATGGTTGGCTATATTCTGAGTCTGGCCGAAAAGAAACAGGCAGCGCCATCGCTACCGGTTAAGGGCAGCTATACTATGAACCTGCCCAAGGGCGACAAAGGTGAAGGCCGGTATCTGGTTCGGGCCGCGTATACCGATAAGGGTAACCAAGGTATTCCGCCAATTACAGCCGAAAAAACACTGTTACTACGGAGTGCCAAGATGCCAGCCGCAAAAGCGGAGAAGACGGATGGTGTGATGAAGTACGGTACCATTATTATTGCCTCGGTGAAAGGGGGTAATATTGGGTTCAGCAACATAGACCTGACAGGCATTGAGCAGCTTAAGTTTACCGCTTCGGCCCCAAAATCCCAGTTAAATGCAGCCGGTGGAATAATCGAAGTCCGACTGGACGAACCAACGGGCAAACTAATTGGCCAAACCGACTTTATTGGGCCTGCCGATGGCGCCAGTTTAACCAATATGCCACCGCCAGTAGTGGCTAAACTATCGGGCGCAACGGGTGTGCATGACGTGTATCTGGTCTTTAAAAATGATAAAGCTCCCGCTGGTCAGGCCTTGTTCGTCCTGATGGATCTGGAATTTCAGACGAGTCAGTCAGCGAGTGCAAGCCTTAATCCAGCCCCGGCTCAGGCTACTTCAGGAAGCTCGTCGGCGCAGGATCTGAATGACTATGCGGGCAAGTATAAGATGACTGGTCTTCCGTTTGAGTACATTGACATTATGGCTAAAGACGGTAAACTATTTATAAAGGCAGGTACCAACGAAGGAGAACTCACACCCGGTACGGAAGCCGATGAGTTTAAAGGAGGCAGTAATACTGTGCTCACCTTCGGCCGGGATACTGACAAAAAGGTCACGTCAATCACGCTCAACGCGCAGGGGATGACCTTTAAAGGGAGTAAGTAATCCGCGTTACAACTAAAAATTTCACGTTTAAACCAATTCTAACAATGAAAAAAGTAAGTCTGTTTCTGTTCATTTTTCTTCTGGGTGTTTGTGTCAAAGGGTTTTCTCAGGCAACGC
Source organism: Spirosoma sp. KCTC 42546 (assembly GCF_006965485.1). Taxonomy (NCBI): domain Bacteria; kingdom Pseudomonadati; phylum Bacteroidota; class Cytophagia; order Cytophagales; family Cytophagaceae; genus Spirosoma; species Spirosoma sp. KCTC 42546. Next base: position 2,259,225 of record NZ_CP041360.1, read on the forward strand.
CACCAACTGACTTTTTTGCTGGCAAATGGGAAATCACCATTATGGGTACACCCGAAGGTGACGCCAAAATGGTGACTGAACTGATCCGGAAAGACGGTAAACTGACGGGTGAACTGAAAGATCCATCGGGGACAAGACCCGTTACGCCAATCACTAAAATTGTGGAAGAGGGCACTAAACTGACCATCTATTTCGACACGGCGCAGGCTGGAGAAATTCCGGTTGAACTGACCAAAGTGGATGATGACCATTTGAAAGGCTCGCTGATGAATATGTTTGAGTCTACCGCTCTGCGGGTCAAGTAATTTATTGACAGACGGCTGTGTAGTTTGTCAGACACGTAGGGGGCGGTTGTTTTGACCGCCCCTACGTTAGTTCCGGATTTTACTGTAGGGGTTAGTCACTCATCACGGAAAAATCCACATTCAGCGATCTAATTCACGTACTCATCACCTTTGATTTTCAGAGAAGTAGCATTCATGGCAACTTTGTTTCATCAAAAAAGGAACAAACCACTACTTACTAAAAAAGCCATGAAAAAAGTACTTATTCTGATGTTGGGTCTGGTAGCCAGTACCGCGTCGTTCGCCAATGTATCAACTCCACAAACCTCTGCTTCCGGCACACGGGTAGTGATGACGGCCGATCATAAAATCAGGCTCTACGTACCAGCTAATCCAACCAAAGGCCAACTGGCTATTCTGGATGCCAATGGCAAGGCCGTCTATACTACAACGGTAGCGCTTCAAAAAGGGTTGAGCCAGCAATTCGATGTGTCGGGCTTAGGCACGGGCACTTACCGACTGACGCTGACAACAGACCAGGAAACGGTCATAAAGACATTTGTGGTGCAGGCTAATCCCAATGAAAGCTTTGTGGTTCAGGAATCGTAATCGTATTGCTAACGAACGGGAAGCACATTGAGAATCCGCCATCAATCACGAATCCGACGAGCCAATTCAGAATGGTTTGTCGGATTTTTAGGTATGAGCCGATTCATTAAACGAGGAATGGTACGGGGTTCAAATTCGGCTGGCATACTGATACAAAGGCCACACCAATAACGCTTAGCGTTCAGGTAATTTCTGCGGTAAAGAGAACAAGTAATAATGAGCTAGTATGGGCTTCTTTGGGAGCTAAACGAGTCAATCCTAAACACCTACGACTACTTTCATCATGAAGAAGATCACCTTTCTGGCCTGGCTGCTACCGGCGTTAGCGTTTGCGCAGCCTTCGCCCCTTCAAAAGGGCTTTCAAGTCCCCCCTAATTCGGCCAAGCCCCGCGTGTGGTGGCACTGGATGAACGGCAACATCACTAAAGAGGGTATTACCAAAGACCTTGAATGGATGAACCGAGTTGGCATTGGTGGGTTTCAAAACTTCGACGCCAGCCTGTTTACGCCAGCCGTGACGCCCAAAAAGCTGGTGTTCATGACCCCCGACTGGAAAGATGCCTTTAAACACACCACTGATCTGGCTGAGAAGCTTGGCCTTGAAATGGCCATTGCCGGTTCGCCGGGCTGGAGCGTAACGGGTGGTCCCTGGGTGCCCGCCAGCGATGCCATGAAAAAGTACGTCTGGTCTGAAACACGAATAACAGGTGGTCAGGCCTACTCGGGTAAACTGCCCCAGCCGCCAACCACAACAGGCAAATTCCAGAATGTGGCGCTAGCTCCCGATATGCTCAGCCAATCAGCAGGTAAGTTGTCAGAATACTATGCTGATGCCGCCGTAATTGCTTATCGCTTGCCAGCCTCTGAGAAACCTGTGGCGTCACTGAATCCGAAAATTACATCGAGTGGCGGTGCGTTCAGCCTGGCCGAATTGACCGACGGTGACCTGGCTACGACTAAATTACTTCCACCCATGGAAGTTGGGCAGGATATGTGGCTGCAATACGAATTTGAGAGCCCACAAACGATTAAGGCGTTTACTATTGTAGGCTCTGCTGCAGCCGGTGAACTGGCTGAATTCAGAGGCATGCCCGACAACCGGATGCTGAAGGTGAGCGATGATGGAGTTAACTTTCGGGATGTTGTCATTATCCGGGGCAGTACAATTCCTCAAAGCACCATGGGAATCCTGCCTACCACGGCCAAATACTTCCGGTTTACATTTAAAACCGAGAAGCCCGAAGGGAATGGGTTTGCGGCCATGATGGGCGGTAGTGCTGAACCCGGCAAACCGCAGGGCGTACCCGTAGCTGAACTAGTATTGCACAATACCGACCGCATAGATTTATTCGAGCAAAAAGCGGGCTTCAGCCCCTGGAAAGAAAGTACTCACTCACTGGTAAAACCCGGAGCGGATGCCATTCCTACGCAGGATGTAGTGGATTTGACGTCGAAAATGGGCGCTGACGGTACGTTGAACTGGACTGCCCCCGCCGGTAACTGGATTGTGATGCGACTAGGCTATTCGATTACGGGTCGGAAAAACCACCCTGCTTCGCCCGAAGCTACAGGGCTGGAAGTTGATAAGCTCGATAAAGTGGCTGTCAGAAAATACATCGACACCTATCTGGACATGTACAAAGATGCCACCGGAGGCCAAATGGGTGCCAAGGGGCTTCAATACATGGTTCTGGATAGCTACGAAGCGGGTCATATGACCTGGACCAAGGCCATGCCCGACGAGTTCCAGAAACGACGCGGTTATGACATCAAGCCCTGGCTTCCAGTGCTGACGGGCCGTGTTGTGAAGAGCGCTGAAGACAGTGAGAAATTTCTGTGGGATTTTCGCAAGACCATCGGCGAACTGATCGTCGAAAATCATTATGAAGTAATCGGCGATGCACTGCACGCACGGGGTATGAAACGCTACACCGAGTCGCATGAAAACGGCCGAATTTATTTAGCCGACGGCATGGACGTGAAGCGCAAGGCCGATATTCCCATGTCGGCCATGTGGACGCCGGGTAGTCTGGCTGGTGGTGCCAACGAGGAAGTTCGCAGCGAAGCCGACATTCGGGAAGCCGCTTCGGTGGCGCACATCTATGGGCAGAACCTGGTAGCGGCTGAGTCGATGACATCCATTCAAAATGCATTTAGCTGGCACCCCGAGAAACTAAAACGTACCGCCGATCTGGAAATGGCGTCGGGTCTGAATCGATTTGTGGTCCATACGTCGGTACACCAGCCGCTGGACGATAAGAAGCCCGGCTTTTCGCTCGGGCCCTTTGGTCAGTACTTTACCCGGCAGGAAACCTGGGCTGAACAGGCCAGCGCCTGGACGGGCTACCTGGGCCGAAGCTGCTTTTTACTACAACAGGGCAAACCCGTTGTCGATGTACTGTATTACTACGGCGAGAACAACAACATTACACAGGCGTTTGCCCAAAAATTACCTGCCATCCCGGCTGGTTATGAGTTTGACTTTGCCAATTCCACCGTTGTAAAGAGTGCTCTGCGCATAGAAGGAGGAAAGATTATAACGCCAAGTGGGCAGCAATACCGTTTGTTCGTGCTGGATTCATCGGCGAGAACAATGACCCTGCCTGTTCTGAAAAAACTGGCCGAGCTGGTTAAGTCCGGTATGAAAGTGGCTGGTGTTAAACCCGAACGCTCGCCCAGCCTGACCGACAATGCATCGGAGTTTACGTCGCTGGTGAACCAGATCTGGAGCAACCCGAACGTATCGACCAAGCCCGTGGAGACTGTATTACAGGGCATGAGTATTCCGAAAGATGTAGACATATCCGGCGCGAAAGCAAAGATACTGTACGTACACCGCCAAACCACCGACCGCGACGGCGGACCGTCGGACCTCTACTGGCTCGACAGTCGTAGCGAAGCCCCAAATGAAGCTACGATTAGCTTCCGGGTAACAGGTAAAGTGCCGGAGTTATGGAACCCTGAAACGGGTAAAACGGAAATGGTATCGTATCAGATCAAAGACGGGCGAACGAGTATACCGCTCAAGTTTGAGTCGTGGGGCGCTTACTTTATCGTCTTCCGTAACAAGGCAACGGTCGCTTCGTACACCAAACCTGTCGTTACAGAATCACCTGTAGCCAGTGTAACTGGTGCCTGGAAGGTTAATTTTCAGGAGGGACGAGGTGCCCCTCAACAGACCACGTTGAACACACTTGGGTCATTGACCGACAATGCCGACCCAGGTATTAAATACTTCTCCGGTACAGCCGCTTACGACAACACATTTGAGGTAGCGAAGGTGACTAAAAATGCGTCCTACATTCTTGATCTGGGCGAGGTGAAGAATATCGCTGAGGTGATCATCAATGGTAAAAAAGTGGGTACTGTCTGGAAGAAGCCCTTCCGTATCGACATCACGGAGGCTTTGAAAGCAGGCAACAACACGGTTCAGGTGAAGGTCACGAACCTGTGGGTCAATCGCCTGATTGGGGATGCCCAGCCAGGCGTAACGAACAAGATTACGTTTACCACCCTGCCGTTCTACAAGGCAGATGCACCTGTACTACCATCAGGTCTGCTAGGACCCGTTCGCGTACTGGAAGCGACGCCAGCTACCGTAACGGCGCAGGTAAAACGATAAGTGGATGCTTACGTAGTCAACTAAAATTAATAACCATAGAGGCACAGAGAGCACAACGTTTTAATAAGACGATAAAAACTCTGTGCTCTCTGTGCCTCTGTGGTTAAAAAATAGTTTGCATCATACCAATTGAACAGAAGGCTGTTGAGTCGAATATATTCAACAGTCTTCTGTGTTAAAGAATAAGAAGCAGGCTAACCGGAAAAAGTACAAATTGCATCATCTACTCTGAGAACGGTATGGTAACCCGTTTTTCAGGGTAGATGATGCTTGTTTATAGGCGAGTCTCAGTTTATGAATACGTTTGTAAATGGCTGAAAAGGAATAACATATGAAAAAAGTTCTCATCTTGGTTGGCCTGAGTGGAAGTGGAAAAACAACCTTTGCCCGCCAATTCTGCACCGAAAACCCGAACTGGTTACGCGTAAACAGGGATGACCTTCGCCGAAGTCTATTGTCTGTTGCACTCGACGAATACTGGCAAACCTGGCCTGAGCGCGAAAAAGACCGGATTGAAAACCTCGTTAATGAGCTACAGAAAACGGCAATCCTGGACGGTTTGGCACGGGGCTGGCATATATTGATCGACAATACAAACCTGAAACTGAGTTACATCAATCAACTCCGAAAATTGCTCGCCAGCCATTTCGATGAAGTTGAAATCCAGTATCGACTAATGGAGACGCCTATAGACGAATGCATCCAGCGCGACCAGAACCGATTTGGCGTAGTAGGAGAGGCTGTCATTCGCAAACAGGCAGAACGACTTGTAGCCCTGAAACGGAATTTCAAGTTCCAGACCGAAGTTCTGACGCGAGATCCTGTTTTTCAACGGCTTCAGGACGAGTCCTTACCCCGTTGCGTATTGGTGGATATTGACGGCACAGTAGCTACCATGAGAGACCGAATCCACGGCGGTCGCTACCCCTTTGACTGGCATCGCGTAGGGGAGGATTTACCCAAATGGCCGATTATAAACTTAGTGAAAGCCTTGCGGGCATCGGGGTATACGATTGTATTCTTTTCGGGCCGGGATGCTGTTTGTCGCACTGAAACAATGGCGTGGATTAATCAATATTTTGGCTGGCAGTTTCCTGACTACGAGTTATTTATGCGCCCCCAGGGCAACAATAGCAAAGACGCTACCATCAAATACGAACTGTTTGAACAGCACATTCTTGGCCAGTACTACGTCGAACTCGTAATAGACGACCGCCAGCAGGTAGTGGATATGTGGCGACGTCAGTTGGGTTTAACTTGTGTGCAGGTGAATTATGGGGATTTTTAGGAGGCTAAGTGATTTGTAATCAATTAGTTATCTTGCCTAGCTCGAACTTTTGACATAACCTGCGTTGCTTTCTCGATTTTTTCTGAGAATAAGGATGGAGATCTGGATGCTCTTTCAGACTGTCATCGATCTGTAAAATGGGTCGAGCGGTATAAAGAAAGGACATTACTGTTAAAATAACTCCACTAGACCATATTCGTCGGACTCGTTCAATTTTTGAAGATCATCGACATGCTTTTGCAGGGTGTCCAGGACACTGGCTGACTACTGATTGCCCATTCGTAATAAAATAACTTTCGGAGGAAAGCCATACGTATTGGCCAGATTGTAGTAGTCGTCATCATTCGTGACGATGGTTCGGTTGTTGATCCGTGCCCATTGCCAGATTGCTATATCTTTAGCAGGGATTGGCAGACCTGTTCGGGTAACGTGTAAACAAAACAATCGGGGAATATACCCGCTAATTTCTTTACTAAACGATAAGACAGGTTAGCGTCAAGCAGGATTTGTATTAGGCAGCTATCAAACGGGTACGGCGCTCGCTATCAGCGGCAAAGGCTAGTGCTGCCCGAATGTCATCGAGTGTTAATTCTGGGAAGTCGTCCAGAATCTCGTCATTCGTCATGCCCGATGCCAGCCAGCTTAGGATATCCTGTATAGCAATACGAGTACCTTTGATACAAGGCTTGCCGAAACGAATTGCTGGATTTAAACTGATGTACTCCTGATAATTATGCATACCCAAAGATAGAAAATTCTACCGTTATCAATCTGGTATTAAGCGGCTTGTTCGGTAAAGTGTAACTCCGCCCGGATTTTGCCTTTGGCTTCAAGAAGGTGGGATAAAGTCGCCAAATTAGCTTCACGCAAATCAATATATTGTTGCACATAAGACCCAGAATCGCCAATTGAGCGGTGACGATTAATAATATCGCTGTCTCGTTCAATCAATGTCAACAGTCGTGCTATAGCTCCAGCCCTTAGTTCAGTATCCTCCAGAATTTGCTCTAATTCATTCATGAGTTTAAAAATTAAGTTGAACTATTCCTTTTTTTCGTCCTGCCAAACTAGTGCCAAAATCCTGTAGCCAACGCAGTCGATCAGATTCGTACCAATTACGCTGTCGATGATCTTCTGGATAAACCTGCACAAAATAACCATCTATAAGTTTATTGGGCAGAAAGCGCTGCTGCCGAAAAAAAGCAGCTTGTTCTTCATGACGTGTGTAACAATCAGCATCAAGAAAAATAACGAAATCAATATCGAATGGGTTTGTTTTTCGAGTTATAAAACTACCGTCAACCCAGACAAAAAACTCTTCATTTGTGGTTATTCTGAGATTGGTTACATGCATTAGAAATGAGTTAAACAACAGACTTCTTCTCTCCGAATCAGGAAACGCTGTCACAAACGTTTATTTAAACTCTACATAGTGAGCGTAATGACGGTGTAAGGTTGCAGATTTCCATGAACATCAAATTCGATAGAGGGCATAAAAATAGTTTGAAACACAACAGTCAAGTATCTATTTAAAGATAGCAAAACTTATGGCCGATGTACCAATAAGCCATCTTTAGTTTCATTAACCCAGTTTCTGGCAAACTAAATCTATTTTCGCCCCATCTTTGTTATCTGAATAGAATCATAATTCATGCTAAACTGAGCGTTGAGAAAACCACTGTCATTAGGGCAATTCGCTCAGTCGCTCCGGTCCGGCGTTCCGGTTCACTCATTCATCATTATCGTACATGAAACTCCTTAAAGTAGCCGCTGGTGTTCTCAATCAAATCCCACTTGCCTGGGAGCATAATAAGAAAAACATTATCAATGCCATTGAGGAAGCCCAGCGGCAAAATGTGAGCCTGCTGTGCCTGACCGAATTGTGTATTTCGGGCTATGGTTGCGAGGACGCATTCTTTGCCCAGAACACCATCGATCAATCCATTGCCTCCCTGCTGGAGATCGTCGACTATACCAACGACATCGCCGTAGCCGTGGGCTTGCCACTACGCCATAACAACCGTACGTACGACACCGCCTGCCTGATCGCCAACAAGCGAATCCTGGGCTTTGCCGTGAAGCAGAACCTGGCCAATAACGGTGTTCATTACGAAACGCGCTGGTTTCAGCCCTGGAACCCCTACGTGCGGGACGAGATAAAAATCGGCGATTTCTCCTATCCCTTTGGCGATCTGGTCTTCGACCTGTCGGGTATCCGAGTTGGGTTCGAGATCTGCGAAGATGCCTGGGTGGCTAACCGGCCGGGACGGATGCTGTACGAACGGGGTATCGATATTATCCTGAACCCGACGGCCAGCCACTTTGCCTTCCTGAAATCGCAGGTGCGCGAGCGGTTCGTGGTCGATGCCTCACGGGCGTTTGGTGTTAGCTACGTGTACAGCAACATGCTGGGAAATGAAGCCGGTCGGATGATTTACGATGGCGATGCCATGGTAGCGTCCAATGGCGAATTACTGGTGTCAGGGCCGCGCTTGAGTTACGAGGATTTTCTGATTGTTCCGGCCGTTGTTGATGTTGAACTCACGCGCCTGAATCAGACACAAAGTCGTGGGAATATCGCCCTTGCCTACCCAAACTTACGCGTATCGGATCGGTTCGACTGGCCCGATATTTCGCCCGTTATCCAGAAAGCCGAACTTGAAGCGTGGGAGCGGGGTGGTTATCTGAAGGAAGAAGAATTTGCCCGAGCGGTTGCCCTGGGTCTGTTCGATTACCTGCGGAAGAGTCGCTCGCAAGGCTACGTACTGTCGCTGAGTGGAGGAGCTGACTCGTCGGCCATTGCTGCGCTGGTTTTCCTGATGATTCGGATGGCAGAACAGAACCTTGGGCTGGAAGGCGTTAAGAAAAAACTCGGCTACATCAAAGCCATTCAGAAGTGCGAATCGCCGGAAGCGATGGTCGGTAAATTGCTGACGGTTATGTATCAGGGCACCGAAAACTCGTCGGACGATACGTTCAATTCGGCCAAAGAACTGGCGGAGGATATCGGGGCAACCTTTATGAATATTAACATCAACGGCCTGGTCGAAACCTACCGGGAGTTGATTGAGGCTCAGCTAGGGCGAAAACTGTCGTGGGATACCGATGATCTGGCGCTGCAAAATATACAGGCGCGGGTGCGGGCTCCGGGCATCTGGATGATGGCGAACCTCAACAATTCGTTGCTATTGAGTACGTCGAACCGCTCCGAAGCCGCTGTTGGCTATGCCACCATGGACGGCGACACTGCGGGGAGTATTTCGCCCATTACGGGCATCGACAAGCATTTTCTGCGGGGCTGGCTGCGCTGGCTCGAAACGGTTGGCCTGAACGTGAAAAACGAATCGACCCCCGCCGACCGCACTGGTTCGGTGATGGAGCCAACCGCATCCGATCACCTAATCAAAGTGAAGGGCCTGCACGCCGTCAATAACCTGCAACCCACCGCCGAACTCCGTCCGCTAGACAAAAAACAAACCGACGAAGACGACCTGATGGCCTACGATGTGTTGAACTCCATTGAAGAAGCCGCCATTCGCGATAAGCAGCCGCCCGTTGAGGTGTTAAAGCTTGTCGAGGTTCGGTACGCAGGCCGTTATGATCGGGAGAAGTTGTTGGTCTGGGTTGAGCGCTTTTTCAAACTGTGGAGCCGCAACCAGTGGAAGCGCGAACGCTACGCCCCTTCGTTCCACCTCGACGACCACAACCTCGATCCGCGTTCGTGGTGCCGTTTCCCGATTCTGTCGGGTGGTTTCGAGAAAGAACTCGCCGACATGCGCGACTGGGCCAACGAGCAGAAGCCCAATAGCCGAAAAGGTAAGATTGGGTTTTAGGGTATAATTCGTGTAAATTGGCTGTACTATGGCAACGATTCAATTACAAGTTCAGGACGATCTTATCCAGCAACTTGGCTTAGGAGCAGTTAAGCAATTGCTGGAAGATGAACTGATGTTCCAACGCATAAAACTCCTCGAAAGCAGGATTCAGTCGGCGATGCATGACGCTACGGATGTTAATTGGCAGCAGGAGTTCGAGGATGCTCGACAACAAGCATTTGAAGAGTACCGGGAGAAACGGAAATCGGCAGCATGAATCAATACATATTAGACGCCAATATTCTGTTTAGTGGAGTTATTAGTCAGAAGGTAATTTATCGAATTATATTCGGAGAGAAAACGAATGTTTTTTATACACCCGATTTTGTCTTGGCTGAACTAAATGGGTATCGCAAGGTCTTTCTCAAAAAATCAGCTATTAAGGGGACAGATTTAAAAGAGTTTACGCTCTTTCTGTTCTCTAAGATCATTGTTGTGCCCGATTATATAATCACACCGGAATCATACGAACAGGCAGAAAAATTGGTGGCTGACATTGATCCTAAAGACGTAGCTTATGTGGCACTAAGTATTGAATTAGATGCTATTTTGCTAACTCGTGATAAGCCATTGTATGATGGATTGAAGGCAAAAGATTTTATGCGAATCCAGCTATTTAACGACTTCATTACTGAACAGGTCACTGCTGAAGAATAATGACTCGAATGATACCCATACAAACGGCTAGTTGGTGCCGCTTCCCGATTCTGTCGGGCGGTTTCGAGAAAGAACTCGCCGACATGCGCGACTGGGCTAATGAGCAGAAGCCCAATGGACGGAAGGGCAAGATTGGGTTTTAGCCGTATCTTTGCCCTGTTGTTAACTCCTGTTTTCGCTACATGGCTCAATCGCTTTTCGATCAGTTTCGACGGCATCCGACAACCTCCCAATTTGCGCCAGCCGCCAAAGTTGAAGCTCTGCGTGTACAGATTTGTTTCGATGCAGATGGGAGCTACCTTAGGATTGTCAATGAGCGGGGAGAAGTGGTCGAACCCGATTATCAGGGGTACAGCGGGGCGTTGCGAAATTTGCTCCGGGCCATGCAGCAACTCCGCGAACGCAATGGCTTTGTGATCGACTGGGAAAACCCGTCGGCCGAGTTGTACCTGCATCAGTACGACTACCTGCTCGATTATGTGCGCCACTGCCCCGTAGTGGTCGATGAACGAAATAAGCCCATTACGTTTGTCAATTTCTCCGATGCATCTAGTTTAGGGGAGTTGCGACTCCAGATCAAATCAAACGCAGAGGACGGAGCCACCGATAAGCCAACTGCTGAAACGCTGGAGGCTAGTGTTCGCCTGTTTGTCGATGGGCAGTACGAGGCTGATTTTCTGCTGATTAACGAGCGAAACGTCCTGTCGGCGGGGCGGGTGGTTGAGATCAGCGAAGTAGGCCCGGCCTTCAACCGGGTGCCGCTGTTCGATACGTCGCTGGCGGTTTCTGACCTGACAAAATACCTCTCGCTGGCCCTGTCGAATCTTGACAATGTGCTGGTTGAGTACGAGGACTATCGCTTGCTCACGACGGGCACGGAGCCGATTATGGCCCAGCCCTGCCTGATTTTTGAGAAAATCGACGCCGACCAATCGCTCTATGTTCGTGTAACACAGCAATTGCCTCAGACCGATGCCGGATTCCTGGACGAGTTTGATTTGTATCGGTATGCCGATATTAACCCCCTCGAACGAACCATTTCCATTCGGATTGTGGAGCGCCAGTCACTCAATCGACTTATCGATACGGTTAGCCAACTGATTGAGAAGCATACGGTTAAGGAGAAGGGTCGGAGGAAATCGCAGGGGCAGTACATTGTAGAGGGTAACTTGTTTGTGTTGCCGCAGGATGTAGCCGGTGCGTTTATCTACCAGGAATTGCCCCAACTACTGGAAACCTTCCAGTTGTTCGGGGCCGAGAAACTGAAGCAATACCGGATTAGTACCTACCCGCCCCGGCTGAATCTGAACCTGAGTCACGGCATCGACTTTCTGGAAGGTGATGCTACTGTTAGCTTCGGCGAGCAGCAACTTGGGTTGCTCGATGTGATTCGGCAATACAACCAGCAGCGGTACGTACAACTGTCCGACAGCAGTCACGCGCTCGTGAACGAAACCTATATCCGTAAGCTCGAACGACTCTTTCAGAAAAGTAAAAAAGATAAAGTCAAACTCTCGTTTTTCGATTTGCCACTGGCCGAAGGGCTTCTGGATGAAGCTGTTGCCGACGCGACATTCAAGAAATCCCGCGCCTTTTTTGCGGGTTTCAACGAACTGGCCGACAAGAAACCCCGACTGGCAGCGGTAAATGCTACCTTGCGACCGTATCAGAAACGGGGCGTTCAATGGCTCGAACACCTGCATGACTACCAGCTCAACGGCTGTCTGGCCGATGATATGGGACTGGGTAAAACCCTGCAAACCATCACCTTACTTTCGCGATTTTATCCGAAAGAATCGCTACCCACGCTGGTCGTCATGCCCAAAAGTCTGCTGTTCAACTGGCAGAAGGAAGTAGAACGGTTCAATCCTCAGCTGACCACCTACACCTATTACGCCGACCACCGTGATCTGGACGTAGCCTGCGAGCATCAGCTCATTTTTACGACCTACGCCCTGCTGCGGAACGACATCGAAAAGTTTCGGGAGCGGGCTTTCTTTTACGTGATTCTGGACGAATCGCAAAATATCAAAAACCTACAGTCGCAGGCGAGCCGGGCGGTGGTGCTGCTCCAGGCCAAACACCGGTTGGCCCTCAGCGGTACGCCCATCGAAAATAACCTGTCGGAACTCTATTCGCTGTTTCGGTTTCTGAACCCAGCCATGTTCGGGTCGGCGGAACAGTTTGGCCATAATTACCTGACACCTATTCAGAAACACAACGACCCCGACGTAATCGATGAACTCCGCAAGAAGATTTACCCCTTTGTTCTCCGGCGGTTAAAGAAGAACGTACTGACCGAATTGCCCGACAAAATCGAACAGGTGTTGTACATCGAAATGTCGGATGTGCAACGGAGATTCTACGAGCAGCGACGGCAGTTTTACAAGGAAAATATTGAGAAGCAGATTGCCGAAAAAGGGCTGGAGCAAAGCCAGTTTTTTGTGTTTCAGGCTTTTAATGAACTTCGCCAGATTGCCAGTATTCCCGAAGCCAAATCGGGCGGGAACATTGAATCCCCCAAAATAGAAATGCTGGTGGAGCAACTGACCGATGCCGCTGCCAACGGCCATAAAATGCTGGTCTTTGTGAACTACCTGGCCGCCCTCGAACGTATTGGTGAACAGCTGGACGCGCAGGGAATCGACTACGTGAGCATGAGCGGTTCCACCCGCGACCGGCAGCGACTGGTAGAGCGGTTCCAGACCGATTCGACCTGCAAAGTGTTTTTGATGACCCTCAAAACGGGCGGCACCGGTCTCAACCTCACGGCCGCCGATATGGTCTTTATTTTTGATCCCTGGTGGAATAAAGCCGCCGAAAATCAGGCGATCGACCGGAGCCACCGGATTGGGCAGAACCGAAAAGTGATGGCCTACAAGATGATTACGCAGGGCACCATCGAGGAGAAAATCATGGAATTGCAGCAGAAGAAAGCCGAACTGTTCAACGCCGTTATCAGTGCGGATGCGTCGGCATTGAAATCGTTTAGCGAATCCGACATCACATTCATGTTGGAGTAATTAAGTAAATGGGCAATGGGTAATGGGTAATGTACAATGTACAATGGATAATTAGTAATGATGTGATTATTAACGTGTTGATTATTATTCATTATCCATTATTCATTTTACATTATCCATTAACTTACTATGGAGCAAACACAACTGATTAGCAAATTAGATGCGCTCATCAAAGGGAATACCAGTAATGAGCGTAACCGGAATAATATTGCCAGCGAGATTACAAAAGCCTATATCAAGCAAACGGGTGCTCGTATTGCTCCGGCCATCATTGCCGATCTTGATCAGAACTATAATAAAGAGGGGTTGCAGGCCCTGGCCAGCTATGCGCGTAAGGTGGTCTTGAATCACCTGGATTTTCTCGATGGCTTGTCGCTCAATCTGCCCTACACACTTCTCACAACGTCGGAGACGAGTACGCCCAACAAAGCCCGGTTAGTCTGGAGCGTCGCGTTTATATTTAGCAATGCTGATGTGTACCGACTGTTTCGGGATACGTTACCACCCGAACTTCAAAAAGCGGCCGAGCAACTGACCTGGCTACCCAGAGTATCTGCCGAGGTGCTGGGGCAGGCGATTGGCTCGGATATGATCGTTCGGGAGGGGAGACATCAGTTTTTTGGGGGCGACGTTAAGCTCAACAAGAAGTTTAAACTGTTACCGCACAAGGGCGAAGGCTGGAACGGTTCGATCGTGCTGGAATGGCCGTCGACCATCCGGGCTTTTCTGCAAAACACCTATCCGCAGCCCGAAAACTACCAGCTCAGAACATCCCCGGAACCGTTGGCGGGCTTACTACGCTGGGAAGATGGCGAACTGATCATTTTTGAAGAAATTCAGAAACTGCTGGCGTATCGAATGCAGGATAGTATTGCCGTCAATAACTCAGGCAAAGTGGCCGCCAATGGATTGAAGAAGATGCGGAAGCTGCTGGGCATACGGGAGTTCTTTCCCGATAATGACGCGTTCTCGCTGATTCGTACAACCTGCCTGGCGCAGATGCTGGTCTCCTATCAGCCCAAAAAAAGCCAGATCAACCCCGATTCGCTGGATTCGCTTCGTCAGTTCAGAAAAACGCTGGATAAAACCTTCGCAGTATTATTCCTGCTCAACGACCTGAAAAACCACGGGTACGTTAGCTTTTATTACTATAAACAGGAAGCTGAACTGGCGCTGGTAGAATGGATGAACCGGCTACCTGTAGGCGAGTGGGTATCTACCGAAAATTTACTGGCCTACGGGCAGATTCACGACTTACAGGTGCGCCCCTGTCGGCCGGGTGAGTATTCGTCGTTAACGTACGAAGCCGAGTCGCCCTGGCGGGCTGGGTTCATGAATAAGGAAAGCGTGACGAGTGCCAATGCGTATCTCTTTGTGGAGCGTCCCGCCTTGCTGGCTGGATTCTTCCTGTTTGCCGCTTTAGGCTGGCTCGATATTGCTTACGAAGCACCGACGGGGAAATTCGCCAAGGACTACTATTCCGCCTACGACGGATTGCGCTATGTAAAGCTCAATAACCTCGGTTCATCAATCTTCGGGCGGACGACTGATGCCTATGTCCCCAAAGTAAACACGGCTACGCAGGAGCTTCGGTTCGATGACCAGTCGCTGCTCATCTTCTGCGATCCCGAACATGTGGTGGCCGAAACCATTCTGGCCAATTATGCCGAGCGCGTCAGCCCGACGCGGTTCCGGGTTACGCCCGACACGTTTTTGAAAGACTGTAAAACCAAACAGCAATTGCTCTCAAAAATCACTTTATTCTGCAAGTCGGTTGCCCCGAACCTACCCCCCAACTGGAAGGCGTTCTTCGATGAGTTGACCAGCAAAGCCGACCCACTGACGGCTGTTACAGACATGGTGACCTATCGTATATCGCCCGATAATCAGCCCCTGATTCGGGTGCTGGCGCAGGATGCTGTTCTGAAAACAATGGTTGTAAAAGCCGAAGGGTTTCGTATACTGGTGGCCAATGATCAACTCCCCCGTTTTCGAAGCCGACTACGTGAATTGGGCTATCTGGTGGGGTAATTTAAGCTATATTTGTCAAAAATAGTAAGTTATGATAGATGTGAAATGGCAGGATTATATCACCGCTGACCCCGCTATTATGGTTGGTAAGCCTATTGTTAAAGGTACCCGAATTACGGTAGAGCTGGTTGTTGAAAAGTTGGGCTATGGAGAAAGTGTTGAAGAGATACTCGAAGATTATCCACACCTCACTCGTGAAGCTATCTATGCTTGCCTGCGGTTTGCAGCGCACACGGTCCATACGAAACGAAGTCGTAAATCAGTCGCATGATCGAGTTGCTGGCTGACGAAAATGTAGAAGGCAGAGTTATCCGCTTATTGCGTTCTGAAGGGTATACGGTAACGTCGATTCAGGAAACACTAGGTGGGGTTGCTGATGAAACTGTACTTAAAACAGCTGTTTCGTCGGCAACTGTTTTATTGACCGGCGACAGTGATTTTGGTAAACTACATTTTCAAAAAGGGCATATTCATAGTGGTATTCTGTTTTATCGCTTGCCCAAAATAACATCCGAAGAAAAAGGGCAAATTATTTTGAGAACATTGCGAGACTACAGTGATAAATTAATCAACGCATTCACTGTTGTAACAGCTAAAAAAGTACGTATTCGGAAATTATAGCTGTGAAAGAACTTATTCCTGCCGGCGCGCTGGCCGGCCTCCTCTTTGCTGCTTTATGGGCTTCGGCTTCGGTTGCTACCAAGTTTGGCGTGCAGTCGGTACATCCGCTTATTCTGGCTAACGTTCGATTTTTTATCGCTGGGGGCGGTATGCTTCTGTTTGCGTATGGCATTCAGCGCACGCAAAACGCCTGGCCTACGCGTGTGGAGTGGCGTCAATTAGCCATTTTCGCCCTCCTCAATACGACTATTTATCTTGGGGCATTTGTACTGGCACTGAAGCAGGTATCGGCTGGGATTGGTAGTTTATCAACGGCTACCAACCCGTTATTTATTGCCCTGTTATCGGCCCTGTGGTTGCGCCGGATGCCCCGCTGGAATGAACTGGGTGGGTTATTGCTCGGACTTCTGGGAGTAGGTATAGCCACTTATCCACTCCTTCAGAACAGTTACGCCACGGTAGAGGGATTACTGATTTTGTTAATCGGTGTGGTTTCCATATCGCTGGCCACGGTCTATTACGCCAACATCAACTGGCGGTTACCGAATCTGGTTATCAATGGGTGGCAGGTGTTGCTGGGCGGATTTCAACTGCTTCCGTTTACTATACTTGTAGCTGTACTTGATCCAACGGCCTTTAGTACATCGCACTATGATCTGCGGTTTTGGATGTCGGTATTGTGGCTGATTTTGCCGGTATCGGTGGGAGCCCTGCAACTTTGGTTTTATCTAGTTAAGCAAGATGCCATCCGGGCTTCATTATGGCTGTTCCTTTGCCCAATCTTCGGCTTTGCGTATTCCTACCTGCTCATGGGCGAACCCATTTCGCTCTATACCGCTACTGGCACCGGATTGGTGATTGGTGGGCTGTGGTTGGGGAGGAAATAATAGTTGGTTTACGATATTCGGTTTACGGCTGGCTGACGCACAAATAGCTGACGCGTCAGCCAACCGTAAACTATAAACCTTCATTTACTCCTTCAGCACCGTCATTTCAACCCGTCGGTTGAGTTTTCGGGTGGTTTCCGAGTTATTGCTCGCAATAGGGCGCGTAGGACCGTAGCCACGAGTGGTTACCCGGTTGGCCGCGATGCCATTCTTTACTAAATAGTCTTTCACCAGCTCTACCCGTTGCTTCGAGAGCTTGAGGTTCTCATCAAAATCACCCTGATTGTCGGTATGACCTGCCAGTTCTATTTCGGCGGTGGCATGGTCACGCATAAAGGCCAGGAGTTGTTCTAAAGCGGGTTGGGCGTCGGGTAGTAGTTCTGCTTTGCTCTGTACAAACTGAAGAGCCTGTAACTGGGTCGTTTTGCCTGCCGCTGCTGCAATAGGAGGAGGTGTATAAGTCACCTTGGCATCGAGCGTTTTTGGGGGCGTTACGCGAGATGTATGAACGGCAGACGTGTTACTAACAGCGGGTTGCTCAGATACAGGGGGTGTGGTTGCCGCGGGTGCAGGTAGAGGAGAGGTTATCGCTGATGTTGCCGTATGCACTGGCGCGGCTGTAGTGCGTGTTGTTGCAACAGAGGCTTTTGTTCCGGCCCGATCCCGATATAAAAGAGATGGGTTTTTCCTTGTGTCAAGATGGTCTACTGTTGGCGACGTGAAGGTGATTTGCTCATCGAGCGAAACATATCCATCCGCTTTTATCGTGAGAATATACGACTGTTTTGGGTCTAATGTAAGTTGATAGGCTCCATTTGTAGTGGTGGCTTGCTGAGCCCGAACAACTCCATCTCGGCTTTTCGCCAGAACGCTGGCACCCGCAATCGGTTGTTTTGTCTGACCATCCTGCACGAGCCCATCTACAACTGCCGTACTGGTGGTCGGCGCTACCTGGTGCTTAGGCTGTGCGCATACGATTGAGGGAGTTAAGTTACTTAGGCCTAGACCCCCGAAAATCACTAAATACGTTGTTAATTTCATACTATAGAGGCAACGTTGAAACCTAGGGCAAAAGTACACCTAAATACCCAAAAGTTACCTACTGGCCCAGCTTTGTCAGGCTCAATTTTAAGGTGCTTTTTTGGTTTAAAAATTACTGGTTAAATTATTGGTAATCAATATGTTGAATAGGTGAAATTATGCCTGAAAAATGAACTCGAAAATGCTCTTTTTCGTTAGTATTGTATGACACAGAAAACCAACGCAACGATGCATTCCCCGAACGCTCAGGCACCCCTTGCACAGGCTTCAGCGGGCAACTTGCCGCTCGACGATAACTGGCGGAAATCTATTCCGGCGCAGGTGTTTCTGAACCACTTCTTTGCGATGGATTACCATATCCATCACCAAAACGACTTCTTCGATCTGGCCAAATTTCCTATCTTTCAGCAGTTCTATGGACGCGTGACCGATGGAAGTCAGAAGGCGCTGGAGAAGTTATTGCTGAATAGCTGGAGTGCCGAATATGCCCTGAGAATTACGCCGGTTGTCAACGATGAGCAATATTTACAAAGTTCGTTGCATTGGACCTTCCCTCAGGCGTATTACAGTGCCCTGTTTAGTGCACGGGCATTTCTGGCTGTGCAGGGCATTAACGTGAGTAATGAAGAGCTGATTCGGAAGCGAATCGGCAATATGGTTGTACGAGGCTATTATCCGGCTTCGATTGGCTACTATGCCCTCGGACCGATCAATAGCTACCGTATCCAGCGCCTGCCTATGGCGAAGCGGTTTAGTGTAGCGGCTAAAACCGATCTGTTATTGCCTTCGCGCGAAGGTTCGGTGCAGGTTGAACTGGCCCAGTTTCTGAAAACTACGCGTGATCAACGGGTGAGAGCCTTGCGTAACGCGATTCAGACAAATCCGAAAACGGCATTACGTAGCCCCAAAACGGGCGAAATTCTACAGAAGTTTAGTGTCGAACAGTACAAGCAACTGGCCAAGCAAATCGGCTATACGACCTACTTCGATATGTTGAGTCGCCTACGGATTTCGTCGACAAACCGGGAAATTGAACGGTTTGTCGATTCTGAAATTGATGTGAAACTGTTTCACCAGAGTTTAGTGAATATCGTATCGCACGTAAACTCCGTGCATGAAGCGTATATCGCGAAGGCGTTGGGTATGCAGGCGTATCGTCAGTTGGTAGCTAAGTTACCGTCTTACCTGCAGGAGAGCTTTGTTCGGGAGCGGATGAATACCGTTATCGCGCCCATGCTGGAAGAACCACAATCGGGGCAGGAACCGTATTTACGCATGGCGGCCTAGCCGTTAAAACATAGGTTTACCTAAAAGCCCGATGAGTATTTTCTCGTCGGGCTTTTTCATGCATATTGGTAAAATTATAATTTGTATGTTTTCAACTAATTGCATTATTCTTTAAAGAATATATATAGCTGGCTGCGTTGACTCGATTCCGTAGTTGCTTGAATATCATTATAATTCCTTAAAATAGATAGATTTTATCTATGAGCTGATTGATAAAAATCATGTATCAAGTGCATAATGCTTCCTTACTTTGCACTGGATCAAGATAATGGTCGCACTACAACCTCAATATATTCCATGAAAAATCATATTTTATCGGTAGGGTCGCAATTCCCGGATTTCAAGAAACTGGCTGTTGTATCGCTTGAAAAAGACAAAGAGTTCTACGAAATCTCGTCGGATGATCACAAGAATGCAGGCCAGTGGCTGGTCATGTTCTGGTGGCCAAAAGATTTCACCTTCGTTTGTCCAACGGAAATTGCTGAGTTCAACAAGAAGTTCGAAGATTTTCAGGATCGCGATACGATGATGATTGGTGCTTCGACAGATAGCGAATTCGTTCACCTGGCCTGGCGTAAAAACCACGACGATCTGCGTGGCTTGAAATTCCCAATGCTGGCCGATACATCGAAGTCACTAGCCGAAGAGTTAGGCATTCTGGAAGCCAATGAGAAAGTGGCCTATCGCGTAACCTACATCATTGATCCACAAGGTATTGTACGTTGGGTAGCGGTGAACGACCTATCGGTTGGCCGGAACGTGAATGAAGTAATTCGTGTGTTAGACGCGCTGCAAACCGACGAACTTTGCCCCTGCAACTGGGTAAAAGGCGAAGCTACGTTAACGGCTTAATCAATGAGTGAATGCCTGAATGATAGAATGAGTGAATAACTAAGTGCACTGCACGGTTTATTCATTCATTCTATCATTCGCTAATTCAACATTAATCATGACAACCACACAAAACGAAACCGTTTTATCGCTGCTGAATCTGGTGGGGATGAATGTAGAAGCTGACTATCCAGCATTGGAGGCTCTGGCGAAAGCTGATCACCGCTATTTGCGCGATCTGAAAATTAACGTTGGCAATGTGTTGAACAGCAGCCAGACGCTGACGAAGAAAGAAGCTTTACTGCTGGCTTTGTCGGTAGCGGTCAATGAAAAACTACAGCCGCTGGTTGATTCTCTGACCAATGCTGCCCAGCAGGAAGGGGCAACCGATGCCGAGGTGGCGGAGACCATTGCCTGTACATCGCTGTTGAGCACAAACAATGTGTTTTATCGGTTCCGGCACTTTGTCAGCAAAGAGTATTACCAGCAAACGCAGCCCGGTATTCGTATGAGTATCATGATGAATCCGATCTTGGGGAAAGAGTTTTTTGAACTGATGAGTCTGGTCGTTTCGGCTGTGAATGGGTGCGAACTCTGCGTTCGGTCGCACGAAGAAAGCGTGTTGAAACACGGAGCCAGCGAAGCCCGTATTTTTGATGCTATCCGTTTAGGTTCAGTTATTAAAGGTCTGATTACGTTGCTATAACTCGATAGTTCTATCTGGTTACCCTGATGGATTAAAATAACTTCAGGAAAACATTAGTACATGAAGATGCGTTTAGAAAATAGAACGCATATATAGTCTGGCGCCAGCTATAAGAAATTAGCGTATGTTGCTGCTGTACTACCTGTTGCAATAGATTGCCTCTTATACTCTCAGTGCTGTATCTGCCGTAATGTAAAGCCCGCTTTCTCTAAACAAGAAGCGGGCTATTTTTATGAAAGAGTTTTAACCACAGAGGCACAGAGAACACAGAGTTTTGCTAACTAATTAAAACTCTGTGTTCTCTGTGCCTCTGTGGTTAAAATAAATAAAATAGGCTAAACATCGTTCCTATGCTGTTTTGACAAGATCGATCAGTGTTTCGATCCAGATGGGACTGTCGTTCAGACTCTCTACTAGTTGCCAGTGTCCACCGCCAGCCTGCTCAAATAATTCCTTGTATTCCACGCCTACTTCAATCGTTGTTTCCAGGCAGTCGGCCACAAAAGCAGGGGAAAAGGCGAGTACGCTTTTGATACCTTTTCCAGGTAATTCCTTAATAATATCGTCGGTGTAGGGTTTAATCCAGGGGTCGCTGCCCAGTCGTGACTGAAAGCAGGTTGTATATTTCCCTTCAGGAATGCCTAATGCCTTTACCAGCAGTCGGGTTGTTTCGAAGCATTGTGCCCGATAGCAATGCTGATTCAGGGCGTGGAAGGTACTACAGCATTCACCAAATTGACAAACCGTTTTCGTGATATCACCTTTCCGAATCTGGCTTTGGGGTAGACCATGATAGCTGAACAGGAAATGGTCGTAATCATAAGCCGCCATGTATTTGCGGGCTATTTGAGCAAAGCCCTCAATAAATTTAGGGTGCTCCAGAAAACGATTAACGAACCGAATGGCCGGAATGATCTCCCAACTCCTGACAATGTCCATTACCTTTTCATAGACCGAACCCGTTGAGGCCGATGCATATTGCGGGAAAAATGGAACGACAACAATATCGGTTAGGCCAAGCTTCTGAAATTCGCTCAAGCCAGCGTCGATGCTGGGGCTTTGATAGCGCATCGCCAGTTTTACTACATATTCATCACCCAATTGCTTTTGAAGTTCCTGCTCCACTACATGACCATAATACTTCAATGGGGAACCCGTTTCTGTCCAGAGCTGCTTATAAATCTTTGCCGATTTAGGCGCCCGAAATGGGGCAATAATGCCATTGACAAGCAGAAAACGCGACACATACGAGATGTCAATGACCCGGCCATCCATTAAAAATTCGCGCAGGTATTTACGGACATCCGGAACAGCAGGGCTATCGGGTGTACCAAGATTAACAATTAAAACGCCCGTTTTACCCACCGATTTTGGGGTAGTAACGTGTGGCTGTAAAACAGAAACTTCCATGTAGAGGAAAACAGAGATTTAACTAGGTTGTTTTGATACTGGGTTACGGTAATTGGTATTCATTTGGCTGCGGGGTATCGGCTGAGATCAGTACGGGTGAAATCACTGAATACTTCACCGGGTAAGCCCGAAAAAATCATAATATCGGTTAGCTCATGGTCACCCCGGTCTCCCGAAAGTAAAATGTTGCCGTGTTGCTGATAATCATCCCAGGGAAGTATGAAGGCGGGTTGTTGATCAACCGGTTTCTGAAAATGGGCCCACTGCGTTACCAGCCGGGATTTCTTATCGACCCAGATTTTATAGCGTGTACCGGGCATTGGGCTACCATTTTTAAATGTAACCTGTAGTACATCCGCCGGTTTGCCAATCTGGGTAGGTTCTGGGCCAATATACTTGAGTGTTACGCCAGGATCTTTAAGCTTGAACGGCATGAATAGCCAGTAGGAGTCATTAATCCAGTTCCGTTTCCCCTGTCTGACGTATTTGACTACCGAATCAGCTGTTGTTAGTTCTTCCCCTTTTCGAAAAACACGCCCCATATCATTATTAATGTTCAGTAGGACGGTCTGATCGTCGTGCAGATTATCGACCCGAACATCGCCCGACCACTTGTCCCAGACGAGTTTCCGAACCCCGTCGAAATTCCAGGCAATGAGCTGGGTTTCATCCCAGGCCGCCCGACCTCCCATAGCGGCCATAACCTCATCGGCAATTTGTACCGCTCGGGCGTCCGAACCCGCCAGATCGAAGCCAGGAGCGGGTGGATTCGTTGCTTTCTTTGACTGCGCTATGCTAAATGGTCCACTTACTAAGAGCAGCAATACGAAAAGTCGAACTTCTTTCATCGATGTGGGGGGTTAGATTGACAAAAATAGAACAACAACGGTTTGGTTTGGTTCTTCGGACTTTAGATTTGTTAACGAGAGAGGGTAGGATGTAATCCTTTCCCTGCACCGAATCATACACCATACATCCTATATCCTACATCTTACCTCATCCCCCTATATTTGTTGATGACCTTATCACAACTCGATTATATTGTTGCCGTAGATACGTATCGGCATTTTGCGACCGCAGCAGAAGCCTGTCATGTAACGCAGCCAACATTGAGCATGCAGATTCAAAAGCTGGAAGATGAACTGGGTATTCTGGTTTTTGACCGATCAAAGCAACCTGTAGTACCAACCGAAACAGGGCAGGCTATTCTGGCTCAGGCACGGGATGTATTACGGGCTGCCCAGCGAATTCCTGAACTGGTCAGTGAATCGAAAGACGATTTTCGGGGTGATTTCAGAATTGGGATCATCCCAACGCTGGCTCCGTATCTGCTGCCCTATTTTATCGGCGAATTTATAGCCAAATACCCGGCCGTATCGGTACAAATTCAGGAGTTAGTGACAGAACAGGTTGTTGAACGACTTCGGAATGGATTAATTGATGTAGGTCTGGTTGTTACGCCCCTGGCAGAAAATGGCATTACTGAAATCCCGTTATTTCAGGAGCCTTTTGTCGTCTACGCTGCCGAATCAAACCCATTACTTGCCAACTCAACCATTGCTCCCGCTGATCTGGATACGGATGGACTTTGGCTGCTCACCGAAGGCCACTGCTTTCGTAACCAGGTTATGAACCTGTGCGGGGCAGATCGGCAAGCCAACGGGACAACGGCCCTGCGCTATGAAACAGGATCACTCGAAACATTGATCAAGCTAATTGACAAACAGGGAGGATTTACATTATTGCCCTATCTGGCTACACTGGATATGGATACCATCCGCCAGGCACGACTTCGCCCATTCGATCAGCCCCAACCGGTCCGGGAAGTAAGTCTTGTGATGCATCGAAGCTTCCTTAAGCGTAAACTTATTAACACATTCAGGGACGAAATTTTAGCTCATTTGCCAGATGAATTGGCTACAAAAGGAAAAAAAGGGAAACTGGTTGGCTTGACGTAACCATGATAAACAAGTAATAATAAACCCATACGCGTTTAAATTGGGTTATAAGAAAACATTTCCTTTTTCGAATAGGGTAATTGAGCGCTGAGTTACCGTTTACTATAAATCCGTCAATAGAGGTCTATATTTGCTCTGTTCATTGATTAATACCTAACCCATAGCCCGATCACTACATATGCCCTACCATCTACCCTCAACTAGTTCGCTTAAACACATCAGGCAACGTCTGCTGACAAGTCTATTCCTCCTTATTCAACTTGCCTGTGCCAGCCGTTTATCAGCACAAACGCTCGATACAGAGCCGCTAAGCGTGACCGCAATTTGTCCAGGCGCGCAACTGGATGTCACTGGTTTTAGAACCACAGCTGCTGATGGCTACGCGATACAGCTATCTGACGGCGGAGCGACCTATACCGAAATTCCTTCAGTCTTTGTATCGGCATCGGGTCGTTATGAAATTGTATACAGGGCTACAATTCCAGTCGGTACACCCGCCGGAACAAATTACCGGATTCGGGTAGTATCAAAAAATCCAGATATCAATGGAAGCCCAAGCCCGACCATTCTGACCGTAAAGGCCGCACCAGCCGCACCAACGGCAATCAACTCCTATAGTTACTGCCAGCAAACAGCGGCTTTATCGCTTTCTGCTACGGGTACGGGGTTAAAATGGTACGACGCATCCGGAAAAACCTTCGCTACAGCGCCTACGCCGTCAACCGATATACCAGGGACGGTAAGCTATTTTGTGACTCAAACGACGGATAATTGTGAAAGCGCGCGGGCCGAAATTAAGGTAACCACCAAATCCACACCAGGTGCACCGGGCACTGTGGCACTGTCAGTCTGTCAGAACTCCCCAACTCAGTCACTTTCGGCCACTGGCCAGAACTTACGATGGTACACCACCGAAACAGGCGGTACTGGTATAACAACGTCGCCAACCTACAGTACCAGCCAGACGGGTCAGACAAGCTATTACGTTAGCCAAAGTCTGGAAGGTTGTGAAGGCCCTCGCGCCCTGCTGGCGGTTGTAGTAAAGCCCATCCCATCTGCACCGGCTGTAACGCCAAAGACGATTTGTCAGTTTGCATCGGCTGAAGCCGTAACGGCCATAGGTGAGGGGCTAACCTGGTACAACACCGATGGAAACAAGTTTGGTGCCGCTCCGACAATCACCACCGACAAAGGGGGGGCGTTTTCGCTGCTGGTGACGCAAACCGTAAATGGCTGCGAAAGCCCAAAGTCTACGTTGGTTGTTACAATTTCAACAACACCTGTTCCAACTGTTAGTAAGGCAACGGTTGAACTTTGTCAGGGAACTACTGCGCAGCCGCTGGAGGCTACGGGTACAAATCTGAAATGGACCGACCCGAGTGGTAACGTGACAACAACAGCCCCAACACCACCCACGCTGACTGTTTCCTCCAATCCGAATGGGGATGTGTATTATGTGACGCAAACGGCCAATGGGTGCGAAAGTGCGAAAGTGGCCATCACCGTATTTGTTCAGGCGCTACCCGCTATGTCTATAACGGGCAGTACTACCGCCAATCTGGGATTAGAGGTGCCCCTGAAACTAACCTTTACGGGCATAGGGCCATACCGCTATAAATTGTCGACTGGGTTAACCGGAACCGCCATAAAAGACACAACCATTCTGGTTCTGCCAGAGAAAACGACTGTTTACCAGGTTACTGAAGTAAGCAATAAATGCGGAACCGGATTGCCCAACAATGGATCGTCAGCTACGGTCACTGTCCTTGTGCCTACTATTCAGACCTTAGCTCTTACCTCAACAACCCTCTGTGCGGGCGCTAGTTTGACAACGCGTTTCTCAACATCAGGGGTATTCAATTCGGGGAGCGTTTTTAAGCTTCAACTGGCTCGGATTGAAACGGATACGACAAAAGTATCTTATGTGGATGTACCGAATAGCCTGGCTACGGATGGGCAAGTGACCGGTACGATTCCAACCAATACAACGGGCGGTACCTACCGGGTGCGTGTTGTAGCAACGAATCCCAAAATCCCGGTTAATGGAAGCGTTAGTTCAACCTTACTGACCGTTCGACCGCTGGCCGCAGCCACACTTACCGGGAACCAGACCATTTACGAGGGACAACCTGCCAGTTTATCCGTCGTGTTTTCAGGCGATGCGCCCTGGAACTTCGCCTATCGTGACAGTACTGGAACTGGACTGGGTACGGTTCAGTCATTGACCGCCACCACAAACCCCTATGCCTTTGCCGTAAACCCCAGGAAAACCACGTCTTATTTTCTGACATCCGTTAGCAATGTATGTGGCGCAGGTACATTAACAGCTCGCGTGGTAACGGTGACGGTGAATCCACTATTGGGAATTGAGGACCAATTGCTGACCGAAGCAGTGGAGGTCTATCCTGTTCCAGCCATCACAAGTCTGACGGTCCGAATCAACGGCTTATCGGCGACACAAACGGCGCTTCTGGAAATTACGGATATGACTGGCTACACAACTACCCGGCAGGAAACCCGACAGGCTACATCGTCGGTTTCGCTCGATCAATATCCAGCCGGTACGTATATTTTAAACATACGGGTCGGGGATAGGAAGGCATCTAAGCGAATTGTGAAGTTGTAAAAAGTAGTTCAAGTCTGGTGTAAATCCAACCGGCGGCAGGTTGTAGGCTGGCACGGGTAACTGCCCTCATCGGCCTACAACCTACTCTTTTTCTCTCGTTCCAATCGGTGATATACATTACTAAAATCGTTGCCGTTTGCAATAGCATTGGATAAGGCTGGTACACCTGCCCGGCCTACTTTAGCGAGCCAGCGAGCCACTTCGTCGGCGGCTGTTTGATAAGCCAGCATGGTATGGGTAGGATTGTTTCCAAAAAAATCGTGGGTGGTTTCAAGCTCCGAGAGCTTTAACATCGGGCGTGGGCGAATGTGCATGGATCTTGTTTCAGGCCATTCTGATCTGTTGCGTGATGAACTATCTGGATGCTCCCATATCGTTGGGTTGCTGAATCGGTAATCCACCATTAAGGCAAGGCCTTCGTTGAACCATTGGGGAATCTGTCGTTTAACCCGCCACCAGCCCAGCCGGGTAAATAATTCATCGTGGCACAGTTCATGGGCAATTACATCAGCATTGTTGCCATCCGGGCCCAGCACCAAATACGAGTCTCCCCAGGGCATTCCCAAACTACAGCCAGCTCCTTCTCCACCAGCACAATACTGCTCGTAATCAGCTTGTTGAGGACAGTAAATCAGGATAGCTCCCCCACGTTGGGCACCCCAGAAGCGTTTAATACGAAGCTGAGCTGTTCGAACATGTTGGCGGAGTTGTTTATGTTGCTGGCTTGTAGCGGCCTGATGCACATAAACCGTTGGCATACCCGTGAGTGGTCGAAAGTTTGCCGACTGGCTAACCCGAATACACTGAATCAGTTGTGGGTAAAGGAATAAAAAGCCAATTGGCAGAACAATCAGCAGGGGTAAACTATAACGGAGCAGTACGTTTCCACGCATGAAAAGGTCAACGGATCAGACCGGTTGTTTATTGGCTTCGCGATTTTTTGAGCAATGTAACTGGTTTATTTAGCTGAACTAAATCGATACAGGAATGGGGCTTTATGAGCGCCCCCGCTGTATTGCTTATCCAGACGCTCCAGAATACCCAGACTTAGCATCTTGCGCTGAAAACCGGATCGATGTAGTTTCTGATCCAGAATGGTTTCGTACAGGCGTTGTAAATCAGCCATTGTAAAGATTTCGGAGAGCAGATTGAAGCCAATTAGTTTCCGATCAAGGTCGGTGCGCAACGTGTCTAATGCCTTCTGAACAATGGTTTGATGATCCTGCATAAGCGGAGGAAGATTGGCTAAATCGTACCAGCCACAACTATCCGACAGGGAGTCCGGAATGGGCACTGCTTTCGTAAAATCAACTAAGGCGTAATAGCCTACTGAAACGAACCGGCTGAGCAACCAATGATTCTCCCTGGGCGTTAATCCTTTAGCTGTCATGATAGCCCGCATCGGGCTTGGGTCGTGGCGATTAAGATCGCCAAAGACATAAAATTGCTCCAGGTAAATATCATGCAAACCTGTTCGCTCCGATAAAACCCGTCGGGCCGCATCGTTCAAATTTTCAGTTGTTAGAATAAATCCGCCCGGCAACGCCATCAACCCGGTGTTACGATACTCCAACAGAAGAATCTTCAACTGATTTTGGTGAAACCCAAAAATGACCGTGTCGATGGCCAGACCTGGTAAAAAACCTGAACCGTCTGTTTTACTCTCTTCCGGGTGTAACTGATCATTCATGCCATTAAAATTTAGCCGCAAGTAACAAAAATTTTGGCCGTCTCACTCGAAGCGTCTATTATTGTATCAATTTGTTACAATAATAGAAATACTTCCTTATCTAATTGACTGATTAGGGAGTAAATAGATGTAAGCCAACCTTTTTTCACGATTACACAAAACTGATTGACATGAAAACCCTTTTTATGCTTTCATTGCTGACTGTGCCATTCGCCCATTTGGCCGTGGCTCAGTCGACTAATGCGCCCCAGGCTAAAACTGCCAATGGGATGGTGGAAGGCGTTACCGAAGCCAGCGGCATTCGCGCTTTCAAAGGAATTCCCTTTGCTCAACCGCCAGTTGGCGACTTGCGCTGGAAAGAGCCACAACCCACCAAAAACTGGACGGGGGTACGTAAAGCCGACCATTTTGGTCCACGTGCCATGCAGGGCAACATTTTTGGAGACATGGGTTTCCGCTCGGATGGTATGAGCGAAGATTGTCTCTATCTGAATGTGTGGACTCCTGCCAAATCATCCAATGAGAAACTCCCTGTATTAGTGTATTTCTATGGCGGTGGATTTGTAGCGGGCGATGGCTCTGAGTCACGTTATGACGGCGAAAGTATGGCCCGTAAAGGCATTGTGGCCCTCACGGTCAACTACCGGCTAGGCGTATTTGGCTTTATGGCCCATCCTGAGTTAACCAAAGAATCTCCCCACCACGCATCAAGCAACTATGGCTATCTGGACCAGGCGGCTGCTCTCAAATGGGTACAGCAGAACATTGCTGCCTTTGGTGGCGACCCCAAGCGGGTTACTATTGCTGGTGAATCGGCAGGCTCGGTTTCGGTCAGTGCGCAAATGGTCTCGCCTTTATCGAAGAACCTGATTGCAGGTGCTATTGGCGAAAGTGGTTCATTACTAGGAACACTGCCACCTGCGCCACTGGCTACTGCCGAGGCAATGGGCGTTAAGTTTGCAACCGGTGCCGGTGCTAATTCGCTGGCCGAGCTACGGGCAATGTCGGCAGAAAAGCTACTCGAAGCCACTACCAAGCCAGGTGTACCTTGGTTTACATCGGCTTTAGACGGCTATTTCTTCCCTAAATCGCCGGTTGAGCTATTCGCAGCTGGTGAACAGGCGCATGTGCCCTTGCTGGTTGGCTGGAATTCGGAGGAAATGAATTATCGGTCTGTACTGGGTAAAGAGCAACCTACGGTAGATAATTATACGGCCGCCGTGAAGAAACTCTATCCTGAACGCGCTGAGGAAGTATTGAAATTATACCCAGCCAGTTCGGATGAGCAGGTGCTCCAGGCCGCTACGGATTTAGCCAGCGATCGTTTTATTGGCTACAGCACCTGGCGTTGGTCTGATCTACAGGCGAAAACGGGTGGTAAGCCTGTATACCGCTATCTATACGCACGGCCCCGCCCAGCTATGACGGCTGCCATGGGCGATGCTGCTCCTGGTTTAGCCGGTGGTGTTGTTAGAGGGGGTGATGCATCGGCTATGAAAATAGCTCCGGCACGTGGAGCCGTGCATTCTGCCGAAATTGAGTACGCCATGGGTAATCTGGCCAGCAATAAAACCTATGCCTGGACGCCCGACGATTATAAGGTGTCGGAAGTGATGCAGAATTACTTCGCCAACTTTATAAAAACCGGGAATCCCAACGGAACCGGTTTGCCGAAATGGTCGGCAGTGAGCGGTGACAAAGAGGCTCCCTTCATGCTGATCGATGTAAACACCCACCCTGAAACGGAGAAAAATCGGGCGCGGTACCTGTTTCTGGATCAACTGAGTGCCAAACAGTAATTGGTTAATAGTGGGAGTCGTGTAGTGGTGCAGTAGTGTAGTAGTTCCTAAAACCTACTACACTACTGCACCACTACACGACTCCCACTATTATTTACTGATCATCTCCGCTACTTCCCGACCCGTTTGCATGGCTGCGTTGAGCGATGGATAGGCCGTTTGATCACCACACTGGTAGAGATTAGGACCTGGCTGGAGGGATTTACGAAGTGCGTCTTCGCCTGCCTGTTCTGGAGCATAGGCGGGTAACGCACGCGGAATCGAATAGGTGCGCAAATGGTGCCATGCCTGAACTCCCTGGCCGAACCAGCCAACAAGTTCCTGCTTAATCAGTTCGGCTAAGGCTGTTTCGCTGATGGGTTGTGGTCCTTGTGTACTTACTGAAATCAGGACCTTATCGGCAGGTGCATAGTCGGGGGCAACATCGCTCATAATGGCAATATTATGCACCACTGAATTCCGGTTCGTATTGAGAATCAATAACTTTTTCTGCTCAGGGCTGATCGTAAGTTGAGCGGGATCGGCTGAAAAGTAGGTGCAGGTAGTCTGGTTAAATGCCTGTTCAGTAGGAGCAGGGTTCCCTAACAACGTAGCCGCCTGAGCTGCATCGACGGCCAGCACAACGGCACGGGCTTTGATTGTCTCGCCAGTACGTAAGCGAACGGTATTGCCCGAAATTCCGTCCACCGGGCTGTTCAGCCGAATCTGTTCAGGGTTCAGGTGGCTCGCTACTTGATCGGCAATGGCTATGATGCCTTTTGCGGGTACGGCCCCATCGCCTGAGAAAAACATCCGGAAACAGAATTCGAAGAAATTGCTCGACGTCGTCAGGTTGTCTTCCAGAAACACACCGCCAAAAAACGGACGGAAAAACCGGTTAATGATTTGCTCTGAAAACCCAAATTCCTGTAAAAAAGCGAGGGTTGTTATGGACGTTTGGCGGAATAATTCATCAAAGGTCAGGCTTTGGGTTCGGCGCATTAATTCCGCAATACGTAGTTTATCGCCTACGGTTCCCACCGAGGACGCCAGCGTTTGAAAAATTGATAGCGGCTCCTGAAGTGGATTCTGCAACGTTATCCAGTTCCCCTGATCACGAATGAGCGCACCTGATCGAAAAGGTTTCAAATCCAGCGCGCTGTAGTTGAGCAATCGCTGCGCTTCCGGATAGGCGGTTAATAAAATCTGAAACCCCCGATCAAGCTGGAACCCATCCACATAATCCGTACGAACGCGCCCACCCACACCGTCGCTGGCCTCGAGTACTAGTGCATCAATACCGGCTTGCTTCAGGTAAACGGCACAGGTAAGACCGGCTATGCCAGCGCCAATAATAACAACGGGTGAATCCACCGCAACGGCGGGCGGGCCGGGCAAATCAGCAGACATAATTAAATGAGTTGGAAACGTGAATAAAATTCAAAGTTAAATGACACGCTAACTGTAGCATAACAGAGATGGCAAAGTTGTAGTACTTTTTTTATAAAATTTGAATTATTTGAAGTTTAAAAAATTTTAAAGCATTGACTATCAGTAGGTAATAATTGTGTATTGTTGTTTTTTTTTAGAAAATATTAATTTTGTGTCAACAAGTTGCGTTATAGCCGCATGAAACTGTTGGTTGTTGATAACTTTGACTCGTTTACGTACATGCTCGTAGATTATCTACAGCAGGCGGGTGCCGTTTGTCGGGTTGTTCGTACTAACGAATCATGGAGCCAACTGACCGACGAACCTGTCGATGCGGTTGTATTGTCGCCGGGTCCGGGCGTTCCGGGTCAGGCGGGGCGGCTTATGGATGTGATCGAGTATTATCATCAGCAGGTACCCATGTTGGGCGTTTGTTTGGGACATCAGGCTCTGGGTGAATTTTTCGGTGCAAAACTGATACCCGCCCATCGCCCAATGCATGGTAAAGTATCATTGACCCGCGTGATCGAAAAAGATGTGTTATGGCAAGGGCTACCGACTGAGTTTGATGTAACACGCTATCATTCGTTGGTGCTTACAGACATGCCTGATTCATTGGCCTGTACTGCTGTTACGCAACAGGATGAAGTAATGGCACTGCGCCATCAGACTTTGCCGATCTGGGGCATTCAGTTTCACCCTGAAGCTGCCTTAACACAATATGGATTACGAATTATTGAAAACTGGATTGAGTTTGTATTGTTTAGGAATAAAAAAACAGATTCTGCCACATCCTTAACCATTGAATACGCATGAACTATCGGATTCGGGAAGAAGCGGGCTTCCGCTATGTTGATGAAGGCCAGGGGGATGTATTACTCTTGCTGCATGGACTATTTGGAGCGCTCAGTAACTGGGATAGTGTAATCAGCACGTTTTCGGATCGCTACCGGGTTGTGATTCCACTGTTGCCCATTTATGAAATGCCACTTCGGCAGGCTAGCCTGGAAGGACTGGTGGCCTATATTGAAAAGTTTGTTGCTCAGAAAGAGCTGCACGGCATGACGTTGCTGGGCAACTCATTGGGAGGCCACTTAGCCATTCTGTATACGTTCAAAAATCCTGATCAGGTTCGGGGCTTAGTGCTCACGGGTAGTTCGGGCTTATTCGAGAATGGTATGGGTGGATCGTTTCCCAAGCGAGGAAGTTATGACTACATTGCCGAACGCGTTGCCTATACATTCTACGATCCGAAAGTAGCTTCCAAAGAGCTGATTGACGAAGTGTTTGAAATTACCAGCAGTATTCCTAAATGCATGAGCATTGTGGGTATTGCCAAGTCGGCTCAACGGAACAATGTGGCAAAAGATTTGCACAAGATTAATGTACCCACGCTGCTGGTTTGGGGTCTAAACGATACAATCACACCGGCAGAAGTAGGCCACGAGTTTAATCGACTCATTGCCAATTCGGAGCTTTACTTTATTGATAAATGCTGCCATGCACCCATGATGGAGTGCCCCGACCGGTTTAATGAATTACTGGATAGCTGGCTCGCCCGACATCTGGTTGGTGAGTTGGTGGAGTAAGTTAGTAAGTGGAGTTAGTGAAATGAGTTCGTTGTGGAGTTAGTGAAGTTGAGAATAGGTGAATTACGAGTTAAAACCCACTTAACTCACTACACTAACTGCACTTATTTCACCTACTCCACCAACTAACCCAATAAGATTTGGAAACTATGGAGGAATTTCCGTAGTTTTCTGGTGAACAGATTTCTGTTTTATTTACTACACGTTATTACCTATGCTGGCTGCCGAACTAATAGACCCAATGCTTCCGGCTCTGAAGCCAACCGACTCGGTCGGGCAGGCACTGGACTGGATGCAGGAACACCGCGTCGGGCAACTCGTGCTGACTGATCAGGGCGATTACCGGGGTATAGTGAGCGAAGAACTGCTCCTGGATGTTGCCGACGATGAGCGCACAATCGGTAATGTGATGCGTCTGTTTGAGCAAACTTATGTTCAGGAAGACCAGCACTTATTTGAGGTACTCGGACTGGTGGTTCGGCATCAGATGGAAGTGGTTGCCGTGCTGAATGAAGGACAGGAATTTATTGGTACTATTGCTGTTAGTGAATTGCTCAAGCAATTTGCCCAGGAATTGGGTGTACAGGATGTGGGTGCCATTTTGATTCTGAATATGAACGAGCGTGATTATTCATTGACGGAGATCAGCCGACTTATCGAATCCAACAATGTTAAAGTCATTAGCAGTTATTTTTCCAGTGCTGCCTATGGCATGCCCGATCGCTCCCGGCTAACACTTAAACTCAATCGACGGGATATCTCGCCCGTTATTTCAACCCTTGAACGCTTCGGTTACCAAATTGAAGCTGCTTTTGCCAATGCTCCTGTCGAAAGTATCGATCAGGAACGGCTCGATTCGCTACTTCGTTACCTTAACACCTAGTTTTGAGGTTTACAGTTTACGGTTTACGGTTGGCTGTCGCACCGTTGTTCATGCGACAGCCAACCGTAAACTGTAAACTGTAAACCGTAAACTTCTTCTTATGAAAATCGCCATTCACGGGCGCAACTTTCCCGAATCGGCCCGGCCTTACATCCAGTCCATGTTCGAGGAACTGGCCAGACGGCAAGCCGAACTGATTATCTCGCAAGGCTATCGAGAGTTCCTGGATAATGCGGGTGTTGCCCATTATAGTCAGGCTACCTATACGGTCGAGGAAGGAGTTACAGATGCTGATTTTATATTCAGTCTGGGGGGCGATGGCACACTGCTCGATGCCGTGACACATGTGGGTCCCCGGGAAATTCCAATTATTGGTATCAACATTGGCCGACTGGGTTTTCTGGCAACGGTTGCGCCTGCCTCCGTTCGGCTCATGATTGATGCGCTGTTCAATGATCAGTATAGTATTGATGAACGAACATTGGTAAGCGTTCGGTCGAGCCAGGACATTTTTGGAAGTCTGCCCTTTGGCCTGAACGACTTTACGATTACCCGTACACAAACCTCGTCAATGATTACGGTGCATGCCTACCTTGACGGCGAATTCCTGAACTCATACTGGGCCGATGGATTGATCGTGTCCACGCCATCGGGTTCTACGGGCTATTCACTGAGTTGTGGGGGACCGGTTTTATTACCGCATACGGGTAGCCTGATTATTACACCCATTAGCCCGCATAACCTGAACGTTCGGCCAATGATAGTGATGGACACTTGCCAGTTTACGTTTGAGGTTGAAAGCCGGAGTGGTAACTTCCTTGCCGCACTGGATTCCCGCTCGTTTACCGTTGATACCTCCGTTCGGATCAGCCTTCAGAAAGAAACATTTAAGGCGCGGTTAGTTAAACTTAGCGACGATAACTTCCTGAACACGTTGCGTAGTAAACTTAATTGGGGTTGGGATATCCGTAATTAACGAACCAATACCGGAGATTGTATACAGTCTGCTTTAGTTTTCTCAAATTCTCTCCATTTCCCATTTGTGGCATAATTTTTACGGTATACTGCCAATAAAAGCGTCAATCCGGCCGTTTCGGAATTGGTTGGCTTATGAGCTCAATCGGGGTTGATTCACCTATTTAAAGAGTATGAATAACTACAAGCAGTTGGTAATAAGCGCTGCGGCAGTTTGGTTGCTGACAGGTTTACTTACAGAAAGCTGGGCACAGCGACGACCAAACACGCATTTCGTTCCGTATTCGTCGGTTACTTTTGGTGGAGGAACATCTACCTATTTTGGTGATCTGGCAGGCTATAGTCATCCGTTTAAATCATTATTTACGCTACCTCGCTGGAATCTGGGCATTGGGTATACGCGCCAGTTTACGCCCAATTTTGCGGCCCGGGCTACGTTTACCTGGGCTCGGATTACGGGTGATGACTATACATTCGGCAAAAGTGATCCGAATAAATTTGCTGCTCAGTATGCTCGAAACCTGCACTTCCGAAATGATTTAAAAGAGTTCGCGGTTACGGGGATTTATAATTTTATTGAGGATGGACGTAACTCAAGCGTTCGGGCAAAATTTACCCCCTACGTGTTTGGCGGTTTGGCCTTAGTGGCGCACAGCCCAGAAGCCCGAACACCTACCGCCAGTGATACCAGTAACCAATATGGCGCACGTACGTGGGTAAAACTCCAGCCATTGCATACAGAAGGGCAGGGGCAACCTGGCTATCAAAAGCCGTATTCGCTTGTAACCCTGGCCATTCCAGTTGGCATTGGCGCCCGATACAGACTTAATGAGAACTTTAATCTCGGTGTTGAAATAGGGTATCGGTATACATTTACCGACTACCTTGACGATGTGGGCGGACCTTATGCCTCTCCTGACGCCTTACAAGGCCTGGCAAAAACAATGTCAGATCGACGACTTGAGCCTGATGCCTCCCGTGTTAATGTTACGCGTAACCCGAGTGTGCAGGATTTCCGGCAGACGAACCCCGACCAATTTACCACGACTGCCATGCGTGGAGCCGATGGAATTTTTAATGATGGTTATTTACTGACTACCTTTTCAATTCAGTATATTATCCCCATAAAAATCAAGTGCCCACCTACCAAGTAAACTGTAGACAGAAAACATATAGGTTACTGTCATCGAATTTATGCATCGATACCGAATGAATATAGCCCGGCTGATTGTAGCTGGGCTTTTTATCAGTCTTAGCACGCAAGCGCAAAAAATTGAACTTGGAGCCACGTTAGGCGGAATGCTTTGCAAAGGCGATGTGAATCCGGCCTTGAACCCCCGGTTGATTAGTCCGGCTATTGGTGGTTTTTTTCGGTATAACGCAACCCGATCCTTTTCCATGCGGGCAGGCGGCTCTATTGGCTCTTTCCGGGGTGAAGACCGTTTCAGTAGCGATCCTCTTCACCTGGCTCGTGACTACTCTTATAAGACCAGTATTCAGGAATTATACATTGATTTTGAATACAATTTCCTGAATTACAAACCTCTGCCTAAAGCTAAAAACTGGACTCCGTACATATTTGGTGGAATAGGCTTATGTAGATTCAATAATGATGTTATTCGGGCAGGGGGCGTTGTTACGTACCCACTTGGTATAGGTGTTAAGTATGAAATAAAGCGCCCCTGGAGTGTTGGTCTGGAGTTCGGTACACGGTTTACGCGGAACGATTACCTGGACGGTCTGGGCGATTTGACATTTGGTAAGGCAGTTACCAAAACGTCGCAGGGAAATCCGGCTCTATCAGATAGTTATACCTATGCTGCTCTAACAGTGAGCTACACCTTTTACAAAATCGTTTGTCCGTAGCGAACGGATTTCTTTGTACATCGCTTAGCCTGCCTGCCCCCATAGATACATAAGTATAAGTAACCCAAGAATGAGCGCGACCCAGCTCATAATAGCTCGACTACCTGGCGTTGGGCCATCGCGTAACACCTTAACCCCAAGCGGTACCAGCGCTATGCAGAGACCAGTGGTAGCGATTACCGAGGCTACAGAACTGCCTTTGAGTACACCAAGCATTAGGGAAGACATCATGCCTAAGGCCAACGAGCGTAGTAGGCCGAGCGTGCCTGAGCGGTAAGCGCCGATGGCTAATATGATCCAGCCAAAGAGAATTGCTGCTGATAGGGTCGCAATGATATGGAAGGCCCCGTATGAGTTGGCAATGGCCTTTGTTGCCTGTTGCAGGCCCTGAATGTTCACTAATTGAAAAGCTAAATGATTAATACCGTAGTGAAAGGTGCGGGCAAATAGGCCTAGTATAACCAAGGTTCCGCCCCAGATTCCCCAGGCAGGTTCTTTATCGCCAATCAGTTTGGCGAGGGTAGCAATAGCGGGCCATAGTACTATGTTACCTGCCAGAAACAGGCTATAAGACGTAGTGAGTAGCACTGGATGTTCCTGGTAAGCTTTGAGCTGTTGAGGAAAGAAAAAGTCGAACTGTAGGCGGAGGAGTGTTCCAGCCAAAAGCAAAATCGGGCCAAGTAGTAACGTGGCTCCACCAACCCAGCGGCCCGGAAACCAGAAAGCTTCAATCTCAGTTGAATCCGTTTTTGTCGATGCCATCTCTTTTTAAAAACAAGATACTTGCAATAAACAGTACTGTGCAATGCATACTATGTAAGCGGGCCTATTTTTAAATAAATGGTAATCGATAGCCAGATATAAAAGCACTCGTTTTCGCTGAAATGATAAACAGCCTCATAGATTAAACACAAAAAGCATCGCTGTTAGTGGCGATGCTTTTTCGTATTACCCCCAACCCCCTGAAGGGGGCTTTGCTCGACTATTCTCAACTTAAGCCCCCTTCAGGGGGTTGGGGGTAATACGAAAAAGCTCATTGAAAGTGGTATTAAGTGACTTGTACTTGTTTCTTTTCTGAAGTCGACCGGGTCCCTTTGTTAGTTGGGCGACGTACGATGATGACGGCAATAGCCAGGGCAATCACGATAATTGCCCCTAAAACTGCACCCATCAATCGTTTCATTTCATGAAAAGGCAAGGTTATGTCCTGAGAAGCAAAGACCCGGTATTTAAGCAGGTCGATCTGCAGGCCGTTCATGTCCGATACGTCAAATGCTTGCTTGTAATGAATATCCTGCCCGTGTTTATGAACATCGATTTGAATCAACAGGGTTTGACTATCCTCGGAAATTCGCGCTTGCACGTTGGAGTAGGAGGGCTGAGCCTGTACCGTTAGGTTCAGGCTCAGCATCAGACCAATCAATAGGTGTTTCATGAGTAGATGGTTGTTTATGTTATTCACTTCGTAAACTCTTTACCGGATTCACGAGGGCGGCTTTTACCGTTTGGAAACTGACCGTTGCCAATGCAATCAGAACAGCCGCCAAGCCAACGCCTGCGAAAACCCATACGCTGATTGTGATGTGTTCCAGGTAATTATCCAGCCAGGTTTTCATTAAAAACCAGGCTAATGGCAAAGCAATCACCAGGGCAATGAGTACCAGTTTTACAAAGTCCTGCGATAACGTGATAATGATGTTGGCCAGACTGGCGCCCATCACTTTCCGAATCCCAATCTCTTTGGTTCGTTGTTCGATGATCATCATAGCCACGGCGAACAGACCTAAGCAGGAGAGTAAAATGGCAATGCTGGAGGCCAGACTACAGATACGCGACAGTTGCTCTTCATTCTGATACCAGGCATCGACGTTCTCATCCAGAAACGTGCCGATAAATTCTGACTGCGGAGCTACTTCTTTCCACACGTCTTTAAGCTTGTCCATTGTGCCCGCCAGGCTCTGCGGAGTAACGCGGACAAAAATGTACCGGATAGGCTCATCATGCGAAAGGTACATCGTAATGGGTTTGGCTTCGTCGGCCAGCGAATACAGGTGGAAATCGGGGACGACGCCAATAATCTGAGATTTTGTGTTCGACGAGTCGGCATCGTCGCCCATCAATACGCCTACCGGGTTAGGCTCGCCCATCATTTTGGCCATACTTGCCGTAATAATCACACGCTTCACAGAGTCAGTTGCATAGGTACGGTCGAAATCGCGGCCAGCTATTGGCTTAATGCTCAGGGTTTTCAGGTAATCGAAGTCGATTAATAGTAAATCGCTTGATACTTTTCTGCCTTTGTAGGTGAATCCCATAGTCGAGCGGGAACTGACGTGATCTTTGCCTCGTCCCAGATTGACTCCGGTACCACTTATAGCCAATATCGAAGGATCGTTAGCCAGTGTATTACGCAGGCGACCGAGCACCTGCCGACCATTCACCTGATTGCCAACCGGAATGCTGATAACCTGTTCTTTTTGGAAACCAAGTGGTCTTGTCCGCAGAAAATCCAATTGCTGCGACGCAATAATTGTGCAACAGGCCAGCAGGCTCGACATAACAAATTGTGTAACAATAAGCGAGTTGCGTATGGCACCGGGGCGTTTGATCGACAGTTTGCCTTTCAGCACTTCTACCGCATTGAACTTCGCCATTTGCCAGGCAGGATAGCCCCCTGCCACGAACGTGACTGCCACAAATACGCCCAGAATGACACCAATAAAACCCGGCTGAAGCATGTGCGCAAATTGGAGTTTGCCGTCAAAAGTGGCGTTGAACAGCGGTAGAAGCAGGTAGGTGAGCAGCACGC
The DNA here is from genome assembly GCF_006965485.1 of Spirosoma sp. KCTC 42546. Lineage (NCBI taxonomy): Bacteria > Pseudomonadati > Bacteroidota > Cytophagia > Cytophagales > Cytophagaceae > Spirosoma > Spirosoma sp. KCTC 42546. Next base: position 2,299,002 of record NZ_CP041360.1, read on the forward strand.
CTACTAAGAATCCAACAAGACAGATCAACGTTGATTCGCCCCAGATCTGGACAAAAAGCTGGTTTTTGAGCGCGCCCAACGCTTTTCGCACCCCCACCTCACGGGCACGGGTAAACGACCGGGCAATGCTTAAATTAATGAAGTTGATGCAGGCAATCAGCAGGATGAAAAAGGCGATACCCATTAGTGTATACACGATGGCAATTGGTGTACCACCGCCCCCCGCTATATCCCGATCAAAATGTACTCGGGAAAGATTCTGTAATCGCACCGCAAATAAATCGCCACGCTGGTCGGGTTGGGCTCCTTTCTTTTTGAGTTCATCCAGCGCAGAGCGGTAATACTTCTGTGCGAAGGGCTTCAGGCGATTTTCGAACGTAGCCTGATCGACATGGGGTGGTAATTTTATATAAACAGTGTGCGAATTAGCAGTCCAATTATCTTTGTCGTGCTGATAAGCATATGAATTCTCGATCCGAATTAATGCGTCGTATTGAATTGTGGAATTGTACGGTGCATCGCTAATGATACCAGTTACGATGTATTGCTTTTTATTATTGTCGTTGCCAATCAGCAGGGTTTTGCCTACAGGATCTTCGGTACCAAAGGCGGTTTTGGCCATGTTCTCGCTGATAACGACACTGCTTAAATTGTGAAGTGCGACTGCCCGATTTCCTTTAACGAGAGGAAACGAAAAGATTTTCAGGAAATCCTCATCGGTTTGCAGGACCAGTTTATCGAAATATTTTCCCTTTACTTCTACCAGACTTTTTCGCCCAGTTAAAATGCGGGCTGCGGCTTCCAGTTCCGGAAAATCAGCTTTTAAGGCTGGCGTGAGGGGCAAAGGCATGTTACCACTTCGGAGCGCTTTTTCTGGGTCATTTGAGAAGAAGTAGGTCTGAAAAATACGGTCGTCGTCCTGATGGAAGTTATCGAATGTCAGGTGCAAATACGATCTGAGAAACAGGAAAATACAGACAACGAAGGCCACTGAGAGGCCAACGACATTGATGGTCGCATAGCCTTTGCTTTTCCAGAGGGTACGGAGGGCTATTTTAATATAATTATGGAGCATGTCGGGTTGTAGAATAAAGGTGGTTCGCGGGTTCGGCTCGAATCGTCGGGTTGTTGATTTGTAATGATGGGTGTTTGCCGAAATAGGTTGAGCACTACCCGAAGCGCGTCGCTTCAGGAAATAAGGCCGACAGAATTTAATGACCTCCAGAGCGTAAAGCTGGCGGGCTTTCTTCTCGCCAACTTCCTCTACCTGTAATTCAAACTGTTCATGCAGATCGCCTAGCAGCTCTTCCAGCAGGTAGGGCGGACACAACCACGTGAGCAGGCGATCGGCCCAGGCCGGTGGGTGGGGATATACGTTCGGCTTATCCATGACTGATGATCGGGTAGGTGTTCGGAATCGAATCCCAGAGTTGATTGCGCACATCCCGCATCTCGCCCAGGGTTCGTTTCCCCAGGGCTGTAATACCGAACAGGCGTTTTCGCCGACCTCCCCGAGAGGCTGTGGCACCTCCCAGTTCAGAACTGACGAAGCCTTTTTCTTCTAAGCGATACAAGGCAATGTGTACCCCACTCAGGCTGATTGTTCGGTCAGTACGCTGCTTAAGTTCGGCGGCTATAGTGACGCCATAAGCCCCACCCTCCAGCACAGCTACGGTGAGTAAAACCAGCTCTTCGAATTCCCCTAAATATGATCTTCCCATTGGCACTACTGATTTGCTTATTATTTGCTAAACAAATGCCTTGCCAACTTCAGAAATGGGCTTTTGGGGCCTGATAAGGGCTATTTATATTCTGGAAGGGATTTTAGTTTGTCCAGAAACGGACAGTAGTCGTACAATTGCGGACAGGTTGATTGTAGTGCCGACCGTTGAGTCGTCGCACCGCCCGTCGGGTATATAGTTAATCGTTTGCTTCTCATTGCTGCATATCCATGTTGAAAAAACATGAGCTATACATTTAATGTCTAAATCATTAAAAATCAACGAATTGAAAATATGGCGTGTAACTAAATTCTTAAATAAAGGAAATAAACTATATTGCATTGATTATAGTGGCTCGAAATTAGTATGATATTTCAATACGCAGACGATTTAAGCAAATTTGTGGTTCAATGTCCTCCCAATGATTATAAACCGTTAAACATTGCTGCTTATAGGTGGGTTTTTGACGAAATTGGAAATCCAGATAACTTTAAACCCTTATACTACAAAAACCCTAGGCGTGTTTCTATATGGATGATTTGGGTAGATGTCAATCAATGGCTTTATCCATGTTTAACAGCCTTGAAAGCGCTAAAAAACGTTTCAATTCTTTAAAGAAGCAACTTGGTAATAACGCTTACAAAGCATTAGGAACCCAAATAGCGTTTGAGAACATAACAGAGAAGGACGGTGTTAATAGTGCAATAGATGGAAACGGTCACTTTAGTCATCATCCTGTTGAAGGATGTAACCATGAAAGTCGCTTTATAATCATTGAGCAGTTACCCTAAATGGAAGCTTTAGTAGGCGCACATATCAAACAGTTGGATTTCATTCCATTTAAACATGGTGACTTGCTTTACCATGAAGGGCCGTTGCTATCCCACTTCAAAGACTCCATTAATCCAGATACTCATTATTTATATAAATGGTCTGATTGTAGTGAATCCATCAATAGGTGGATGATCATTAAGGTGACATCAAATAGTCTAATTGATTTTCTAAGTAAGGGGATATCTATCAAATCATTAAAAATCAGCCCTTTGTATATTTTATTGATTTTGATAATCAGCATTCAATAAACGACATAATATTGGTGGGAGTAGACGCTTTACCAGAAGGCTATTTACCTTCTGAAGACTCGCTATATGATGAAGTAGCGTATGAGGATTATGCCAAAACTTTACGTGTAAGGCTAAAATCTCGTGTAAGACTAAAATCTCAAGCTTTTAAGAATATAAGGCATGAACCTCGCTTGCCGTAAATTCTTTTGTAGTGATGAATGTCCATGCGTACCAATAATAGATTTGAATTCTATTCTTTTCTTAATTCATACCATAGCTCCACCATGCCGCTTTTGTAGGCGGTCACGTCCTTCAGGTGCAGCGCTTGTTCCTGACCAAGTTGATCAAGAAATAATAGCCCATCGCCCAAAATAATAGGCAAAACGGATAGCCGGATTTCGTCTGCCAGTTTCAACCGAATGAACTCGCTGGCAAGCACGGCTCCGCCTACAAGCCAGACATTGGTATAGTTTGGTTTTAGGTGTTCATTCACAAGTTTGTTGAGATCGCCCGAATAGAATTCAACATTCGTTCTCTCAATTGGCAAGCTGCGGTGCGTGACGACAATAGTTGGCGTGTCTCCATACGCCCATCCATACGATTTCGACAGTTTCAGGGCGTGTTCATAGGTCCGGGCACCCATCACATAGCAATCTATTGTCTTAAGAAATTCCTCCGGGTCTTGCCCGGCAACCCCTTTCTCATAGCTGTCAGCCGTTTCAAACCAGGAAACGCTATTGTCTTTTTTAGCAATCATGCCGTCAAGACTGGAAACCATATGGATTGTGAGCGTGAAGGAGTCGGTTGGCATTGGGGAGATGGGATGTAAAAAGGTTGGCTTTAGTTAACTTGGCCTCCACCTAGTAAATAGATGAAGATTTTGTCCGCGCAGTAATCCGGCAGATTTAAACAATAATATGTTTGTGTGACCCCGATGGGGTCACACAAAGCCTTACTAAGTTTTGTCTGATTAGATACATTACAAACATAGCGAATTGTTCCTTTTTCGGTAACCATCAGCTACTGCTGTATAACCTCTATACAAAGTCCAATCTTGCCCTCGAATGCTACGGCATTCTCTTCGCCTGTGCCTCCAGAATCAATTGCAGGTTTGCGTTCTCTTTGGTGATGTGCGTGTAGCTGCCTTTGCCGGTCTGGGCTAATTTTTTGAGATTCTGACCGTTCACTTCCTTCTGACCAAAGGTGAAAATTGTCAGATAAACATCCTGCGTACTGGCTTCGCTGACTAATTGAAACACCTCGTCACTCACTGGGAATTCGCCGTCGGTGGCCAGGATGATTCGGTTGTTGCCTGCCCGGATGTAATTCTTGTTGGCTACTTTGTAGGCTAAGCGAATACCGCCATTGCCATCCGTATCGCCGTCGGACTGGAGCTGGTCGATTATACGGGCAATCTCGCTGGCGTTGCTGCCCGAGGTGGGCTTGAGGGCTACTTTCGCCTTGCCGGAATAGACGATAACCGAAAGCTGATCTTCGGGCCGGACAATGTTCAGTAGCGATTTGATGGATTTTTTTAAGAGGGGTAACTTATACGGCGAATCCATGGAGCCTGATACATCCAAGAGCAACACCATGTTGTTCGCGGCAAACCCGGCCAGCGAGTTAACCACGTTTGGTTGACCGGGCCGGTCGATATATACCGTATCGACTTTTGTTTGATTGACATACACCGTATCGTGCCGGATGACCGTCTTCCCCATCGTGGTGGTTGGGCTACTTATGGGAGTTACAGTGGTTGTATTTTGCGCAATTGGTTTCGTTTCGGCAATCGGCTCTTTTATTGGCGGGGTAACTTTTTCGGTTACCAGTAGGGGAGTTGTTGAGGAAACAGACCGTTGGAAGGCCAGAACGTTTGGTTCATTGATGGTCTTCAGAACGCCCATAGTAGCCAACTCGCTGAACTTATTGTACGGGTAGGCGACCTCGTTGTTGAAGAAATAGTAAAAGGTTTCGTACGCCTGGCTCGCTGATTTTCCGGCAACTTTCTGGGCCATTTCGGCGAGCCGAAGTGAGTTCTCGGCAAGATCTTCATAAGGTGTGTACGGGCAAAGGCCATTGCTGCGTCCATACCGTTTTAAGCCCTTTAGATTCTGATATTCGTCCGTAATCAGGGTTCGGGCTTCGGCTTGCAGGGCATCGGTAGGTGGTACCTGAGTAGCTTCGCCTTTCAGATACGCTCGAATGCCAAATAGAATCTCTTTGTTCAGGTCGACAAGCTTCAGCATTGCTTTTCCCGATACGTTCCAGGGCGTGACTGGTTTCTTTACAGGATAACTCTCATGAATGCGCCGGACGTCCTGGTAAAGTTGTTCCTTTTTTTTGTCGAAGATGTCGAAGAGATAAGCGTATCGATCCAGAATAGCGTCGGAGCGTTTCAGGTGATCCTGTTCGTACTGTTTGGTACTGGTGTAGGTAATCAACTCAATACTTAATGCGTCCATTTCTTTCAGAATAGCCAGGAGCACATCGGCCTGCCCGTTGATAGACGCCCGATACGGTTGAGGAATCTGGGGTGTATTGATAACCAGCAACTGATGCTCAGATAAGGGGACGTTGTAGTCCTCATGCGAATACGTCAGATTGCTTCGCCGTTTGGCGGAGCCCGGTTCCCGATAGTACGCTGCCGACGATTGGTAATTACGTACCAGCAACTGCATCTGATTCATCTGTCGCAATGACTCGTTGATAAAGTCCACATACGCATTTAAAGCGGCAAAGGTTGCTGCACTGGCTGGGGCTGTGGCCGGTTTTACCGTAAAGGCAATGGGTTTACTATCCCGGAATGGCTCCGTCTGACTGGTAGTTGGAGCGGGAGCACTGGGAACATCAAACGCAAAAACAGGAGCATACTTAGGGTAATCCAGTAGTTGCCTGGTGGCTGCACTGTATTTGACGAAACTCTGATACCAGTTGAGCAGATCGTTGTTATACTGGTTGATGAATGACCGATAAAATTCGTTGTTATGCCGGGCCGTTTGCTGAGCGGCAAAGGTATACTCATCGACACCCCGCTTCTTTACCGCCTGAATCGTTTGCAAACCGGCTTTGAACGACCCCACCATATCAGAAGCCGGATACTCAATAACGGACTTGCCTTTGCCAAACTCATTCAGCAGTTTTTCGTCGGCGACTATGCTTTGCTGGATGAACTTCACTGGCCAGTTTGACTTCCCATTCTCATTAAGGTAATAGGATAAGGTATCGAGCAATCGTTGCTGGCTGAGTAGCACCTGCTCCATTTCTTTCTCGGTGTAGAGGTAGGCATCCGACGAGCGGTATGGTTGGTATCGGCGATAGACCCGTTGGATCTGCTTATACAGCGTGTCTTTGTCGCGGCTAAACTGTGTTGTAAGGGCTTGAAGGTCGGTGATGAGCGTGTTTGCTTTCTTGAAATTATCACGCTGATAATCTTTGAGTCGGTCATAGGTTTCTAAGGCTTTAGCCGTCTGGTCTATTTTGTTCACTAATTTCCAGAGCGACTGAGCGCCAGATTTTAGGCGTTGTTTCTCGGCATCCGTGAATGCATCGCCAGTGAGCGCTTTTTTATAATAGTAGTCCTCCAGCATCCCCGACGGCGACAATCGTAAGGGCAATTGAGAATGCCCTCGGGCTTGATAGGCGCTCATATCAGTATAGTAAGCCTGTACGCGCTGGAATCGGTCACTCACTTCATCCACCGATTGATTCAGGAAGGCGACGTACTGGTTGAGTGCCTGCTGAGGTGTTTCGCGCAGTGCCTGACCAGATGCGAAATAGGCAAAGCAAATAAGAAATAAGCACAGGTAGGGATGCATAACTAGGGTGATTTTGCGCGATTACTTAATGGAAATTCTCGGTAGCCGGGACGAGTCGAAGACGATACCGAAGCGTAAGTTTCTGTTGCACATCCGCAGGGATGACATACTCCTGATATTGCACTGGTGAAATCCAGCTCGACCAGTCTGTGGATTGAGTTGGCAACCGGGGTAAATCTAGTGGAAAGAGCAATGGTTTGTTGTGTAAAAACACCCGCATCTGCCACTTGTCGACATACATAGGTGCCGTAGCCCAGGGCAAAATAAGGAATTCACCTTCTTTCCGAACGGCTTCGGAGCGGGGGAAATTGCCGCTATTTTGGCCTCCGATATAGTCCATTGAAATCGCCGATGCAATGTCTGAGCCTGCCAATAGCGGTTTGGCTGCTTTTACTTCGATCTCCAGAGCCGCCCATTTGCCTTCATAACTCAGTCGCTGAGGTTCCTGAGCTGTGTTCACGGCCCAATAAACAAGCCACCCTACAATGAGTATAGCGTCGGCAATCTGAAGATAACGTAAGGAGTGCAGTACCAAAAAACGACTGCTAAGATACCAAAGAATAGCTATACCAATACCGGCTAGCGCAAGACCACCCAGCACGCCAAAGTAGCCATAGGCAATACGATCTTCTCCACCGCCACCTGCATCTTTAGTAAACCACCATACCATACCAAACCCCAGCCAAAAGAAGAGCGGTGCCAGACATAAACAGGCGATGCCTAACGTAAGTGTCCGTTCCATGGGTGTTATTCGGCACTTAGGTTCAGGATTTCGTTGATCAGCCAGTGGTTGTTCTGGCATACCAAACGAAATTCATAGTCTTCAAGTAGGAAAAATTTTACAGAGGCTCGATTTTGATGAACCTTCACCGAATTGATTTTCAGTGCTTTCAGGGAGTTCAATTGCATATCTACATCCTGACTGAGCATAACCAGATCGTATTCAAATCCAGTAGGCGGGCCTTCATGTTGGGGGCTCAGTTGAAAACCCGCCTGCCGCTCTTTAAAATACGTTCGCCATTCATTCAGATAGGTGTCAGTTAGCTTATGACTGCTTTTCAGATACGCCAGGTACTGCTCTGTATTTTTCGTATTTACCGAATAATTTTTACCCGCTTGCTGATTCACCAGAATGATCTTACTGGTTGAACTAATATGGGCTTTATACCAGCCCAGGAAATCCAATACAGTGCGAGTTGCTTCTTCAGCATCGGTATGGTTGTTAACCGTATAGGATGGGTTCCTATTAGTTGCATTGAGTGGGCCAGCGGTCATAAGGACTAGCGCTGTCAAGATAATTGTCGATTTGATCATGGGTTTCGAAGACACGTGTCTGCCCTCTGCCGATAGAGCTAAGGAGTTTTAATACTCGAAGTTGCGGTTGAACCAACTGAGAATCTATTGGCAATGAATAACGGGTGGATTTAAGGCCATAACCTGTGGAGATGAAATGATAATCTGATACACCTGCCACGTAGATTATGTGGTTTACGCGTGAGCTAATCAGCCTGAATTGGTTGAGGTTGTATGCCTTTGCTTAGAAGAATTTCCGCTTAGTGCAGAGGCTAAAACACGTGAACTAATATACGAACAGAGAAATGGTATTTAATCTTTATATATTATGATTATTTAGGATAATATATCTATATATATGGTATTTGTAAAATATAAAATTGAAATTTAACTTAATATCAAAATTTAATTTGTTTGAATGCTGGGGTGGCTATACTTTTAAGTGTAACATTTAAGCACTCATCAAAGATGGTTCGAAAACTACTATTTAACCTTTTATTAATGCTATTGGGCGTAATGAGTTTCTCATATGCTCAGGATCGCGTTATTACAGGACGCGTCACCTCCAGCGATGACGGAGGTGCATTACCCGGAGCCAGTATATCGGTTAAGGGTACTACAAAAGGTACTACTGCTGATGCCAGTGGTAATTTTAGCCTGGCTGTATCAGGTAAGCCAACACTGGTTGTTTCGTCGATTGGCTTTGCGCGTCTGGAAGTTGAAGTGGGTAACCGAAGCACGATTACCATTCAATTGCAGAGCACGAATAGTGATCTGCAGGAAGTCATTGTTACGGGTTACGGTGGCGTTCTCAGCAAACGGGAAGTAACCGGAGCCGTTTCTAAAATTAAAGGCACCGATATTCAGAACGTTCCCGCTCAAAGTATTGACCGCGCTATGCAGGGACGTATTTCGGGCGTACAAATTTCCTCTGCCAATGGTGCTCCCGGCGGTGCCATGCAGGTACGTATCCGGGGCGTAGGTTCCATTACGGCTGGTAACGAACCACTTTACATTGTTGATGGCGTGCAGCTTAATACGCAGAATACCAACACATACGCCAGCTCAAATCCAATCAACTTCCTGAACCCAAATGACGTTGAGTCGATTGAGGTATTGAAGGATGCCGCGGCTGCGTCTATTTACGGGTCACAGGCGGCTAACGGGGTTGTCATCATCACCACGAAAAAAGGGAAAGCAGGCCGGACTCAGGTAAAACTCAACTACTACCAGGGTGTTATTGAGCCAATCAAATTTTTTGATGTCCTTAACTCGCAGCAATGGGTAAATGTGCGTACCGAGGCTTTTGCGAATGCTAACCCAACTCAGTCAAGAACCTGGGCACTTCAGCAGGTTTTGGGTATTCTTCGTTATCCGGCGGCAACTATAGCGAGCCTGGGCGAAAACCAGTTACAAGGTATTGTTGATACGCTGAAAACCTACGACTGGCAACGGGCGGCTATGCGCAGCGGGCGAGTACAGAATTACGAGGTCTCGCTCTCGGGTGGCAGTGAGAGGAATACCTTCCATTTTTCAACATCTTATAATACACAGGATGGTAACGTGGTTGGAATCAACTTCAAACGGTTTACAACGAGCTTACGGCTGGGTCAGAAACTGTCGGATAAACTACAATTTGAGCAGTCTATCAACCTGAGTACAACAACACAGGGCGGTCAGTATGCGTCGCCCAATGGGGGTGGGTTTCTGGGGTCAGCTGCGTTCGGAGGACCGGTAATGGTACCGACTAATGCGATTTATAACGCAGATGGAACGTACGCCAACACCCCTCTTACGGGCGGTGCTGTTGGGGTGGTTAGCCACAACTTTATTCTGTCGGCCGATTACGCTAAAATCACAGCAACCACGAATCAACTGGTGGGTAGTGCAGCGCTTGTCTATAAAATAACACCCCAGTTAACGTTCCGGCCAACCGTCAACCTGGATTACCGGCTTATTAAAGGGAATTATTATGCCGATCCGCGTATTCAGGATGCGTTTAGTGTGCAGGGCCGCGACTCGTTCCAGAACGAAGAAAGCATCAACTTCCTCACAAACGGGGCCCTTTCCTATACCCACCAGTTTGGTGCACATTCAATCAATGCACTGGCTGGACTTGAGTATCGGAGCGACACCCGGAATGGAACCAGCGGTTCGGCTTATGGATTTCCAACATCGGCCTTTCAGTACATCTCGGCTGCTGCTAATTACCAGAGCATGTCAAGTTTCTGGACGGGCTACCACCGGGCTTCTGCCTTTGGTAAGATCGACTATAACTACAATAGCCGCTACTTCCTGTCGCTTATCGGGCGCTATGATGGTTCGTCCCGTTTTGGTGCCAACAACCTGTTCGGTTTCTTCCCTTCTATTTCGGGTAGCTGGTTAGTGTCGGATGAGAGTTTCCTGAAAGGCAACCCCGTATTGACCGAATTGAAAGTTCGGGCCAGCTTCGGATCTACGGGTAACGACCAGATCGGAAACTTCGATTCAAGAGGTTTGTATAATGGTGGTGCTAACTATAATGGTGGTAGCGGTATTAACGTCACTACGCTGTCGAACCCCGATTTGAAATGGGAGCGGAATACGGAAATTGCCGCAGGGCTGGAATATGGCATCTTTAATAACCGGATTCGTGGTCAGTTTGATGTATATGATCGGACTAGTAACGACCTGTTGTTGCAACGGCAAGTGCCTAACACCAGTGGTTATACAACGATTACATTCAACGCGGGGCAGGTGAAAAACCGGGGTTTTGAAGCCGAGATTACGGTCGATGTCCTGAAAACCTCGTCGCTACGCTGGGAAAGTAGCTTTAACTTCTCGGTGATCGACAATAAGGTTACCAAGTTATATGATGGTATTTCGCCACAAGCCAACGTCGATAGCCTTGTGCTGTTAACGGCACCGGTGCAGGCGGGTAATACGACCGTTACGCGTAACTTCATTGTTGGTAAGCCTGTGTATGCCAACTATGCCCCTGTTTATGCTGGGGTGAATCCTGCTACGGGTCGGGCCATGTGGTACGACCAGAATGGCAATATCGTGTATACCTACCAAACGCCACGTGATTCTAAATACCTGGGATCAGACTTTGCCAATATTTACGGCGGCTGGCGTAACCAGATTTCGTACAGAGGCTTTGACCTGACGGCGTTTTTTCAGTACGAATTCGGTCGTCGCGTCAACAACTCGCAAGGGCTTACACTGATCGATGACGGATCCCGTAACGTGAATACGCTGCTAGATACCTACAACAATCGCTGGACAACACCGGGCCAAATCACTGACGTTCCACGTCCCTATAATGGAGGTGCCGAAGTACTTGGGTCGTCATACGTATCCAGTACAAGTCGGTCCATTGAAGATGCTTCGTATATCCGCTTAAAGCAAGTACAGTTGGCTTATACCTTCCCGAAAGCACTGCTTACCCGTACCAAGTTGCTTCAGAACGTTCGCGTGTATGCGGTAGCAACGAACCTGCTTACCTGGACGAAATGGACAGGTTACGATCCGGAATTCCTGAACTTCGGGTCGGGTAACACGGGTGCTATTCCCCAATCGAAGACCTATACGTTCGGTGTCGAGATCGGTTTATAATTCACTTCATCCTTTGTCATTTAGTTTATGAAAAAATATATGTTTAAGCGAGCGCTTGCCACGTCGGTCCTGACGTGTGGGCTCTTTGCCTGTAGTAGTTTGGTTGACGTAAAGCCAAAAACAGCCGTTGATTCATCAACAGCTCTTACCACCCAGGAGGCCGTTAATGCCGCCGTCAATGCCGTTTATGATGCCTTGCAACATACGGATTTATATGGTCGGGATTTGATTGCCATCCCCGAAGTGCTTTCTGATAATGGGCGGGCAACCAACAACTCAAGCCGTCTGGTAGCAGAATATCAGAATCAGCCGGGTAATCACATGATCAACTGGACGCAGGATTATTATGGCATCAACCAGGCAAACCTCATACTGGCTGCGTTGCCTAAGGTGACGATGACAGATGCACAACGCAATTCGTACCTGGGTCAGTGTTCGTTTCTCAGAGCGTTGATGTACTTCGATTTAGTGAAGTCCTATGCGTATATGCCAACGGCCATTATTCCAGAATATAACCGGGGGGGCGTTCCACTCTCGCTGACGGGTGTGTTGACGTTGCAACAGGTAGATTATCCAAGTCGACCAAGCATTGATGAGGTGTATACCCAGATCCTGGCCGATTTGACGGTAGCTATCGATAAACTGACAGGAACTGCTAATTCGAGAGGACCAGTTTATGCAACGAAGGGTGCGGCTCAGGCATTGTATTCCCGCGTAGCACTGTATGCCGGAAAATACCAGGAATCGGCCGACTTCGCAACCAGTGCGCTGGCGTCTGGTGTAGGCTCATTTCAGTCGAAAACCACCTATGTTGCTGGCTGGCGCACCGCTGTAAATCCAGAGTCGATGTTCGAAATTAATTTTCAGACAAATGAGAACATTGGCGTAAACCTCTCGTTGCAAACAACCTTTACAACGTTGGTAACGCTTGGAAATACGGCACAAACCGGCGGTTTCGGTGATGTTGTTCCAACGGCAGCCCTACTGGCCGATCTGGAGTCGGAGAAAGATGCGTCTGGCGCGGTGCTGGATATTCGTCGTCAATTGTATGAATTAGGAACGAAAGGGCGTGGTGCGCAGAACATCGAGACTACCAAATTTCTGGGTAAAAATGGGACTATCAACCTCGATAACGTTCCGGTTATCCGGATTTCGGAGATGTACCTGAACCGCGCCGAATCCTACTATCGCTTAGGAAGAGAAGCCGATGCAATCAAGGATTTGAATACCATCCGGACTCGGTCGGGGCTGCCCGAAAAAACGGGTTTGACAGGAGCCGCATTGCTGGATGAAATTATCAAGCAGCGTCGTCTGGAGTTTGCGTTCGAAGGGCACCGTTTCTGGGATCTCAAACGCCTGGGCCGCGATATTGTTAAGACCACCAATCTGCCGTTTACAGATTACCGCGTTCTGGCCCGTATTCCGATCAGCGAGATCAACAATAACCGCAAACTGCAACAAAACTATAACTACTAAGCCAGTTACTATGAAAAGACTATTGCGTTTCGTGCTGATAGGCGTTGTCTTACTCGCACAAACTTCCTGTTTCAAGGAAAACGACTTTATCTATAAAAAAACGGTTGTTGAATTTCAGGCGACGGTTGTTACGTCCCTCGCCGTTGGAAAAACGTACCCGCTCCTGGCAATCAAGAACGGGGCCGGTACGCAAACTACCCAGGTGAATCTGGTAGGTGCCCAGCGGAACAATGATGAAGTCATCAAGTTCTCCGTCGATAAAGACAATACGACAGCCATAGAAGGGGTGCACTATAGCCTGAACGGAAATACGTTCACGATTCCGGCCAAATCCAGTTTCGGGAACTGCGCTGTCAATATATTAACGGGGGCTGCGCCAACGGGTACAATTAAAACGGTTGACCTGGTTTTGACACTGGAAGGAAACGGTTCGGACATCACCCCGAATGAAAATTACAAAAAGGTAGGTTATCGAATTTCGTTTTAAGAGTCAAATGCCGCAGCCAGAACAGGTTGCGGCATTTTTTTATAAGCTATGTCATTTGTTTTCGATTTATCTTTATTACCCAATAACCTGAAACACTCGCTTACTTTATGCTTCACAACCTAACGACTCAAAAAAGCCGGTGGCTTTTGCTCATTTCCTGGATTGCCGTCTCGCTTGGCGTACAGGCCCAGGATGCACCGGCCTATCAAACGCCCCCCAAAGCGTTAGCCGATTTAGTAACGATGCCGCCCACCCCGAACGTGAGCATGTCGGACAAGGGCGATATGATGCTCTTTCTTGAACAGGCAGGGGCTCCCGGCATTGACGAACTGGCTCAGCCTGAATTTAAACTGGCTGGATTGCGATTGAATCCGGCTAATAACGGCCCTAGTCGGGCGCGCTACATCACGGGTCTGAAACTCAAAAAACTGACTGACAAAGACGAGAAAGCAATAACGGGTCTTCCGGCTACACCGCTACTTAGCTTCGTTCAATGGTCGCCCGATGGAACGAAGATTGCCTTTGCGAATTCGACCGACAGCCGGATCGATTTATACATTGCTGACGTAGCTACCGCAGCTGCTCAAAAAGTTGGTTCGATTGCCATCAATGCCACCCTCGGTGTACCCTATCACTGGGTATCCGACAGCAAGAGCCTGATTGTGAAAACCATTCCGGCCGGTCGCGGGCCAGCTCCTGAATTAAGCCGGGTTCCGGCTGGCCCGACTACGCAGGAGAACGTAAAAGGGTCGCGTGGACAAGCCCCAACGTATCAGGATTTGCTCAAAAATCCATCCGACGAAAAGCAGTTTGCCTATTACACCACGGCACAGGTTGCCCGGGTGGGTTTGGATGGAACGGTGACCACCATTGGTCAGCCCGGTATTATTCTCTCCTCAGACCCGTCGCCAGATGGCAAGTACGTCATGATCGAGACCGTTCATACACCATTCTCGTATCTGGTGCCCGTAAATCGCTTCCCCCTCAAAACCGAAATTTACGCGATTGCTGGTTCGCTGGTTAAAACCCTGAACGATGGACCCTTGCAGGAAGCTGTTCCCTACAGTCGGGATGGCGCTCCTACCGGTCCGCGTGATTTTAACTGGCGGGCCGATGCGCCTGCTACGGCTTATTACACCGTAGCTCAGGACAGTGGCGATCCGAAAGTGAAAGCTGACATTCGGGATAAGGTTTTCCAGATTGACGCTCCTTTCTCGGCGCAACCCAAAGAAATTTATGCGGCTCAGTTCCGCTTCGAAAACTTCGATTGGGGCAATGAAACAACGGCACTGGCGAACGAACGCTGGTGGCAGAATCGAAAAACGATCACCAAAATCGTTAACCCAACCACCTGGCAGACCTCAGTTCTGTTTGATCGTTCGTACGAAGATCGGTACACCAATCCGGGCCAACCCGATATGAAGCATAATCAGTATGGCCGTGAAGTGTTGAACATTTTACCAACCGGCGACATTCTGATGCTCAACGCGATAGGTTCGTCGCCCGAGGGTGATCGGCCATTTGTGAGCCTGTTGAACCTGAAAACAAAGCAGACAAAGGAGCTTTGGCGGTCGGCTGCTCCGTATTTCGAGCGACCAATTGCTATTCTGGACGCAACGAAACAGGTAATTCTGACCACCCGCGAAACGCCTGACGAAAATCCCAACTATTTCGTTCGGAACCTGAAAGCCAAAATTGCACCCATTCAGGCAACGTTCTTCCCGCATCCTTATCCGCAGTTAAAAGGCGTGCAGAAGCAGCAGCTTCGCTACAAGCGGACGGATGGTGTTGAACTGACGGCTACGCTTTATTTACCCGTGGGTTATAAGAAAGAACAGGGACCACTGCCAACCTTTTTGTGGGCGTATCCGGCCGAGTTCAAAAGTAAAGAAGCGGCCAGCCAAGTATCGGGATCGCCTTATCAGTTCAACCGGATTAGCTATTGGGGCGGTGCTGCCTTTGTAACCATGGGCTATGCCATTCTGGACAATGCCAGCATCCCCATAGTGGGCGAAGGCGATAAAGAACCGAACGATACGTATGTAGAACAACTCGTGTCGAGTGCGAAAGCGGCCATCGACGAAGGGGTTCGATTGGGTGTGGTCGATTCGAGCCGGGTGGGCGTGGGCGGTCACTCGTATGGTGCCTTCATGACTGCGAATTTACTCTCGCACAGTAAGTTGTTTAAGGGTGGTATTGCCCGGAGCGGTGCATACAACCGGACGCTGACTCCTTTTGGATTCCAGAACGAACAACGCAGCTACTGGCAGGCACCTGAGGTGTACAACAACATGTCGCCATTCATGAACGCCGACAAAATGAAAACCCCCCTGCTGTTAGTACACGGCGAAGCCGATAACAACACCGGAACTTTCCCAATCCAGTCGGAGCGTTATTACAACGCCCTGAAAGGCTTTGGCGCCACGACGCGATTGGTATTCCTGCCGTACGAAAGCCACGGCTACACAGCCAAGGAGTCACTACTGCACATGCTGTGGGAAATGAACGGCTGGTTAGATAAGTACGTGAAAAACCCAGCCGCTGCCGGACAGGCAAACAAAGCCGGAAAACTGGGCAGCGGAAATAATAAATAGCTTTCTGAACAATAGGATTACTCAATGGGCCATCAGCTATTCCAATAGCTTGATGGCCTTTTTTTGTTATGCTAGGCTTAGTGGGTAGAATTAGATAGATACATGACCATTCACGATCGCCGAAATGAAATTGGTTATCGCCTGCTCCTTTGCGACAAAATCCATATGGATAAATAATGAAGCCAACCGGGTTCCTTCTTCTTCAGTAAACTCAAAATCATGCTTTTCGATGTAGTCGACACCACTATCCTCGAACCAGCTCTCAAACTTTTTTCTACGGGCATGCTGGAGCCTATCCGAATCTTCATAGACGGCAATGATGATGTTGCTCATCTGCTCAAACCAGGTGGCGAATAGATATTGAACGGTAGCGGCAATACGAAGATCTTCTGGAGTGCCTTTGGGAGGCTTATACATGCCAACAGGAAAAAGATCGAAGGAGTAAAACTGGCATCCTATCTGGTCGGCTCCGAATAGGTACCCATAACTAGAAAAGTGCGCCACATAGCGCACTTCCCAATCGGTAGTAAAGAAAAAATCTGTCCCCGTAGGAGTATCTTCTCGTGTGCAACTATACGGATTGTAGGTGATCTGGCTTCTTTTCACTGGCACTCGTCCCGTTTTTTACGTTCGCCCAATGCTCCCTTAACGCCCGCTTATCGGCAAGAATTTTCTTGACAACCGGACTGTCCTTCGCAGAAGAAGGGATAGTATGTTTGATCGTTTTCATAGCTCAGCCCCTTTGAGTATGATAAGTTGTAGGTTCACTTTGATAACGGTGCAATTTAGAATAAAGTTTGGCTACTAAAACACGTGGCGTAAAAGCATATTGGTTTGGTTAATCCACCACATTAACCCGGTACAACTGAGTGCGCTCACTACTTAGCGTACTGCCTTTGCGAAACGGGCCGATTACATCCACGGTTTTGGTTGATGTCAGCATCAGGCTCAGCGCATTGAACGTACGCTGTGGACCATCGAAATACGTATCCGGAATCGTTGAAGACCCGCTGCCTGTACTGACGTTAAGGGTAATATAATCCGCCTGATCGCCACTGCCTTCTTCCTGGATGATATGCCCCCATTTATCCCTGGTTTCGTTGATCTTGCTCACCAGCAGTTCACTTTGTGAGCTTTCGCCCTGGTAGCGTTTCCAGAGGGCTGAAAAATAATTGCTCTCCCCAATAGCCTTCCAGCGGAGCAACAAAGGCTGATTACGGGGGTGACTCATGGGGAGCGGTAACTGGTCGGGGGTAAGATCCGGCTGGGTATCAATACTGCCAATGGGGTATTCAGTGCCATCGCGTAAGACCACCGTAAACGTGTAGGTTGTGCCGCCCTGTATGTCGGCTTCCGAACCTGTTGCTCGTTCGTAGTACGGGAAGGCGCCATAATAATTCGTCGACCCCCCGTTCAGACGCAAGGGTTGCCCATTTACGGTAATCTGAATGGCCGGATCTGCAACCGATTTGCCCGATTCATCTTTTACATAAGCCCGAATGAAATGACTAACATGACCATCCTCAACTAGGTGTCTATGGATAACCGTATTTACCTGAAGATGGGCTGGGTCAGTTGCCGAACTGGCCTTTAAATCAGCTTTGTTACAACGCATCAGGAGCATGACGGAAACGGATAAAATCCAGTAACGTGCCAAGAATGGGCCGAGCAGAAACATAACGGAATGTAATTGTAAAGAGGGTCATATTTTTTCCAGTAAGCTGAGGAACTCCTGTTTTTTATTTCTGGAAACAGGTAGCGTTTTGTTATTCGCCATAACAACTTCTCCGCCATCGCCCCGTATGTAGCGCTGTACATACCGCAGGTTGATCAGGTAGCTATGGTGCACCCGGCAAAATCCCTTGCTTTCAAGTACTTCCTCTACCTCTTTTAACGTCTTGGAAATCAAGATAATCTGGCCGTTCTTTAGCGCAAAACGTGTATAGCCCCCGTCCGATTCGCAGTAATAGATTTCTTCGCTGTGGATGATTTGTAGCCCTTCCATGGTAGGCAGGGCAATCCGGTCGCCGGCCCGTTGGGTTTGCAGATAAGTCAATAGCTGGTCAACGCGGGGCGGTGCCTGGCTGGCTAATTCCTGTTCAGCTTTTGACACCGCCCGGATCAGTTCATCTTTATCAACAGGTTTCAGGATATAGTCCAGCGCGTTGTGCTTGATTGCTTTAATGGCATACTCATTGAAGGCTGTTGTGAAAATGACCCGGAATTTACTGTACCGGCAGGCTTCCAGCATATCGAAACCGCTCATGCCGGGCATTTCAATATCCAGGAAAACCAGGTCTGGGTGCAGCGTTTCAATAGCCGCCTGACCTTCGGCTCCACTGGCGCAATTCGCCAGTATCTGAACATGGGGGCAATACCGCTTCAGGAGCAGGGTCAGCACATCGCGGCAGTGCTTTTCGTCATCAATTAGTAGTGCAGTCATTGAGGTTTGAGGTCCATGGTGAAGGTAATGCAGGTTCCGGCGGGCTGACCATCCAGCCCAATTAAATCAAGGCTATCAATTCGGGCGTCAACGGCATATAAGTCATTGACTAATACCACCCGTTCTTCCGCAATTCGACTGCCGTGAAACTGGTGGGCCGTCAGGCTTTGAGGGCGACTGCTAATGGCCGCATCCCGCCCGATACCATTATCGGTGATAGAAATGGCTAAGCGGTTTCCAATTCGCTTACAGTCAATATGGAGAATTGCCCGACGATTGTGTAGCGGGAGCAGACCGTGCCGAATGGCGTTTTCTACATAGGGCTGAACCAGCAACGGTGGTACCTGAACCGAATCGGCATTCAGCTTCGGATCGACCCGGACCGTTACATCAAAATGGCCGTCAGAGCGCAGTTGCTCCAGCTCAATATAACTCTGTAAGGCCGTTAATTCGTCGCGCAGGGATACCCAATCGGTTTGGGTATTGGCCAGCACTTGTCGCACTAAGCGGGCGAATTTGGTCAGATAGAGTGACGCCTGTTCGCTGTCGTTTTGCAGAACAAATTTATTGATTGCGTTCAGGCTGTTGAAGACGAAATGCGGATTCATCTGCATACGAAGGGCCAGCAATTTGGCCTCGGCAATCCGTCGGTTATTGTCCGACAATTGTTGCTGAGCCTGCTGGTAAGCTAGCTCCGTTTCGACCCGGCGGATTTTCTGAGCGCAGAGGGCCGCTATTTTCGTCAGTACCGTTAGGTGATGAGGGCGGAAAAAGTTTCGCTTCGGATGCTCGGCATCTATAACCCCCCAAACGCGCCCGTTAAGCCAGATAGGCACTGTAATTTCCGAGTAGCGTATGGCATCATCGGCAATGTAGCGTTTATCCTGGGTCGTGTTGCCAATCCGTTCGGGCTGGCCGGTTCGGGCTACTTCGCCAACAATGCCGTGGCCTACCGGTATTTCAATCGGATCATGAATAACCCCCATTGATGGACTTTTGGGGCCGTGGGCGGCTTTCTGCACCAGTACGCTCCGTGCTTCGTCGAGCCTGTATACCACGCAGTCCACAAAATTCAACCGGGCAATGCAATTCTTCGCAACGTCCCACAGTACTTCCTCAACGGTGGTCTGATCTAAAAGCGACATGGCAAAAAAATTAATGACCCGTTCTACTTCCAGCTCATCTTTCAACGATTGCTGATAGGTAGGTCGAGATACGATTCGTTTGTCACTTGCCACTTGCCCGATTGCATTTAGGGGATAATTACCTTACAAAAGAATGCATAGTTTTGATCAGACAATAGCGTTAATGAATAATGGGTAGATTTAGCCCGATAACTGGTTGACTGTTTCTGCTTTCTGGCGATGCGTTTTCAGTCAGCTTTTGGGCTGGGTAACCAATACGAACGTTCATCTGGCCCTAACGTACGTAAACTGGCTGTAAATCATCTATATTCGCTCCGGGGACTAACTAGAACAGTTAGGGGAGCCTGAAAGGGTATGATATGTAGCCAGATTAGCGATAATCGGATAAAAACGGGGGGTTATAGGCAAGCAAGCTGGGTTTGTAGGTGGCGAGGACCGCTTTTGCTGGTTATGTTGCTTTCTTGCTGGGGCAAGGGACAAGGGCAGGCTCCGGCTTTAGCGTTTCAACGACTTTCATTGCAACAGGGACTGGCTGCCAACTATACAGTAGCCATGGCCCAGGATAAACCTGGTTTTGTCTGGATTGCAACCGTCAGAGGCCTGACCCGGTTCGATGGGTTACGTTGCCAGACGTTCACCAATCAGCCGGGTAATCCTCGGTCCTTGTCGCACCGTATTGTTCGGTATGTGTTTACCGACAGAAACGGAACCCTTTGGGCGGGGGCGCAGGAGGGATTGAATCGGTTTGATCCAGCAACGCAGTCATTTCGGCGCTACTCGTTTACTCAGGTAGGGCCGGGCTGTAATTTTATTCGTTTGATAGCCGACGGCCAGAATGGTCGATTGTGGTTAGGCACTAAGGGGGGCGTAATTGACTTCGATCCAGCTACTGGCCACGCGGTCCTGCTTGCACTCCCGGATGAGTCGACCCCGGCCGTTAAGTCGATCCGTCGACTGCTGCCCGATGGGCGTACACTTTGGATTGGTACCGAGGGCGGACTTTTTGCCTATGATTTGCCAACGAAAAAGGTTCGCCAGTTCCAGCATGATCCAGCCAGTTCTACCTCATTACCCGATGAGCACATAACGGCCCTGGCCCGACACCCCCGAACGGGCGAGATTCTGGTAGGCACAAGGCAAGGGAAACTAACCAGGTTGAATCCAGCAACAGGCGTATTTAGTCCCATTGCGCAACTGGCAACCGATCAGCCCGTTTCGTCCCTGTTGTTTACCCGAACAGGCGATTTATGGGTGGGTATAACGGGGGGAGGGCTTTATCATTATGACCCTGCAACCAGCCGATTTTTCAGTTACCTCAGCAGTGAGCAGAATAAGCGAAGTCTGATCTCTAACTCGATCAGTGCGCTCGCCGAAGACCGGGCAGGTGTCATATGGGTGTTAACCGATGATGCAGGGGTATGTTGGTTCAATCCAACTGTAGAAAAATTTCATTCGCTTTACGATGAAGTAGGGTATCAGCCCGTTAAAACGGAGGGGCTGGATGCCGCAGGTTTATCTGTCGATAAAACGAACTCGGTGTGGGTTGCCACCCGAGATGGTGTGGCTTATATTAATCCAAAAACTAAATCGTATAGGCTTTACCGTCATCAACAGAACAACCCCGCTAGTTTAGCCAGTAACCTTACCTATTCTGTACTAAGCGATCGACTGGGGAAGGTGTGGGTAGGCACAATTGACGGTTTAGATTGGTTGAACCCTACCACTGGCCAGATAGAGCATGTGCCGAGCCTAGTTCCGCCCGAAGAATCGGTAAACAAGCCCGTCATCAATGCCGATAAGGGAGTTGCTGGTGAACGAGTATTTGGCATTATCGACGCAGGAGATGGACGTTTGTTTATCGGGACAAACGAAAAACTGACGATCTATGACCCGAAAACGAACCGATTCATGCACCAGTTCAATGACGCACGGATTGCGAAATTGCCGGGTAAAAACTATAATACTCTTTACCTTGATAGCCGCCAGAATCTGTGGGTTGGCGGGTTGGGGCCAGTGTATAAAATCAGCCCAGATTTACAACTGCTGGCTACATATATCCATAACGACGATCCAGCAAGCGTGCCTGATGAAGGGGTAACGGCCTTTGCCGAAGATCGGTTTGGACGAATGTGGCTTGGAACCGATAATGGTCTGGCTTGTCTTAATCAGAAAACGGGTAAATGTCAGGTATTTACCACCCGGCATGGATTGCCCCACGACGATATTGCGGGGATTTTCATGATGGGGGATACACTCTGGGTTAGCACCAGTAGCGGGCTGGCCAGCGTGGATGTGCGTCGACTTCGGTTTACGAGCTTCAATGAAGCGGATGGTACGTCCCCATCCGAGTTTGAGTCGGGTACCATTATTCGGGACTCAAACGGGCGGATTTATTTCGGAGCAATGACCAGCCTGGTGTACACACAACCTAACCAAATTCGGCTAAATCGGTTCGTGCCTCCTGTTTATCTGACTTCGTTTCGGGCGAATGGCCAGGAGATGATACAAGACCCATCGGCAGATCCGCCGAGTTTAGAACTCAAGCCTTCGCAGAACATGTTTAATTTCGAGATGGCCGCCCTGAGTTTCGACAATCCGGCTGATAATCGCTACGCCTATAAACTCGAAAATTTCGATACGGATTGGAATCAGGAAGGAAACCGACCGTTTGCCAGCTACACCAACGTGCCCCCCGGCGATTATGTCCTGCACGTTATAGCCGCCAATAACGATGGGGTCTGGAACCGGGAGGGCTATCGACTACCTATTACAATTCTGGCTCCTTTCTGGCAAACCTGGTGGTTTCGGTTGACTGCATTGATGACACTGCTAGCCGTGACGGCGTTAGGCGTTCGCTGGCGGGAAAAACAACGGGCCAGTCAGCAGCGCGAAAAAAGTGAACTTCGCGAACGGATTGCGGCTTCGGAAATGAAGGCACTACGCTCACAGATGAATCCGCATTTTCTGTACAATTCGCTGAACGCCATTCGGTTATTTATTCTGCAAAATGATAGTGACAATGCCGATAAATACCTCGTTAAATTTGCCCGACTGATGCGCCTGATTCTGGACAATTCGCGCCAGGAGTGGGTAACACTCGCCAGCGAACTGGAGCAACTAACGCTCTACCTGGAACTGGAACAGCTCCGCTTCGACTACCAGTTCGATTTTGTGGTCACTACCGACCCGTCGCTATCGCTGGAGAAAACGGCCATTCCGCCCATGATTATCCAGCCGTACATCGAGAATGCCATTCTGCACGGATTGGCGCATAAACAGAATAAAGGCTGTATTAAGCTCACTATAGAGCCCCAGGCCGACCATTTAGACTGTATGGTCGATGATGATGGTGTAGGCCGGGAGCGGGCGAAATCGCTCAAAAAGCAGACATCCTCACACCAGAGCGTCGGCCTACGCGTAACCGAAGACCGGCTCCAACTGATCGGGCAGCGCAGCGGTCAGGCAGCTGGCGTGACCATCATCGACAAATACGATGATCAACAGCAAGCTACCGGGACAAGGGTGGTGATTCAACTGCCGTTTATTAAGCAGTGAGTGTGGGAATGCCGGTCAGAGACCGGATAACACTCCGGCGTAGTTCATACACGCCAAACGTAACCAACTTCACTACACCAGCGCCGTCAAATCCTGAACGCCCAGCATTCGTTTGCTGATGAAGCCTTCGCCAAATTCGGCGCCAATCATGTGGCCATGCTCGCGGGTGCGGGATTCCAGAAACTTCATGAACGGTTCACCAGAAATATAGCTTTGTGGCTCAGGGCTTTCGGGGTTGAAAAACTGGCTTTTATAGGCTTTGATGGCAGCTAGTTTCTGTTCCCAGTAGGGTGTTATATCTACGATAAAGTCGGGCGTGAGCGACCGATCCTGGATGAAGTTATAGACATAAATAGGCCGATGGGCTTCCTGCGGCTGCCCATCTTTACCAACCGTTTTAATTTGACGTAGACCGGAATAGAAACACGCTTCGGCAACCAGTTCGGCAGCACGACCATGGTCGGGATGGCGGTCGTCGGGAGTATTGGTGAGTATGATTGTGGGTCTATAGTGCCGGATAATGGGAATCAGCGCCATCTGATGCTCTTCGTCATTTCGAAAGAACCCATCCCGGAAACCCATATTTTCACGGGCCACTAATTTCATGATACGTGAACCTTCGGCAGCCTCCTGCGCCCGAATTTCGGGCGTGCCCCGCGTACCTAACTCGCCACGGGTCAGATCGACACCCGCTACGGTTTTTCCTCGGGCAACCAGCGAAAGAACGGTGCCGGCACAGGTCATTTCAATATCATCAGGATGGGCCGCAATGGCCAGAACATCGACAGTCATGTGGTTTTGATTGTATAGTGATTGTTGTTTAAGGTAGTGGTGTTTTGAGAATCCGACACCACGAATTGAATAATCAACCAGCTTGATAATTCGTTCCTCAAATTTCCCAAAATGGCCTCTTGGCGATTATTTCGCGGAAACGCCTTATTTTGGCGTCCCAACAACTAAATCACCTGACGCTACTTAACCTATGTCTTACAAAGCCCTGGCCCTTCAAGTAACCTGTCAAACCGTTAATTCCTGCAAAACCCGCGATGAGGCTGAAGCCGTAATGCTCAAAACTATTGAGCGGATTGAACGACAACTAGCCGCATCGGTTGGCTTACTTGGGCGTGAGACATTGCTTGTGGTAGCACCGGAATCCTTTCTGACAGGGTCACCTATTGATGAAACGGTTGAGCAATGGAGAGAAAAGGCTGCACTGGAGATTGATGGGCACATCTATGAGGCCATCAGTGCTATGGTGCAACGGCAACAAGTTTACTTTTCGGGGAATGTGTACGAACAGGACCCATTCTTTCCGGAGCTATACTTCCAGACCAGTTTTATCATGGGGCCAAACGGTGACGTACTACTCCGTTATCGACGCCTGAATGCCCTATTTATCCCGACTCCGCATGACGTTTGGGACTTGTACTTAGACGCCTATGGATACGATTCCCTGTTTCCGGTGGTCAAAACCAACATTGGTCATCTGGCCTGCATGGCCTCGGAGGATATCCTGTATCCTGAGGTAGCTCGTTGTTTATCCATGCGAGGGGCTGAAGTACTGATCCACTCGACTTCGGAGGCTAGTAGCCCGCTCATGACGCAGAAGAATATAGCAAAACTAGCCCGAGCCATTGAGAATATGGCCTATGTGGTGTCGGCTAATTCAGGTGGATTAGTGGGAAGCCCCATTCCGGGCGGTACGACCGATGGCGGCTCTAAAATTATTGATCCCAAAGGGATTGTACTGGCCGAAGCCGCTTATGGTGAAAGCATTGTGGCCAATGCCGATATTGACCTGGCAGCCCTGCGTGAATTCCGGCAACGACCAGCCATGGGAAATCTGCTGGCCCGCCAACGGTTTGAACTATACGCCGAAAGCTACGCAAATCACAGGAGCTATCCCCCCGATACACTCCTGGGCCAACCCGCCGAACGCCAACACTTTATGCGTACTCAACAGGAAGTGATTAAGAAACTATATAGTTGATACAGTCTGAAGTTCGATGTTTGAAGTTGGCTGACGCACAGTTGCTTTCGCGTCAGCCAACTTCAAACTTCAAACATCGAACTACGAACCTATTCTTCAACCACCTTCGGCTTTCGTCGGCGCTTGGGTAGTCGAAACAGATTGCTACCGGTGTCTTCGGGTGTTTGATCGCCCAATAGAACACCCCAGGGACGTAGACTGTCGACCCGGTCAAATACGACTTTCATGATGGCAATGGCCGGGATCGATAGAAACATGCCCGAAACACCCGCCAGTGCTCCGCCAATGAGCACGCCCACAATAGAAACTAGGGCGTTGACCCGTACTTTAGAGGCTACAATAAGCGGTACGAACACGTTGTTGTCGATGAACTGTACGAGCAGAAAAATGCCGATAACGCCCAAAATGACCGATAGTTCTGGATTGTTACTGAAGGTGATCAGCACGGTCAATAGCGTTGCGATTAAGCCACCGATGTAGGGGATTAGATTGAGGATAGCCGCCATAATGCCCAGTAAGACAGCATATTGTACATTCAGGATAAGCAGGCCAATGGAGTTAAGCGCGGCTACACAGGATGTTTCAATAAGTAGCCCAACCATATAACTCTGGATGACCGATTTCACTTCGCCCAGCACTTCGCGTACGCGTTCCGTATGTTTCTCTGAGAAAAGAACAATCACAAAATGCAGGAGCATGGTTCGGTAATAAAGCAGTAGAAAGACGTAAATCGGGATCAGGGTTAAGGTACCCAGTGGCCCGGTAATGAAGCCAAGTGTATCTGAACTTTGTAAGCTGTCGAGGGTTTGTGCCTGCGCTTTCTGAAGGTACTTATCCTGTTGCCGGTAACTGACATTGTATTCGCGACGAACCCACCGCTTCACATCAAGGAAAAAATCATTTAGATTCTGGCGAATTTTAGGCAAGTCATCGGCAAAGTCGGATAGCTGCATAGACATCAGGATCGTTATACCTGATACCACAACAATAGCTAGTAATAGCGCCAGACTAATTGCAATGACTTTGTGAATACCCCACCGAACAAGTCGGTTTTCAATAGGCCGAAGAAGAACCGCAATCAGACCGGCCATCGCAAGCGGCACCAGAATATCCTGCCCTAAATAAATTCCGGCTGTCAGAATAGCCAGAGCAAGCAACGAGTGAGAAAATTGGTGGTAATGCGGGCGCGATTCTGCGGACATAGAGTGCGAAATGAACTGAGTGAATTTACTTAGTGAAGTCGATTAATCAGACACTCAACATTCCATTTCCCATTTTGTTTCTTAGGTTACGTTTGGCTCATCTTTCCCAGACCTGCCGTCTTTCGCTAAACTTGCCGTATTTTTGCGGTTTGTTTAGTGTATGACTCTTAGTATTCGCGATATCGCTTTTCAACTGCGGCAGGGGCAACTGATTGCCATTGCCGATGAAACCGGCTGGTCTATTGCTGCCGACCCCGTTAATGATGCGGCCATTGGTCAGCTTATGACCCTCCTGAGCACAATGCCCAATGGGTTGCAACCAACGGTGCTGATCCATAACGCCGACCAACTGGGCCTCTATGTGGGCAAGCTGCCCGATGTGGCCTACGATCTGGTTGAGTTTGCCGAAAATCCATTAACTGTTGTTTTCGATCAGGGTAAAAACCTGTCGCCGGTGTTTTGGAAAGCGTTAGCAGAATCGACTAGCACAAGTGGAAGCACAAACGAGGAAATAGCAGTTCGGCGGTGTTTAAACGCCGATGTGCAACGCCTGATCGGTAGCTTTGGACGAGGGTTGCTCACGATTCCATTAGAGTCGTTAGTATTACCGCCAGCTGCCGAAGTATTGGTTACAATCCGGTTCGGAACCCTCCCCGGTATGCCTAAACGGCCACGCATTATGCGGTTGAAAGTGAATGGAGAGGTTAGTTTTATACGGAAATGAATTTCAGCGAAACCTTACATAAGAATCCGGTTTTTGACACCATTGCCCGCCAGGCCGATGCCCTCGGTTTGCGGGCCTATGTCATAGGCGGCTTTGTGCGCGATCTGGTTTTGGAGCGCCCATCGAAAGACATTGACGTGGTGTGCATCGGAAGTGGTATTACATTGGCTGAAGCTGTTGGAAAAGCTCTTCAGACAAATGTTTCGGTGTTCCCGAATTTTGGTACCGCCATGCTTCGAGCCGGTCAGGGAGCGGATGAATGGGAGGTTGAGTTTGTGGGTGCCCGGAAAGAATCCTACCGGAGCGAATCGCGCAAGCCAATTGTAGAAGACGGCACGCTGGAAGACGATCAGAATCGCCGGGATTTTACCATTAATGCCATGGGTATTAGCCTGGCTGTTACTGATTTCGGCGAACTCCTCGACCCATTCGATGGCCTGAAAGATATCAAGCGCAAACTAATCCGTACCCCCCTCGAACCGGGTATTACCTTCTCCGACGACCCGTTGCGCATGATGCGGGCTATTCGGTTTGCTGCGCAGTTGGGATTCGATATCGAGCCGGATACGTTCGAGGCAATTGTGCAAATGAATGAGCGGATCACCATTGTGTCGCGGGAGCGGGTAACCGATGAGTTGAACAAAATCATTCTGTCGCCTACGCCTTCCTATGGGTTCAAGTTACTATATCATGCGGGTTTACTGGAGCGGATTTTCCCGGAACTGATCGCTCTGAAAGGGGTTGAAACCATTGAAGGGAAGGGGCACAAGGATAATTTTTACCATACCCTGCAAGTGCTCGATAACGTTGCTAATCGGGCCAAGTCAACGCATGAAGTAGTTGCGCCGGAAAATGAACTCTGGCTACGTTGGGCTGCTTTATTGCATGATATTGCCAAACCGGCTACCAAACGCTTCGACCCTAAGGTGGGCTGGACCTTTCATGGACATGAAGATATGGGCGCCCGTTGGGTCCCCGGTATTTTCCGTACCATGAAACTGCCACTAAACGAACACATGCGTTTTGTGCAGAAACTCGTGCGGTTGCATTTACGACCCATTGCACTCACCAAAGAGCAAATCACCGACTCTGCCCTACGCCGACTTCTGTTTGAAGCGGGCGATGATTTAGAGGGACTGATGGCACTTTGTCGTGCCGACATTACCTCGAAGAATTACGAAAAAGTACAGAAGCACCTGCGCAATTTCGACCGGGTTGAGCGAAAGCTACATGATCTTGAAGAACGGGACAAACTGCGTAGTTTTCAGCCGGTTATTACAGGCGAACTGATCATGGAAACATTTGCTCTCCCTCCCTCGAAGGAAGTGGGTGAACTGAAAACTGTACTGCGTGAAGCGATTCTGGATGGGCTTATTCCCAACTCGTTCGATACCGCCTATCCATTTTTATTAGAAGAAGGCCGCAAACGCGGATTAACCCCAATAACCGTTAAAAATGGATAATGTATAATGAACAATGCATAATGAAAATGAGCACGATAACACTCCATTATTCATTACACATTATCCATTAACTTATCCATTAACAATTCATCTCATGGAGAATAACAATACTAATTTTCGGCGCTTCTTTGGCGCATCCCTCACCATTCTGGGTGTCGTTGTCGTTCTGTTTGCCTTGATCGCGTTTCTATCCGATGGCAAGCCGGTACTCGGCATGAGTATCTCAAAGGCCGAAGCCGCAGCGCCCTTCATTGTCGGTATGATTTTCCTGATTACGGGAGTCAATCTGGTTCGTGAATCGTAAAAGAGCACAACAACTGCCGAAGCTTCACCAGCGAAGTTGCTGAAACGATTTGTTCATGCAACGTATCGCTCATTTTCCAATCCTTCATTTGATCATTCTTATTGCTGAAGATTATGGAAATGGGTAGCTCTCGAGCGGTTTGGCTTGATTATTTGCGTTCGTTTGTTACCCTGTTAGTCCTGGCTCATCATGCAGCGCTGGCTTACCCTACTTTTGCCTATTTTGATCCCACCCATTACATCTACTCGACCGCGCCTATTGTAGATGATAGCCGCTGGTTGGGCATGGATAGGTTTATTGGGTTCAACGATCTGTTTTTTATGCCCCTGATGTTTTTAATCAGTGGGCTGTTTGTGTATCGGGGGCTTCGCAAAAAAGGAATAAAAGCATATTTGACTGATCGGTTCATCCGGCTGGGCGTCCCGTTTCTGATAGCCGAACTGCTGCTCATTCCACTGGCCTATGTCCCTTCGTTTTATGTGGCTACCCATTCAACAGACCTCTTTACGTTTGTTGAGGATTACATTGGTAAGCAACAATGGCCGGTAGGGCCGCCCTGGTTTATTTGGCTCCTGTTGGCATTTGACGGGGTTGCCGTGCTTATTTTCAACATAAGCCCGTCCTTTTTTTCAACACTGGGCAATAAGCTGGAAAGCTTGAGCAAACAACCTGTTCAATTTGGTGTGATCATCTACGGCCTAACGGCTATTTCGCTGATTCCACTTAGCTTGTGGGTAGGACAGTACACCTGGGTAGGTAATTGGGGACCTTTTGATTTTCAACTCAACCGGCTTTTCTTTTACCTGCTATTTTTCCTGCTGGGTGCCTGTTTGGGAAGCACAGACTGGCAAGGCTACCTGTTCCGAAGCGGAAAGTTATTTGGTAAAGGCTGGGCGTTCTGGCTGCTGGCCAGCCTGATTTGCTACCTTTTGGTCGTGTTTGTTTCAGGTCTTGGCGCAGATTGGGTTAAGCAGGGTAGACTTAGTTCTACCGCGGGCTATTGCCTGTATGATGTCTTCTTTGTGGTTAGTTGCCTGGCCAGTATGGGAGCCTGCTTAGCTGTCTTCAAACAGAACATTACTCAACCGAACGAGGGCTGGGCGAGTTTATCGGCTAATGCCTATGGGATTTATATCCTGCATTACCCATTTATCACCTGGGCGCAGTTTGCCTTGCTGGGAGCTGGCTTACCCGTTATTGGTAAATTCCTGATCGTGTTTTTGGTCTCAATCAGTTTGAGCTGGCTCAGTAGCAGTTGGGTCAGAAGAAATCAGCTGGCGACTCAAGTTTTGTGAGACGTTATCGGCAAGCCCCGACCAGCTCCGTTCTCGCTTGGCTACGCCGAGTGAGGATTATTAGTTCAAGGGCCTCTGGCCCGTTTTTAACGTGTTACTCCGGCCAGAGGCCGTTCAACCTGATAGCCCTCACTCGGCGTAGCCAAGCGAGAACAGAGTTGCCTTAAGCTGGCTAAGTAGTAGCCTGGTCAGACGAAGTTCACTTACGGCATAGGTGTTATAGGTCAATGACTTTACGACTTTTGCTCTGACTTTTTAGTAAGTTGTTTTTGCAGTCAACAACCAGGGATAGGTATTCACGGGCTGCGGCAGACCGTTGGGCTGAATTTGCAGATACATCAGGTGTAAATGCGTTGGTGAGCGGTTTTTGTAGGCATTGAAGCCCGATCGGCCCATTTCGGCTAGTTTCTGACCTGCGTGCACCCATTGGCCCGGCGATACGTCTACTTCGCTATTGTGCGCGTAATAGAACAAGCCATGAAGGGTGGGGTCGTATACCCAGATCCAGTTGCCCCCCCGATAATCAGAACCGGGTTTCCAATCGGTTTCGATTGCCAGTACGAGTCCCCGGCTCATGGCCAGGATATCAACAGGTTTGCCCGTTTTATCGTCGATGTTATCCTGATTCTTATCGCTGATAAAAATGTCCTGAGCAGGGTGACTTCCCCGAACGTTATAATCGAACAGATCGAATCCTGTTCCCCGGTAGCCTTCGCCATGCGAACCTCCGATGGCACTGGTTGAATAACCCCGAATAGGAAATGAAAAATACAAACCGGTTCGGCGGAGGCTATCCCGTTGGAGCGAATCCTGCTGGTAACTCTCCATACTGCGAAACCGCGCCTGCAAACGTTGCATAATACCGCTGAATTGCAGCCGGGCCGAATCGGGGGTGATCGACTGCTCCCGGATTTGGGTGTATAGAGTCTGGAATTGCTGACAATAGGTGTACAGGGTGGGGTCGTCGGAATTGCTGATAACGACCTGCGACGAAGCCGCGTTCAGCCCGCCAATTAATAATGCCCCCACAATTCCTACTACTCGCATGAACGAAGTTACGTCAATCTTCACTACGCTGTTTTTTCGATTAAGTGGCCAAAAATACACAAAGTAGCGTGATAGGCCTATCAAATGATGACTTGTGGTAAGGTCAACGCAATGAGCGCAAACAGCTTCTAAATTTGGTTCCTGAAAGACGCACTTAGTGCCTTGAAGTCACTGAGTGAGCACTTTTGCGAAGTTATTTGGGTTTTTGAAAAAAAAGTTTAGCGCGTACAAGAAAAATTGCAAATACATTTGGATATAAGTTTTTTCGTGTCGTTATTCGCCCAAATTTAAAACAATACAATGCAAACAGGAACTGTAAAATTCTTTAATGAAACCAAAGGGTTTGGCTTCATTAAACCTGATGAAGGTGGCGAAGACATTTTTGTACACGCTTCCGGTCTCATCGACCAAATCCGTGAAAACGACAAAGTTAAGTTCAATGTCGAACGCGGTAAGAAAGGCTTAAATGCCGTAAACGTCGAAATAGCTTAATTGTAAGATATAAAGACAAACCGTTGTAAAAAACATGCCATATGGCATGTTTTTTTTTGCCCTGTCGGTTCGTAGAGCCATTTTTGCGGTCATAAACAAATAGGCATTAGTAGTCATCGATTGTCATTTGTGGGCATTGGTTGTCCTTCAAGCTGGCAACTATCAATGGCCATTGATGACTACTAATGACCACTACTGACAATCAATGACCCAATTACCTGAACAACGTGTAGCAGCCCGGCTTGGCCTGAATGCCCGGTCGGTAGCCGCCACCATCGAATTACTCAATGGCGGAGCAACGGTTCCCTTTATTGCCCGCTATCGAAAAGAAGCGACTGCTTCCGCAACTGGTGTTCCGCTCGACGAAGTACAGATCGGCCAGATCAAGGAAGCCTACCAGAAATTGCTGGAGCTGGATAAACGCCGGGAGGCTATTCTTAAATCCATTGATGAGCAGGGTAAACTCACGCCCGAACTGCGCCGGAAACTCGAAGCTACCGATTCGCTCATCGACCTCGAAGATCTGTATCTGCCCTATAAGCAAAAGCGAAAAACCCGCGCTACCATTGCCATTGAGCGCGGTCTGGAGCCACTTGCCAACGTGATAATTTCCCAAAGAGAACCCAACATCGAACGAACGGCTCAACGGTTTTTGTCGGATGCGGTTCCAACGATAGCGGATGCCTTACAGGGTGCGCGTGATATTCTGGCCGAGCGCGTCAGTGAAGATGCCGATGCCCGTCAGCGCATTCGTAACCTGTTCGAGCGGGAGGCTATTGTTCGATCGGTCGTTAAAAAAGGGAAAGATGCCGAAGGGGTAAAGTTTAAAGACTATTTCGATTTTGCTGAACCCCTCCGGCGTGTACCCTCGCACCGCCTGCTGGCGCTGCGTCGGGGTGAGTCAGAAGGATTTTTAAACGTGAGTATTGGTCCCGATGAAGAAGCGGCTATCGAACGGCTCGAACGGCAGTTTGTTGCCGACCGATCGGGTACGCCAGTTTGCAAAGAGCAGGTCTCGCTGGCCATTCGGGATGGCTACAAACGCCTGCTCAAGCCTTCCCTCGAAACGGAATTTGCCAACCTGTCCAAAGAAAAAGCGGATATGGAAGCAATCCGAATCTTTGCCGATAACCTACGCCAACTGCTGTTAAGCCCACCACTTGGCCAGCAACGCGTTCTGGCTATCGACCCTGGCTACCGAACGGGTTGTAAAACCGTTTGCCTCGATGCCCAGGGAAATCTGTTAACGGATACCGTATTGTATTTGTCTCAGTCGGAAAATCAGCGGCAGCAGGCAGCGCAGACGGTTCAGAAACTGGTTAGCCAGCATAAGATTGGTGCCATTGCCATTGGGAACGGGACTGCCGGTCGTGAGACGGAGGAATTTGTGCAGAGCTTGAATCTGACGAATGCATCGGGCGAAGCTTTACCAATTTTCATGGTGAGTGAACAGGGGGCGTCTATTTATTCGGCCTCGGAAGTTGCGCGTGAGGAGTTTCCGGACCGTGACGTAACCGTACGGGGAGCTGTGAGCATTGGTCGTCGACTCATGGACCCACTGGCTGAGCTGGTGAAAATCGATCCGAAATCCATTGGCGTTGGGCAATACCAGCACGATGTGGACCAGACCGATTTGAAAACCAGTTTGGATACCGTGGTGGAAAGTTGCGTGAATCAGGTAGGCGTATCGTTGAATACCGCCAGCGCGTATCTGCTCCGGTACGTGTCGGGACTGGGCCCACAACTGGCGGGGAATATCGTGGCGTATCGGGCCGAGAACGGCGCTTTTACGTCGCGTGATCAACTTAAGAAAGTACCTCGGCTGGGGCCGAAAGCCTTTGAGCAATGTGCGGGCTTTCTACGCATCGAAGGCGCTAAAAATCCGTTGGATAATAGCGCGGTTCACCCCGAACGCTACGCCCTGGTTGAGCGGATGGCTACCGATGCGGGCAGTACCGTTACCGACCTCGTTCACCGGCCCGAGTTACGCCAGCAGATCAAACCCGAACGCTATGTAACAACCGATGTTGGTTTACCAACCCTGCGTGATATTCTGACTGAACTCGCCAAGCCGGGCCGTGACCCACGTGAACAATTGTCGGTGTTTGAGTACGATGCCCGTGTTCGTTCTGTGGATGATTTGCACGAGGGCATGGTGCTACATGGTGTTGTTACGAACATCACAGCCTTTGGGGCTTTTGTCGACATTGGTGTTAAGCAGGATGGACTGGTTCACGTTTCGCAACTGGCCAATCACTTTGTTTCGGACCCGAAAACGGTTGTTAAGGTGTACCAGAAAGTAAAAGTTAAGGTCATGGAAGTAGATAAGGCACGGAAACGCATTGCTTTATCCATGAAATTTTAATAGGTTGCATTGTTGTTATGTGCTTTTGCGTTACATAAGGGCACTTATTACCCTAATCCCATTCCGTATGCAACAACGCTGGCTCCGGGAGATGATCCATCCCGTACTGCTGAGTGCCTGCCTACTTTCGACGCTTACTGCCTGTGAGGCTCTACGTTCCTCCGGACCATCTGTTAGTCGTCGCCCGTCATCAACCCGGCCTGTTGCCCGCCGAACACCCACTGGTAAAACACCGGCGCGTCCGCCTGCTGTTCCGGCCAAACCCGCCGGTAAAACAGTTGATGGTCGTACCTACGAAGACCGGTATGTGCCGGAAGTGGTCAAGATTGCCCGTACCTATACGGGCACGCCTTATCGCTCGGGAGGCAACACGACGGATGGTATCGACTGCTCGGGTTTAGTCTATGCTGTTTTCAACACAGTGGGCCTGAAAATGCCCCGGATCTCGTGGCAACAATCGGAAGTGGGGCACGAGGTGGAAGTAACTGAAATCCTGCCCGGCGATTTAATCTTTTTCGTTCCCGACAAGGGCCAGGCGGGTTACGTATCGCATACGGGTATCGTAACGGAAGTGAACGGCCAACAAAACATCCGGTTCATTCATGCCTCCTCGTCACGCGGTGTTCGGGAGGATAATCTGTACGCCGATTATTTCAAAGGTCGTTTTGTGAAAGCCTTGCGGCCATTTTGACATGTAGTGCCGACCGTCCCGGTCGGGTGAGAATGCTTAACTACACGCCCGACCGGGACGGTTGGCACTACAGAAAAACAAAAAACCGCCGTTCAGGCGGTTTTTTTATGTATTATCAGGACGTTAGGCGGCTGGTTGAGCACTGTTAATGAGTTCTTCCCAGTGGGCGCGGTCCTTTTTCTTCAGTTTCATTTCCAGACTCAGGGCTTCATTTCGGGTGGCAAATTGCTGGGTG
The DNA here is from genome assembly GCF_006965485.1 of Spirosoma sp. KCTC 42546. Classification (NCBI taxonomy): domain Bacteria; kingdom Pseudomonadati; phylum Bacteroidota; class Cytophagia; order Cytophagales; family Cytophagaceae; genus Spirosoma; species Spirosoma sp. KCTC 42546. Next base: position 2,334,000 of record NZ_CP041360.1, read on the forward strand.
AATTTTACTTCCCAGGGTTTACCCTCCGCTGTGGCTGGATTCGTTTTTGCATTGTGTTGCCACAAGGTAATTCGGATATCTTTGGTTTGACCAATGAAATACTGGTCGATGGTGGGACTGTAGATAATATAAACGGTATGCATGCGATTACGGGACTATTGTCAAATCTACACAAATGATAATACAAAACAAACTTAACCTGTGTATACGGGAAAGTATGTGGGATAGCTTAAAAAAATTGGGTTTCGGTTTGGGGAGCATCAAATTTTTCCTCATATTTGCACCCACAAAACGGGGGATTAGCTCAGCTGGCTAGAGCGCTTCCATGGCATGGAAGAGGTCATCGGTTCGACTCCGATATTCTCCACAACATTGCACTTTTCAACGATAGAAGGCCGACACGGAAACGTGTCGGCCTTTTTGTTTGGGTTATTTTGAGCCGCGATATGGAGTAAGTGGATAGGCTATTTTATCAATCAAAAGAGATAAAAAATATTTTAGAGCGAACATTTCCTGATTCTACTAAGTGAATTGGTTGGGGTAAAGCCAGTTGTAAAGCTGAAAGTGGCATCATTATACATCAAACCGAAATGCCACCATTCAGCATTGTCAACATAATGTTAATTCTAGATTAGACTGCTTATGACTTGGCCCATTAGGGCACCTACCGACGCTGCGCTGTAAAGGACCTAATGGGCCATTTTTAGACTTGAATAGCTTGCCGTTTGGCTCAACACTGCAAACGTTGATTAACAATAGGCCTCGTAAGCTGCATTCCTAAAATAAATAATTTTCCTTCTCTCAAGCAATATGAAAGCCCGGCCAATGATTGGGATTTAACTTTTTCTTATAATATAGAAATAAGCTAATAATACAGTAACTTAATGGCATGAAACGATTTGATATGGGGCGTTTTAGTGTGCAATTATTGTGAAATAGTTAGGTAAATTCTATCAGCTCTACTGAATCTATATAAAAGTATAATTATGAGTAATCCCACTGGGAAGCAAAATCCTGTCGTTTTATATATAGGAAGTACAATGATTATCCTATGCCTCATTACGATTTTCACCTTATCGAATAAGATAGATAAAACTTTATTTTACTTTATTTTGTCAGGAGTTTTTGCCGTTGGTGTTTCAATGCTAGCAAGTGTCCTTAGTGGAAGAATCACATATAAAAATGCTAAAATCAAAGCTACAGGCTCTTTTGCTATATTAATAATTTTACTGTTATATAGTATATATTTTTACAGCCATCAAAATAAAACATTTGACTTTACGATTTATCTTTTAGATAAATCAAAACAATTGGCAATCAGGGATGGGATGCTTCAAATTAGGTTTCGTAATGCTCCTAGAGAAGAAAAAATAGATAGCCATGGAAGTGCTTATTTTAGGGGTATATCATCAGACTTGCAAAATGATACAGTACAAGTTGAAATTCTTGGTGAAACAGGTTGGCAGTTTGTAAATAAAAGCCGAACTGCCGATTTATTATTACAAGGAGATCATGCTACTCTAATAGTTGAGCCTGATAATAGTAGATGTTGTTTGTCTGGTACAGTAATAAATCAATACAACCGTCTAGTAAGTGGAGCTGATCTTTGGGTTAAATCTTCTAAGGTTTCAAAATCTAACAATGAGGGTCAATTTATTATAGAGCTCCCTTTAGACCTACAAAATGAAAATTCTTTTGAACTGTTCATTCGCAAGGGGAAATACGAAAATCGCGTGATAGTAAATCGCATTCAGAATCCTACATTAAGAATAACAGAAGACTGATTTCTATGAAAGTAAAGGATGCTATTTATTTATGTTTATTGCTGGGTAATTTGTCGATTAGTTTAGGACAACAAAAATGCCTGCCAGTTAATCATCGTGGTCAGGTTGTCCTTAATTTATTAGATGGTAAAGGAATAGATGGAGTTCAAATTGTTATCAATGGTAATTTAGGGCCAATTACTAGTAATGGAGGTAATTTTATTTATAAATTAGATGATTGTATTGGTACTCCTGTTAGGGTACAAGCATTAAAAGATGGCTACGGAGTTGTTAATAATATTGAAATTTCTGGACATACACTCCGGGCTAATTTAACCCCAGGACAATTACAGTTTAAGATAATAATTTGTGAAGAAAAATATATAGAACAATATAAATTAGAGTACTATAGTCAAATAATTAATTTGCCAATACTTAGGGAAATGTCACGCTTAAAACAGCGCGTTAAAGAATTAGAGAATAATGCCAATAGTAACTCTATTTTAGTGAAAGAGCTCCAGGCATTAAGGCAGAAATATTCTAACTTAGAAAATAGCTACATTCAATTAAAGGAACAAGCAGTACAAGTTGCAACAATATTTGCTAATCTTAAGGCATCTGAAATAGATACAACTTATCAAAAGGCTTTTGCTTTCTACAAAGTAGGACAATTTGATAATGCAAGGAAGGTATTGCTGAATGCAGATCTTGATGAAGAAAATTTGGACTTTAACTCACAAGAAAAATTAGGTTATAGGATTATAGAAGCTGCTAGGTTAAAACGAAAGCAATGGATTAATAAACAAATGCTACTTGGTAACATTTATGCCTCTAAAAATGAAGATGATAAGGCCATTAACTACTATCGACAAGCTGTGATAGAGGATTCTAGTGTATATGAAAATGTATCGACTCTTGCGTTTTTTTTGCTGAAACAAGATAAATTTTCAGAAGGTGTAAAATGGTACAAACAAGCTTTTAAAGTCGCGAAAAACTTAGATAGTAAGTGGCTTATTTATAATAATTTAGGTAACGATTATTTAAGGATAAAAGATAGAAAAGAAGCAGAGCTAATGTATTTTAGAGCTCTTGACGTTGCAAGAGCTATTTATAAAACTGATTCAAACTCTAGAAACTTAAGGTTATCATTAGTTAATCTTGGTAGTTTTTATTTGTCAGAACAAAAAGCGGAAAAGGCAGATACCTGCTATTTGAGTGCTTTTTCCTTATGGCAGAATGTAAATATAAGGACTGAGACTGAGAAATATGAATATGCATCATTACTTGTAATGATGGCTAGATTTAATCACCGAATGGGATCTGTTACATTGTCTTATAATATGAATAAAGCTTCTATAGCCATTTTTGAAGAACTAATTCAATACAATTCCTTCTACAAATCAAATCTTGCTATTGTTTGCATAAATATGGGTAATTTACTATATAATTTAAGGAACTATGCGGAAGCTAAGTTTTATTATGATAAATCAATGGGAGTCTATAAGAATATGCAGAATGAAAGTTATAAGAATGAATTTGGTTATGCTAACTTATTATTAGATATTGCCCTTTTATATGAAGAACTGTATGAATATAGTCTGGCACAAAAATACTTTCAAGAATGCTTATTAGTACATCAAAGAATGGTGAATAAAAATAAAGATCAATATTTACCAGAGCTAGCTGATTTCTATGGCTATTTTGGTAATTTTTATTTGATTATTTCTCGGTATCAAGAGTCTAAAAAGATTCTTGATAAAGGCTTAAATATATTTGATGATCTATGTACGAGAGATTATAGGCAGTTTAGTTTTGGATATGCAAATATGTTATATAGGATTGGATGCTATTATAAAGTAACTGGTGAATGCGAAAAAGCTAAGAATAGTTTTGAGTGCTCTATTGCTATATATGAAAAATTGTTAGAAGTTAATGCAAATTACTATAATAGAAGGTTAGATATAGTTTTGAAAGAGCTACGGAGTTTATAGTAATGTTATTCCTTCTCATGACTATAATTATATTGAAATATTATACTATGGCAACAAGATTACCAAATTTTCCCTTTCATCGGTCGAGTAGCGTGGGCGTTTGCGTTCTTCCAAATAGAACACGATAGCGGCTAATAGTAAGGCATATCACAATATTTCGCCAGGCCTCCCCAGTACAAACATGATTAGAAAAATACCCCTGGCAACGAACAAATAATACGTTTCTGGATCTTGTAGTGATATGGGAGCAGTTCAACAAAAAATCCCCAGCCAATTTCACAATTAGCTGGGGATTCTCGTTGAATTAGTTGCTTCGACTACTGAGGAATCATTTCGGCGTCGGCCAGAATGTAATTCAGTTCGTAGATATTATCCGCATTGAGTTTGAGCGTTCCCCGGAAGGTACGGCGCTCGTCGGTTTTGAATTTCTTGTCGGACTTTTTGAATTTCAGCGACACCACTGATTCAGGTCCCGCACCACCGCAAAAGAAGCAGGCACTATACGGGAAAGCCGATAGGACGTAGATGTTCGATTCGAGGTCGACGGGGAGGACGTAGCCCGTCAGGTCAACTGTTTTGCCGTTCAGTTTCTGAATGGCTTGCCCAAAGGTTGGGTAGAGCATGTATACCGATTCTTCGGCATACCATTTTTTCTTGAAGGTCACATCGCGCAGGACTTCCCACGACAGTTTTACCGGTTCGGCAGCCACAGGAGCTACTGCTTTAGGCCTTGTTCGTTCGATGGGCAAGATGGCGGGACGAAAAGCCGAGGCTACAAGCGACACGCAGAGGAAAGCAATGACTAAACGGTTCATGGCGTTGAAAGACTTTAACGATAGATAATAAAGGTAAAACTACAAAAAAGATTACTTTTATAACTCATTTTAGCTTCGACCACGCTGCCGTGTCCGACTCACTCAACGATAACGCAAAAGACGGTTCGGTAATTCCCGTCCGGTTCACTCGTTTATACATGACAATGCTCATTATCCTGGCTGTTTTACTGACAGTAGGGCAGGGGCTAACCCAATGGCGCTTCGGGGCCATTGAACAGGAAATGGGTGTCATTCGGCATACGGCGCTGCAACGGCACCAGAGTCAACAGATTGTAAAGCAGGTACTCCAGGTAACCGACGCCAGCGAGCAGACCAGCTTTGAAGAAAATGTTGCCGAATTAAGGCGTTTGTTCCCCGTATTTGAACGCTTCCATCTAGAGACTCGCGAAGGCCGCACCGATAATCCAGCAATTAAAATCACCTATTCAGATACCGTTAACCGTTTGTACGCCAATATCCGTCCGGAATTTGAAGCTTTCCAGCAAAGTGCCAATCGGATGATGCGCCTGCAACGATTTGAGGAAGTTAAACAGCCCGATGTACAGGCGAACCTTAAATTAATGCTAGCCAATGAGAAACCATTTCTGGAGAAAATTGACCGGATTGTGGTGGTCTGCAATGGGGAGTTGCGAGCCAGGCTAACATTATTGCGGTCCATTGAGTTGTATTTGTACATTTTTACGGTGATTGCCCTGGTAGCCATTGGTTTACTCATTTTTAGGCCCGCTGCACGCAAATTAAAACAAACCTTCGCCCAGTTGATAGAAGCCGAAAGTCAGACAACAGCCGCTAATAAAAAACTGGTGAGCGCCAATAAGTCGCTGAAAGAAACCCGACAGAAACTCTTTGAAGCCACAAAGCAGCAATATGAACAACAGATTGATGATCAGAAACTACGAACATCGTACCTGATTGCCGGACAGGAGGAAGAACGTAAACGAATGTCGCGCGAGCTTCATGATGGCCTTGGGCAGATGCTAACAGCCATTAAACTGCAAATTGAAGGGCTCGAAGCCGGAATGGCCCGAGCCGCTGCAACTGAACAAACGGGTACCGCAGCCTTTTCTAAAAACATAAAGACGCTGAAGAGCCTGGTAACGCAGACGATTCAGGAAACCCGAACGATTTCCAATAATTTAATGCCAAGCGTTTTAAGTGATTTCGGCGTTGTGCCCGCTATTAAAATGTTAGCTGAACACGACCGTAGCGAATCGCTCGATGTTACGTTTAAAACAAACTTTACGGCCGATATGCCCCGTTTGGACAAAAATATCGAGATCATGCTGTATCGGGTAACGCAGGAAGCGGTTAGCAATGCGGTCCGGCATGCTAAGCCAGCCCACATCCGAATCGAACTAAAAGAGCGTGGAAATAGCTTAGAGTTAGTAGTGAGTGACGATGGACAGGGGTTTCGGGTACCCCGGAAAAACCAGAGTAATGAATTGCTGAAACCAATTCAGGAAGTGAATACGGATAATCCCCAATCAACGAAATTACGTCCACCTTCACAGGGATTGCATAACATACAGGAACGAACGAAACTGGTCAACGGTAAATTTAAACTTAATTCTTCTCCGGGGAAAGGTACTAAACTACAGATTAGCATACCCTATCAACCGACTCTTGCTCATCATGACACATACTAAATTAATGCTGGTGGACGACCATTCGATCGTTCGGGATGGTATTCGGCTCTTGCTGGAACAAGCCGATGGACTGGAAATTATTGACGAAGCTAATGATGGTGAAGAAACGCTCGATAAGCTAAAAGCCCATCAGGCTGCGCCAGAACAACTGCCCGACCTGATTCTTATGGACATCTCGTTGCCGGGCATGTCGGGAATTCAAACGACACAGGTAATCACCCGATTATATAAGAACATACGGGTACTGATGCTCTCCATGCACAACAATGAAGATTATATTCTTCGGTCGGTAGAGGCTGGTGCCTATGGCTATATCTTGAAAGATTCGTCATCGGATGAGATGATCAAGGCGATTCGCACGATTGCAGCCGGTGAAAAATACTATAGCTCACCTGTGGCGTCAATTATCCTGAGCGGCTACATGCAGCAGCTTAAAAAAGGGAGTCGGCATAGTCGCAGCGAACGGCAATCGAAGTTATCGAACAAGGAGAAAGAGATTCTGCAATTTCTGGTGGCTGGTATGAGCAGCCGGGAAATAGCCGAAAAACTTCAACTCAGTGTCCGGACGGTTGATAATCATCGGGCTAATATGATGCGTCGGTTACAGGTTCGTAACGCTGCCGAACTGGTCAGAATGGCGGTTGAAGACAAGCTGATTTGATTTTTGATCGAGAAATTGCGAACTCACAACTTATTTTTTAGGTTTGCCCATGAAACCGGCTCGCTGCCGGTTTTCCATTTCTAGTTTACTAGATTTAATAGATAGAGTTTATAAACTAAACCACAACTACTATGTCACTTCGCTTAGGAGATATTGCCCCCGATTTTGAGGCCGACACAACCCAGGGCCACATTCACTTTCATGAATGGTTGGGTAATTCATGGGGTATGTTATTCTCGCACCCCGCCGATTTTACGCCGGTTTGTACTACTGAACTAGGCCGTACGGCCCTGCTTAAAGATGAATTTGGCAAACGGAATGTAAAAGTCATTGCCGTATCGGTCGATGACCTGGAATCGCACAACCGGTGGACACCCGATATTAAGGATGTTACAGGCTCAGAGGTTAACTTCCCAATTATTGCCGATCCGGATCGCACGGTGGCTACACTTTACGATATGATCCACCCTAATGCTAGTGAAAAAGCAACGGTGCGGTCGGTGTTCGTAATTGGGCCCGATAAAAAGATCAAGCTAACCCTGACGTATCCTGCTTCGACCGGCCGTAATTTCAATGAGTTACTGCGCGTAATTGACTCGCTGCAACTAACCGCCGATTACCAGGTGGCTACACCTGCCGACTGGCAGCAGGGTGATGATGTGATTGTAACGCCCGCCGTAACGAACGATCAACTGGAAGCTAAATTTCCGAAAGGCGTAACTTTCGTGAAGCCTTATTTACGTACTACGCCCCAGCCGAATAAGTAAGGGAACGGGGTTGCCTGCTGGGGTTGTAAACTTTATAATTGATCAGGGAGTTACATGCTTCATTATAAATCAAACAACCCAACGTTATGGCAAAGGAAAAGAATAGTAATCCAGAACACTCAGAAGGACCGGTTGCTACAGCTATTGAAGAGCAAACTGCTAAGTTACCATCCGACATTTTTTTGTGGGCTTCGTTAGGTTCTATGGCGGTTTCGCTGTATTTGCAGGCCAGGGGCTCCCGGCATCGAAGTTTATTCGTTGGCCAATGGGCAGCTCCTTTTCTGTTGCTGGGCATCTACAACAAACTGGTTAAACTTGAGGGTCACGACTAACCGATAATCAGTATATTGCCTATCAGAAAAGCCCTCTATACATATAGCGGGCTTTTCTGTTTTCCGCAGGTCCGGAGATAAAGCCGTAATTTTGGCTCACAACGTCAATTGCTACATGAAATTTCGCGTACTGGTTAAGCTTATCTTTCGGCGATACGGCCTATGGATTGCAGCATTCTTACTCGTATTGGCAGCCGTCTGGGTCTTTCGGTCACGACAGCCGGATGAGATGAACTGGCGATTTGTGCAGGCATTTGGCATTCGGTTACCAATGCGTTATACTATTCATGGCATTGATGTCTCGCGTCATAATGATCGCATCAATTGGGAGCGTGTCCAACAAATGGAAGCCGAGGGCGTTCGATTGCAATTTGTCTTTATTAAAGCAACGGAAGGAGCTACCCTGGCCGATAAGCATTTCGACAAAAACTGGCGGGAAGCGAAAAAAATAGCGATGCATCGGGGAGCTTACCATTTTTACCATCCTACTCGCGACCCTCTCAAACAAGCCAACAATTTTATTCGTCATGTTACCCTAACCCCCGGCGACTTTGCGCCTGTGGTTGACTTTGAAGTAATAAACGGTCAGTCGGATGAAACAATCGTGAACGGATTACGGCTGTGGCTCGAAACCATTGAAGAGCACTACCATATTCGCCCAATTATTTATACAAACGGCAATCTTTATCGACGGTATATCAAAGGTAATCTTGACGAGTACCCACTATGGATAGCCGATTATTCAACCAGGCATCTGGGAAATTATAATGCCGACAAACTATATCTCTGGCAGCATAACCAAAATGGATGGGTCAAAGGGATACGGGGACAGGTTGATTTCAACGTGTTCGTCATGGAAGATGCCCGGATGCAGGAAATCTGTTTATAGAAACATCGGTGCCCGAACGTGTACCTTATATAGTGACTTTTGTTAGTTCAGCTGGTTTGGCGAGCCAGTCTTTTGCTTTCTTCCCGAATGCGGCCATGTGTGGCATCTGGCTATGTGCGGCAAGACCGGCTTCGTTGTCCCACAGTTCATGCATGATAAACCGTTCGGGGTGTTCTGTGCTTTCGTACAATTCATAAAGCTGGCAGGCTGCCTCAGTCCGAACCTGAGTAACCAGTTCACGTAAGGCATTTTTCAAGTTGGCTTCCGCTCCGGGTTTGGCCGTAATGGTAGCAAAAACTAAAAGAGGCATCGGATCTTGGAGTTAAAAAGAATGAGAATAGTACTCTAATTACTCGGTTATGATTGCCAAATCTCCCAGGCTTTCTCTGCCTGTAGTTCAAGCATTCGTAACCCGTTATGAACGGCTGCTTCCCGTTCGCGACCAAGTTTCATAAATTGAGTTTCGGCCGGATTATACACCAGGTCATACAGCAAATGGCGATGGGTAAGTTGCTGATAGGGGATACGTGGCGCTTCGTCGATACGTGGATAAGTTCCAATCGGGGAGCCATTGATAATTAACGAATAATCGGCTAAAACGTCCGGTAGTTCATTGTAGGTCAACGTATCTTCTCGTTTTGTTCGCGACACAAATTTGAATCGGATGCCCATATCGGCTAACGCAACTGTAACTGCTTTTGATGCGCCACCCGTGCCAAGTACCAACGCTTGTAAGTCAGATGGACTACGCTCAAGCGTAAGCAGCCAATCGGTGAGTGACTGCCGAAAGCCATAGTAATCGGAATTATAGCCGGTTCGGGAGCCATCGGCATCTAGCTTAATTACATTCACCGCACCAATTTTTTCAGCGGATGTATCCACACGATCCAGAAAGGGAAGGACCGCCTGTTTATGCGGAATAGTTACATTCAACCCACGCAGATCGGGCAACTCCAGAAGTTCTGGTAAAGCCGAAATGTCGGGTAGTTCAAATAAATCATACTGACTATCTGCAATACCCTCGCGCGCAAATTTTTCACTAAAATACCGTTGCGAGAACGAATGGGTGAGTGGAAAACCGATAAGACCGTAACGATTCATAATATTGGGCTTAAAAACAGTATGCCACAGCTAGTGGCAGTGGCATACTTCAGAAGTAAGATAAGATTAGGCCGCAGTTAAATACCTTGTTCCGAGAAATACTACTATGACTTAATCAATCACTATCTACCAACTAAGCAGAGCGTTTCTTGAAAAACTCAAGGATAATAGGTACTACTGATAGGCCAACAATACCAAATACGACTAACTCAAAGTTTTTCTGGACGATCGGGAAATTTCCAAAAAAGTAGCCTAACAGCGAAATGCTCGTTACCCAAAGTATCGCTCCCATAATACAGAACTTGATATACGTCCCATAGGTCATACTACCGGCTCCGGCTACGAAGGGTGCAATGGTGCGAACAATAGGGATAAAGCGGGCAATGATAACCGTCCGTCCGCCGTATTTAGCATAAAATTTTTCGGTTTCGGCAATGTATTCCCGCTTGAAAAACAAAATCCGCTCCCTGGATTTGATCTGTGTTCCTAAAAATCGCCCGACAAAATAGTTGACGTTGTCACCTAAGAGTGCAGCCCCGATCAGTAGCGGAATAATTACCCAGACACTCAATTCGTTGGTTGGCCGGGCAGCTAAAGCACCAGCAGCAAACAGCAACGAATCGCCGGGTAGCAATGGCATGACTATAAGCCCCGTTTCCGTGAAAACAATTAAGAATAGGATGGCATACAGCAGTACCCCATATTCATTCGCCCACAGATCGAGGTAACGATCAAGGTGAAGTAAAAAATCAATCAGCGATTTGATGAAATCCATTTTAGGAGTGAATGATAGGTAGTAGGAGTTTCTACTACCTATTACTTAGTTAAAAAGTGCGTAAATGTATCACCCCGCAAACCTAATCGAATGGTTTCCAGAGGAATAACCTCGTGGGGGGCAATATTGCCAAGGTTAACGTTGGCGCCCAGAAGTTTAACAAACCAGACTTGTTGTTCTTTTTGGGGAGCTTCCCACAGAATGCTTTCGAATGGAACCTGTGTCAGGATTTCTTCAACCAGTCCCTGACGTACTTCACCACTTGAGCGAAATAGGCCAACGGTGCCACCTTCGCGGGCTTCACCAATGACTTTCCAGGAGCCAGCCTGCAACTCAGCCTTCATCAACTGAATCCACTTATAGGGTGGTATGATTTTCGCTTCGTCTTTTGAACCAACTTCCGACAAAACAGTCACCTGAGTGGCCAGGGTACGGATGTATTCGCATTTGTCATCCTGATTCATCTCAATCGAACCATCCGACACTTCTGCATATTCCATACCGTATTTATCCAGCAACTTGCGGTACTCATCGAACTGATTGCGTACCACAAAGGCCTCAAATAGTGTCCCACCGAAATAAACGGGAATACCTGATTCCTTATAGATAGCTAATTTTTCTTTCAGCTTTGGCGTAACGAAGGACGTGGCCCAGCCTAATTTAACAATGTCTGTGTATTGGGCAGAGGTAGACAGGAAATCCTCTACTTCCCGCAGGCTTAGCCCTTTATCCATTACCATCGTTATTCCACTCTGGCGCGGTTTCGTGGTGCGGTCGGGCAGCTGCGTAAGCGTATAATTCATACGAAGTAATCGAGTAGGCGTATTGATAATCGCTCAAAAGTAACATAAGTCTTGAAAACCTCCCAAGAAAATCCACAAATAATAGCGGCTGATGGGCTTGCGACTTAGTTTAGTGCTATTTTTGCCGGATATGGACAATTTAATAAATCCTCGTCTTGACTTCTTCCGCTCACAGATAGGCCATGATATGAGAGACAGCATATCGCCTTTTGGACGTTGGCTCAACGGGACGATACGGCAAGCAGATTATGGGCGCATGGTAGCTGAGTATACGGTCCGTGAAGAGATGACCAACCCCGCAAGTGTACTTCATGGTGGCGCTGCATCGGCTATACTGGATGATTTGGTGGGCGCAACCGTATTTGCCCTGGGGCGCGAGTATGCCTATACATCAGTTAATTTAACCATTGATTTTCTTCATGCAGCTCGGCTAGGCGACGTTATTACGGTAACCGCTGAAGTCATACGGGCTGGCAGGAATATTGTTCACTGTGAGGGTCGAATTGTACATGCTGATGGTAAAATCATTGCAAAATGCGCTACAAACCTGATTCAGACATCATTCAGATTGCCTGTATAGCTTCTCTACAATTAAAATAATTTCACCCTTTAGGTTACTTTCTGTTATAATATACGTTTACCTTTGTCAAAGGGTATAAAGCCATCAATAAGTGACCGACTAACTAAGAATCGTTTGCTTAGGGCTTCATTGTTGATAGCCTAACCTTAGTAGATGTGACCAAGATCTATCTTAAGGTAGAAAAGAACAGATAAGACGGGCTGTGATTATAGAAAGAATGCTGGAACAATTTAGATAATGGGAGGAAAAAGCTATTTGTTCAGCGCTAAGGCTGGGAATTGTTTTTTTATCACTTGATTATTGCTATTATTGACCATCAATAAAACTAAATAAGTTTTGAACACAATTCAGGCAAATTAGTAGTATTGGTAGTAAGAGCACTTCATCAGTTTGGTTTCAGTTCTGTAACCAGATATTAACAGTATCTAGACTAATAGTTATGTATTATTTGATGCTAGCTGGCAAAAAACTTTAGAAAGGATGGGTTGACTTTTGTAATTCAGCCTTAACATTGCAGAAAAATAAGGATTTAAGGCAATTGATGAGGTAAGTCATCTGAGAAGTTGATAATTGAGGTGATTGGTCGGATTTAATCGTGCCTACTTTTGGGGTAATGACTTTTCAGGTAAATAAAACTTGTAATTTTTTTATGAAATCTGAGAAACATTTAGTCGAGAAGTTAGTCATATAGTGTATACGTTGGGGCTTCATCGTAAGCCTTACTGTAGAAACGCTGGTTGAAGTAGTGATGAAACCACAACATTGTGGGCTACCCATTGCCTAAGTTTCTTCAGTCGCGTTTGGAAGAGTAAAAGTTTAATTGGAAACATTGCGTCAAATTAACTCAATAAATATGCGAACATTTATCCAACAACACCCTATGAGGATGCTGGCTGGACTCGTGTTGCTAAGTTTTGCAATACCATCTATTAGCCTTGCTCAACAGGCTGATACAGTCCGGGTTCAACCCGCTACGACTACTTCGAGCGGGAATTACACGCGTGAGAACATCTATCGTTTAGGGAAAGGGATTTATACCGATACCCTACGTAGAAGCGATTTCAAAGCGCAGGCCAGTGATGTGGCTGAACTCGATGACTGTGACACCACCTTTCAAACGTTCATTTTAGTTCGGCGATTATCACCCTGGCGAATAGGGTTATATGCCGGTCCTAACTTCGCTTATTGCGGCACGTGGGAAAACACATTTGGCCCCAACAAGCGGGACAATACGCTGTATAATGGTGCTGGTTTCAATATCACCGCAAATGCTGATTATTATTTAACCCCTGCAACCCGTCGGCTTCGGTTTGGCTTGGGAGCAGCTTTGGGATATGGAAACTACGTTACACGTAGCATATACCGTGATTATCTGTACTCATTAGCAGCCGCAAGAGGTTTTAATAGCTCGCAGGTTACCATTCGCCAGCGCCCATCTGAAGATATGTTCCTGACTGTTGGGCCTGTTCTTCAGTTTACGATTGCCCGTAGCCGCAAAAATCCTGATGCCGTAACCTTTATTGAAGCTGCCGCACGGGGTGGTCTGTTCCGCACGGAGGCCGCTACGATTTCAGCCTATACGCCATCGACGTTAACACTACCCGCTGTTCCATCGTTTGTAGATGGTGGAGGACTTATTCGGTCGGTTAACCCAAGCTCCAATCTATACCACTTAGGTGCACTTGGCTCGTTAGCGATTTTCTTCCCATTGAAGAATAACTGGAACATTGGCCTTCAGGGTCAGGGCTTTATTACGCAGTTAAACTACCAGATTATCAATGGTGTTGATGATCAATTGTATGAGTTTAAGCGTAAACATGGTGGTTTCACGGTTGGGCTGGCTGTTCGGAAAGGGTTTATTCAGAAGAAACTTATCCCCAAAGCTCCAGTGTCCTGCCCAACTTGCGAACAGATTCCCGAGTTGAACGTTCGCTTCAACGGTGCTTCGCTTAAAGGTGCATCCTTGGCTTATGCTGACGGCACAAACGCTCCTGTTAATACAGCCGCAACCGCTCCAGTTATTAGCTGGCGCAGTACGACCCCCAATCCGAAAAACGAGACCTTTACAGCTCGTCTGTACTATCGTGCGGATTCAGTCATAGCAGGTAACACCGACCAGGTAATTGCTCAATTAGAAAACACGACTGATACGACGCTGACATTCCCAGCAGCCTATTTTTCAAATGGCCAGCTGAATCCAGGGTTCTATTACGTAACGGTTCATAACAAGCAGGTTGCTAAGTGTGGCACCTGTATGAGTGAGGTTGCAACGACAAGCTTTGCCAGTGTGAAACCAACTCCACCGCCAACGCCAGAATGTGAATACCGTCACCGTCTGGAGCGCCTGGAAGTTTACTATCGCACCCCATACACTCGCGAAGTAGCTAATGTTTGTTACTGTAATGGTACTGTTACCTCCGTTGGTGACACTGTTACCCGCCTACGCTACCGCGGCTTGAACCGTCGTCTGGCTGAGAATGTGGTTGAGTTCGATACAAACACCGTTATCCTCAATCTGAACGAACTACCAGGTGGTCTGGCACAACAGTTACAAGCTGAGAAAGCGAAAATTGAAAGTGGCAACGCCATCCGTTTCAAAGGTCGCCGTGTACGTCCGCAGGTTCAGTACTTCCGCGCTGTGTTCACCGTTACGAAACTGCCATGCAACGGTCAGCCTGAGCAAGTCGTGGGCAGCTTCAACACAACGATTAGTGATAACAGCTATACGATCACTGACCTGAAGCCTCTGACAAACGAGCAGAAAGCTAAATTGCTTGCTCCTCCAGCACCTGCTAAGAAGAAAGCAACACGTCGCGCTGGTAACAGCGGTCGTCGGTCGGATGTAATGTTCGGTGTTGAATAATCAAGTAATACACTAACAAAAAAACCGGGAGCCAACGCTTCCGGTTTTTTTGTTATAGGCTATAGAAGCGCTTCATGTTTTGACCCAAAATAAGTGTTAAGGCCTCATTGCAATAGGGAACAATTCAATATAGCACAACCGCAAATGCGCATTTTCTTTACACTTACGATCATTCACAGTTTTATAGCTATGCTAAGTGCACAACCACAACCGACTAACACCCCTGTTGTTTCGACTATCATGCAGACCTACTCGTTCAGGCTACGTCCGGGGCAGGATTTGAAGAAGGAGCTGGATGCAATTGTCCGTCAGGAACGTATTGAAGCAGGCGCTTTACTAACGTGTGTGGGAAGTTTAACCGATGTAACCTTACGGCTAGCTAACCAGGAGAATGCGAGTGTATGGCAAGGGCACTATGAGGTTGTTTCGCTGGTTGGTACTCTCTCCACTAACGGAAGCCACGTACACCTGTCTGTATCTGATTCAACTGGTCGTACGATTGGAGGGCATCTCCTGGAGGGGTGTAAAATCTATACAACAGCAGAAGTGGTAATAGGGGTGATGACTGACATCGTGTATTCGCGGGAAACGGATCCGGTATTCGGTTATAAAGAGTTGGTTGTTCGGAAGAAAAGAAGAAAATAAATAAAGTGAATCTCTAAATAGAGAAAAGCCACCTACTAGGATGGCTTTTCTCTATTTACATAAGATGAGGAGATTAATTACGTTTACTCATTTCATCGCGAATTTTAGCCGCTCGTTCGTACTCTTCATTACCTAGAGCTTCTTCCAGCATTCGTTGTAATTCTTCGGAAGATGCGTTCTTCAACTGATCGCCAAATGAACGGGTGGAGGGGCGGTTTGACGATCGAACGAGTTCTTCCTGTTCTTCTTCGTCATTTCCGCTAGCCGTTATACCCGCTTCCGACAAAATAGACTCGTTCGTATAGATGGGTACGTCAAATCGAATGCCAATGGCAATGGCGTCTGATGGACGAGCATCAATGACCGACTCCCGAACACCGTCGAAACAAACAATTTTCGCAAAGAAAATGCCTTCTCTTAAGTCAGAAATCATGATTTCACGAACCGTAAACTTAAATTGTTCAGCAAATTGCTTAAACAAATCATGGGTCATCGGGCGATTCGGAACAATCTTTTCTATTTCAATAGCAATGGCCTGTGCTTCGAACATGCCAATGATGATAGGCAACCGACGATTACCATATTCTTCACCTAAGACCAGCGCAAACGAACCCGATTGCGACTGGCTGGGCGATAGTCCTAATATTTCCAGCTTAATCTTATCCACGGTGCGAAATTAGCAATTTTTAGCCTTCAGTCATTAGTCAGAAGCCATCAGTGATCGTAAGTTTTCAATAAAAATAATGACTTTCGACTTACAGGGACTAACTAGAGGGCCTTCACTGCCTGAGTTAGCTTCGGCAGTATATCAAACACGTCCCCAACGATACCGTAATCGGCTGATTTGAAAAACGGAGCGTCAGGGTCCTTATTAATAACAACAATTACCTTCGAGGAGTTTACACCAGCCAAATGTTGTATGGCCCCCGATATACCACAGGCAATATAAAGATTGGGGCTAATTTTAAGTCCAGTCTGGCCTACATGTTCGGAGTGAGGGCGCCAATCCAAGTCAGATACAGGTTTGGAGCAGGCGGTTGCTGCATGAAGCGCTTTGGCCAGGTCTTCAACTATTCCCCAATTTTCCGGCCCTTTCAACCCACGGCCAGCGGATACGACTAAGTCCGCTTCAGGAAGCAGGATATCACCTGACGATTTCTCTGCACTTTTTACCGAAATGGCGAAATCTGCGTCGTTTAATGCCGGTGTAAACGCGTTTACTGAGGCTGTCGCGTCTGTTTCTTCAGGGGTAATGGTATTTTTCTTGATTGCCAGAATTTTTATATCAGCTTTCAGGTCATTATAAGCAAACGCTTTCCCGGTATAGATGCTGCTTTTCACTTGAAAACCATTCGACACGTCGGGTAGGGCGATCACATTGGCAGCTAAGCCCGCTTTAAGTTTACCCGCCAGCCGCGCTGTCATGGCATCGGCTAAGGATGATTTCGCCAGCACAATGACCTTACTGCCTTCTTGCTGAGCTGCTGCAGCCACCACAGTGGCATAAGCCATTCCATTTGGCTCAGTCAATTTAGCATCTGTAGCATGCAATACACTGGTCGCTCCAAAACGACCAGCCGAAGCCAGCTCAACATCATCGGCTGGTCCAATAATAATTGCGGTGGCTGACGTGCCCGTCATCTGGGCAACCTTTGCACCGTAAAAAATGGCCTCCTGGGAGGATTTTTTAATTTTACCTTCGTCTAATTCGGCAAATATGAGAACTGACATAGAAAAATTTTCGGTTTATGGTTTTCAATTTTCGGCTCTAAAGCTTGCGCCATAAACCGTGCACGGAAAACCGAATACAATCAAATTACTTTAGCTTCGGTATGCAGGAGTTGTATGAGCTTTTCAGCTTCGTCGGCGGGAATCATTTTTACTGCGCCACGAGGTGCCGGAAGTTCATAACTGGCAACGGTAGTAAGCTTGTCCGTACCTGTTGGCTCAACTACTTTAAGCGGTTTAGTTCGGGCTGTCATAATGCCGCGCATATTTGGAATTTTCCATTCGGCAATAGGTTCCTGACAACCGAGTACTAAGGGGAGTTTAGCCTCCAGGCTTTCCTTGCCGCCTTCAATTTCGCGGGTAATCTTAGCCGTATCCCCATCCAGGTCGAGGAGCATAACGGGTGAAATGGAAGGTATCCCCAGCATCTCGCCCACAATACCATGGACCTGGCCTCCATTGTAGTCGATGGATTCTCGACCCATCAAGATCAGATCGTAGTTGTTTTCTTTGGCAATGGCTGCAATTTGCTCGGCTACGAAATAAGCATCGGTTGGTTCCGCATTGATTCGGATAGCGTCGTCGGCACCAATGGCCAGGCATTTGCGGATAACTGGTTCAGAGTCAGCTTGGCCAACATTCAGGACAGTTATAGTCGCTCCTGTTTTTTCTTTAAGTTCAACGGCTCGTGCAAGCGCGTAATCGTCATAAGGGCCAGTGATGAAGGTTACACCGGCCTTATTCAACTTGGTATTATTGTCTGTAAAGGCAATTTTGGTGGTGGTGTCAGGCACACTTGTCACACACACTAATATTTTCATGCTTATTAGGGTTTTGTAGTTATCGTAGTGCTTAGTTGTTAGTCGACAGCCTGTAGGCGATTGTTGTTTGATGTATGACTATCGCCTGACATCTGTTGACTACTTTTACGGGTCAAAAATACAAACAATCTTAAAAAAATAGTATGCAAGCATACTATTTTTCTCGAAGGTATGAATAATGATCGTATTCAGCAATTAATGGAGTTTGTAGAGGAAGAACCTGGGAATCCGTTCAATGTTTATGCATTGGCCATGGAGTATGTGAACCGGCAACCCGAGCAGGCCCGAATGTATTTTGACCAATTATTGAATGGTCACCCCGATTATTTGCCTACCTATTATCACGCAGCCGCTCTTTACGCTGAATTGGATGAGCGGGATAAGGCCGCTGCGTTGTATGATAAGGGGATTGCGCTGGCAAAAATGCAGAATAACCTGAAAACGCTACAGGAATTACAGCGGGCGCAACAGGCGTTTGAAGAAGAGGATGATGAATGGTGATTTTTGTTAGCGGGTCATCATTACCGCCGTTTCCGGGTATTCTTTTGCTGAACTAAATCCTGCTTGAACAGAAGTGGTACGTTGGTCTGTTCAGGTATTGTGTAATTAATAGCCAGATACTTCGCTAGCTGAACTTTGGGCAAATACACAAATCCACGTACCGATTCACCAGAAGCCAGCGTGTTGGCTTTTAACGCTAATTCCCGCCAGCGGTATTCTTCATAGTCATACCGTTGCATCCGATTGGCAAAGGTGCTATAATCAACAGCCCGTTTCACAGCAAGGCCCTGATAAGCAAGACCATGAACTACTCGATTGCTCGCGTATTCCCGGTATGAACGGCTATTGCTCGATGAGGAAACATCCGATGCAATGGTTGCTACCATGAGAATTGTATTAAAGACTTTTGCCCGTTTTAGTCGCTTTTCTTCCTCTTTCCGTTTAAAAGCCATACGGCTGACTTCATAAGATGGGTCAGCGGCTGAGCGGGTAAGTACCGTTGTTGGGTTCATCGAATCCTGGAGTGTATCCTGGGCGGAACCTAGAGCAACAAAATGAAAATCTGCCGGATTTACCTCGATTGGGTGATCTGTCCTATTTTTTATTTCAACGTCTAGCGTAACAAACTCTAGATCTTCACGCTCGAACGAAGCAACTACACCCACACCATTTTGCTCCGCTTTCGTAACCGGGCGCCCGTCAATGGTAGCGATATCACCCGAAACGGGTTCAAGCTGATAGGTAGCCGTAAGAGTTGGGGCGCAACTACTCAATGCACCAGCCAAAAGACAGGCGCAAAGGGCATAGGTAGGAATGGGAAAAAGCCGCATACTCTATAAGGTTTGGAGCAGATAATTAGATTTAATTACGGTAAAGTTACATAATCAAGTAATGCTGTTTTACTATTGAAATTAGTTTTTCTCAAAGTTCGCTGGAACAGCTACCATTTAATAAAATGCTGATAGTCTATTGGCTATCAATGAATTAAAAGTAACAAACTGGACTGATTAATTAAGGGCCTATGAGTAGCTACTTACAGAATGAACTGCCTGTTCTAGTACCTGATTATCGTGTTGTTTCTGTATGCAACCGGCTGGTTGGTCCGGGTATTGGTAGGAAAGCTGATAGCGCCAGCTAACTCATCCGTTTCCTTACAGTATGTTGTCACCTGGTGAGCATCCAGTTAGCAGGTAAGTGGAGAACTACGGGGGGGCACGGGCGCTTAAGAAGATCAGTGTATATAGCGATAATGGTAAACTGCTACTTACTGATTTGAAATCAGGGAAGAAGATGTTGTACTATAAATTGAATTGATGAAAACAGTTGGTTAATTTGCCATTAATTACTGGCGACAATAAATCTAGTTCCCTGAGTCTGGCTGGGTTTGAAAGAGAAAAAGAAGACCAACAGCTATAGAAGTTAGCGCTTGGTACTGATTAGAGTATAAATCTTCGCAAATGGAGTTAGGGGTTATTGGCGTTAGTATCTTGCCGATACATTACAAATGAATTGCAGTTGCTATTTTCGTCTGTTTTTCAGTTAATTATAAATACGTTGGGCGAAATAAATCGGAATGAAATTTGCTGTATTTAGTCATTATTTCCATAGCCAGTTTTACTTATGAAACACGTTACATTTACCTTACTCTTACTGACCACCAGTTTAGGAGCGGAGACATTTGCTCAAAGTCAGATCATTACACCAGATAATCAGGTCGTGAGTTTTCAATCGCCTAATGGTACCAGTAACCTGTTCATTGGGCAGAGTACTAGTGCTGTGATTGGTGGAACGTATAATACGTTTATGGGTAGCCAGGCTGGGCAGGGAAATACAACGGGCTCCTATAATACGTATTTTGGCTATAAAGCTGGTTTCCCGAACACAATCGGTAGCCATAATACGTTTATCGGGTATGAAGCCGGTAAACTGAATACCGATGGTGACGACAATGTATTTATTGGCTATAATGCCGGCCAACGCAATAAAGGTGGAAACCGTAATCTCATTATTGGCCCTAATGCTGGTTTCGATGGTATGGATGGGCAGGATAATACCCTGTTAGGGGCTAATGCAGTAGGTATTGGCGTAGGATTATCGAATGCAACGGCTATAGGCGCTAATGCCCGCGTCCTGAGCAGTAATGCGTTGGTGTTAGGTAATAATGTCAATGTTGGCATCGGTACGTCGGCTCCTCAAAATCGACTGGAACTCACTGCTGGTGCGGATGGGAGCAGCGGTCTGCGTTTGACAAATATGACGGCTAATTCCCCTGCAAATGATGCAACTGCCAGTAAGTTCTTGACAGTCAATGAAAAAGGCGACGTTACATTAGGGGGGCGGTTATCGGCTCTAGCCATGCAGGTACAACCCAAGTCGGAACGCCAATGGGCCGATTATGTATTTGCTCCCACGTATAAACTGCAACCGTTAGCTGAAGTAGAGCAATATGTTCAACAAAATAAGCATTTGCCCGATATGCCAAGTGCAACCGAAATGGTAAAACAAGGCGTTGACCTGACAACACTCCTGGCTACATTAGTGAAGAAAAACGAAGAATTGACCCTGCATCTAATTGACCAGCAAAAGCGAATTGAGCGCCTGGAACAGCAAAATCGTAAACTGAGCAAAAAGAACTAATCGAGTAATCACCTGTCAATTTAGAGTAATGGGCTCGCAACGTGGTAAACTCCAGGTTGCGAGCCCATTGCTTATTGAAACGCTAGCCAAACGTTCCACAGCCCCAATATCGCTGTAACAAGGACTATAGACCCCATTGCCACATTTTGGGCTAACGAGTTACGGTATGCACCCAACAACGTTCGATTATTAACAGCGGCAAATAGAAAAATGGTAACAAAAGGAAGAAGGATGCCATTGATTGCCTGTACCGCAACAATGACTGGGATAGGGGTTACGTTCAGCAACCCAAAGGTGAGCCCGGTTAGCATGACTACAAGCCAGATAGCACGATAGGTAGTGGAATTTTTTGGCACCCCTAGCAAACTTTGTGCCGTTACAGCTGCAGCCAATGGAGCTGTTAAAGAAGAGGCAAAGCCAGCGGCAAATAATCCAAAGGCAAATAAAGAGCCAGCCCATGTTCCAAGGCTATCCGTTAAGACCTGCGCCATGTGGGGATAGGAGAAATCGCCGGGGATGAGTAGACCAGCCAGTAGTAATACCACTGAAATAATACCTCCGATGATTACTGCTACCCAAATTCCCAGCTTCATTTCGCTAAGCGATTGTCCTGATACAATACTTGATCCGAAAAATAGATTGTAGGGTACAATAGTTGTGCCTATCAGACTATTGATGAGTAATAATGATCCATCTGGAAAACTTGGCGTTAGGAGAGACTTCGTTAGTGCAATTGGCGTAACGGGTGTGCCAAATGCTACATAAACAAAAGCGCCACCCATGGCAAATACAATCAGGCCCAGGAAATTAGCTAAGTTCTGAGTCGACCCAATCCACAAAAGAGCAATACAGACAAAACCAATCCCAATCGTTAGGGCTGGAACAGGGAGACCAGTAAGTAAGGCAAGACCAGCTACCGCTCCCAGTATATTACCTGCCTGATAAGCTGCACAACCCAGAAAAATAGCTAGAAATAAGGTCCAGCCAACCCAACGCCCTCGTGC
Organism: Spirosoma sp. KCTC 42546; assembly: GCF_006965485.1. Taxonomy (NCBI): domain Bacteria; kingdom Pseudomonadati; phylum Bacteroidota; class Cytophagia; order Cytophagales; family Cytophagaceae; genus Spirosoma; species Spirosoma sp. KCTC 42546. The sequence continues at coordinate 2,356,343 of NZ_CP041360.1, forward strand.
GCCTGTGTACGTTTGTGTAATAACCTGGCCTAAATCTTTGCCCGTAGCAATCGTAATGCGAGCTGCTGCTTCCTGTAGCCATACCGTACCCAGCGTAGCGAACGTGAGTACCCAGAGCAGTTGTATCCCGTATTTCGAGCCAGCTATAGCACATGCGGTGACTGAGCCGGGACCAATAAAGGCGGCTGAAATAACTGACCAAAACAAGACACTGCCGAGGCCAGAGCGGATAGAAAGAGATTTAGGCACGATAAAAAAGAAGAGTGAAGAATGTAGAATGATGAATATAGGGAAAATTCCTAACTCTCATTATTCTAGACTCTTCACTCTTCTTTTTTCACTATTATTCCTAAGATAGATACTTTCTCAGCATCCAGGCCATTGCTTCATGAGCCTCCATAAGTCCCGTCAGAAAATCGGCGGTACCGGCGTCCTTCAGTTCTTCGTCACACTTTTCAACATCTTCACGGAGTTCGCGAACGATTTGTTCATGATCTGATAAGAGATTCCTGAACATATCAGCCGTGTCTTTGGGTTTTCCTGAGTCTTCTTTCAGGCTGGTATTATGAATAAACTCAGCCATTGTAGCCAGAGGGGTACCCCCTAACTGTCGGATGCGTTCGGCCACTTCGTCAATTTCGGCCTCTATAGCCTTGTACTGACTTTCAAAGAATTTATGGTACTCCATGAAATTCGGTCCGGCGACATTCCAATGGTATTTTCGGGTTTTAATATAAAGTACGTGAAGATCTGACAGGAAGTCGTTTAGGAGGGTGTTGTCCTGTTTTAAGACATCTTTTTCAAGGCCTATATTGGGTTGCATAACGATAACGTGAGTTTAATTGACTTGGTAATTCATTGCAACCTGCGTTGTGCAGGCTACTGATGAATAACCGTCAATTGAGCTGTTTGTTTCATTATCCTACTAAGTCGGCAAAAACGTTTTTAGCATAGGCTATATCCTGTTTAGTAGCTTCTACAGGACCCATTGTATTGGGCGAGCCTTTTTCCAAACACTGTTCCAGAACTAGTAAAGGCCGAACGCCCAGCGTTTTTAACTCGGCGGCAAGACGTCGGTAATCAATGTCCCCATCGCCGAAGGTTTCCTGCCAAATGCCTTCCCGCGATTGACGGATATGGATCTCAACAATCCGCTTGCCGTAGAGTTTCACGACGTCGAACAAGGCTACTTGTGAGTTTCCGGACCCACGATAAACCCAGTGTGCATCTAAACAAAGCGATACATGTTTGGGATCAGTTGCCAGCAGCATATGGTGAAACTCCCGGGCGGCTTGCCGGTGTTCAGGAGCATGGGTATGGTAAGCTAGGGTGATGCCGCGTTTACGTAATTCAGCGCCCAGCCGATCAAGATTTCGAGCTTGCTCCGTCAACTCAGCGTCGGTTTTATCATCATTGCTGCCCCACTTAATCGGACTGGGATTCGTAACAAAAAGGGTTGTACCGGCAGGTCGGGCAGCATCGGCAATAGCCAGAACGGTATCGATGGATTTTTGGGCCTCAGCGGCTTGATGAAGTGTGCTGTTAACGTACAATGAAGGCATCGCCAGCTTATAGTTCGTTAATAGCGGTAGGAGTTTAGTGACTTCTTCGGCCGAGTTCACGGCTGGTTCATAGGCCGTCAGGCCCGACTGTACCAGTTCGCGAAACGATACATCTGGGTCAGCCATCCAGGTCTTACCCTGTCTTCCGTAGAACGTTAGCCAGGTATAGGAATTGCAGGCAATTGGAAATGATTTGGCAAGTGAAGCTGCCTGAGCTTGCTGGTGTATAGTGAATAATGAGCTACCGGCCAGCGCGGTGAGTGAGCCCAGGAAATGACGACGGTCTAGATTCATAGAGGGTACTAGTGCAAGATTGGAGCCAATGGACTCTACTGCATGGATAATCTGTACCCTACACTCAATAGAATCTAACGATCTAAAGAGTTAAAATCTGCCTACTTACTTATTCTTTCAACTAGAATTATCCGCCTAGTTCCACTACTTGCCCATCCTGACAACGGAGCACACGGGCGGGGTATTTATTTAACAAATCGTAGTTATGCGTAGCCATAAGCACAGCTGTTCCGGCATTGTTAATGGCCTGAAAGACTTTCATGATCTGATCGGCTACAGACGGGTCGAGGTTACCCGTTGGTTCATCGGCGATAAGAATGAGTGGCTCATTGAGCATGGCACGGGCAATCACCACACGTTGCTGTTCACCGCCTGAGAGTTGGTGAGGCATTTTTTTCTGGGCCGTACCCAGACCAACCTGCATGAGCACATCGGCAATGCGGTTGTTCATGTCGGTCTTACTCGACCAGCCAGTTGCTTTAAGAACAAACTTTAGATTGTCTTCAACAGAACGGTCGGAAAACAACTGAAAATCCTGGAAAACGATGCCAATTTTTCGGCGAAGTTGAGGGACATCGCGGGGTTTGAGTGCTTCAAGAGAATAACCTGCAACAAGACCTTTCCCATTCTGAAGCCACAAATCGGCATATAGGGTCTTAAGTAATGATGTCTTTCCACTCCCGGTTCGACCAATAAGATAGGCAAAATCGCCCTTATTAATCTGAAACGATACATCGCCTAAGACCAACTTCTTGTCCTGATAGATATCGGCGTGGTCGAGTGTAAGGACGGATTCTGTGGAAAACATAAATTGGGTTATCGTATAAAGTTTACGGTTTATGGTTTACGGTAGGCTGGCGCAAGAAATTATGACGCGCCAGCCTACCGTAAACCATAAACCGAATACCGTATCTTACTTTTTCTCAACTTTCGCGTGATCAGCCAGGAATTTGGCGAGGCCACTGTCTGTTAATGGGTGATTGAGCAACATTTTAATAACGCCCAAAGGAGCCGTCATAACATCAGCACCGATTTCGGCGCATTGAATAACGTGCATTGGGTGACGCACCGATGCGGCCAATACTTCGGTTGTATAGCCGTAGTTGGTATAGATATTCACAATTTGTTCGATCAGGGCCATACCGTCGGTCGAGATATCGTCTAACCGACCTACGAATGGCGATACATAGGTAGCACCCGCTTTGGCAGCCAACAGCGCTTGACCAGCTGAGAATACCAGTGTGCAGTTTGTACGGATGCCTTTTTCGGAGAAATATTTAATGGCTTTGATGCTATCGCCACTCATTGGCACTTTTACCACGATGTTCTCGTCGATATCAGCCAGTTCTTCGCCTTCCTTAATCATCTCATCGTAGGTAGTCGAGATGACTTCTGCGCTGACATCGCCCTGTACGATTTCGCAAATCTGCTTGTAATGCCGCATTACGTTATCTTTTCCCGTAATACCTTCTTTGGCCATCAGGGAAGGATTGGTTGTAACGCCGTCTAGGATTCCCATTTCCTGGGCCTCCCGAATGTCAGCCAGATTGGCTGTGTCAATGAAAAATTTCATGGTAAAATAGAGTTAATTAATTGTTTGTGGTCAGTAGGTCTATAAGCTGCTTTTCACGTCATTTACTTATTTACACCTGCCGCCTTACTAACTATACTCGTTCCGTTCTGGATTTTGCAGACGTGAAGGTACGTATCTTTCCCCGTTTGGGCTTTGTATTGTTTTATAATCAGGTCAGTAAATGCGTTGAGGGCTTCTTCGCGCACCAGATTGATGGTACAGCCACCAAATCCTCCGCCCATCATCCGAGCTCCCAGTACACCTTCTTGCTTGCGAGCAATGTCGACCAATATATCTAACTCCGGGCAACTAACTTCATACCATTTACTTAATCCCTCGTGGGAGCCGTACATCAATTGGCCAAACGTTGCCACATCGTTTGCTTCCAGGGCTGCAACGCCATCCAGTAAGCGCTGGTTTTCCTGCACTACATACGCACAACGCCGGTACAGTAAGGGGTCTGCATCGCGAAGGTGTTTGTCCAGCATCGGCATGGTTACGTCGCGCAAACTCTTGATTTCTGGATAAAATTTCTGGAGAAACCGGACGCCAGCCTCGCATTCAGACCGGCGTGTGTTGTATTCAGAGGCCACCAGGGAATGTTTCACCCGTGAGTCGCAGAGGACAATACTAATGCCGTCCATTTGCAAGGGAGCATAGGTGTATTCGAGCGATCGGCAGTCGAGTTTGATCACATGGTCGGCTTTGCCCATCATGCTGGCAAACATATCCATAATGCCCACTTTGGCACCAACAAATTCGTTTTCGGCTCGTTGTGAAAGTTTGACCAGTGCAATCCGATCAAGTCCTAAGCCGAATAGTTCATTGATTGCAAAACCAACTCCATTTTCGAGGGCTGCCGACGATGAAAGGCCGGACCCCATGGGAATTGTACCCCCGAAAACGCAGTTAAATCCACTAAATTCATGACCGGCCAGCCGGAACTGGGAGGCCACTCCAAGCAGATAGTCTGCCCAGGTGTTTGTTGGAATTAGGTTGCTGAGTGAGCCCTGATATGTCTTGTTCAGGTCATGTGCTACAAAATGGAGCTCATTGTCGGAGCGGGGGCCAACGGCTAAATAAATTGCCTTGTCTATAGCAGCCGGAAGTACAAACCCTTCGTTGTAGTCAGTATGTTCGCCAATGAGGTTTACACGACCGGGAGAGCAAATGAGCAGCGGGTCGGTCTGAAATGAATTCTGAAACGAGGTAGTGAGTTGGCTAAGCAGATTCATCTTGGGTTTAGGGAATTTAGCGGTTTGATACAGCTAAACGCAGAACCCGCTAAACAGCGTAACCGCACTGGGCGGAAATAAAAAATGGCAAACCAATGTCTCACCGCTACGACCACCTACCCTTGCTTCGGTCAAGACCTGGGGGATTCAGCAGGAGCTGGTAGCACCGATTTGCCGATGCAAAGTTAAGCAATTGTTAGCCAAACGACCAAATTTCGCACGTACCTTTGTCTAAATTAAAATTAATTGTGAATGAGTGAATAAGTGAATGAGTGAATAAAAGCACATGACAGCTAGTCACTCATTCTCCCATTCACTCATTCGCTCAGTCAATCAATGAAGCGATTAACACTCTACATTATTCACTCTACATTATTCATTTTAACCGCCTGTAATTCATCTGATAAGCATGTTGAGCAAGGACGGGTTTATTTGAAAGAAGGCAAGTTTCGGGAAGCGGTACAGGTGTTAAATCAGGCAATAGAAGCCAATGACGCCAATTCGGAAGCGTTCAATTCACGGGGAGTGGCTTATTTTGAATTGAAAGAATATGCCAATGCCGCCCTCGATTATGACCAGGCTATCAAACTGGAACCTGGTTTCTATCGCCCTTATTATAACCGAGGATTGCTTAAAGTGGCCCAAAATGATTTAACGGGGGCTTTAAAAGATTATTCGGATGCCATTCGATTAGCTCCCGACACCAGCCGAAGCATCAGCGCCGAATTATACCTGAACCGGGGACAATTATTTGCATCACAGGGACAAATTCAGCCCGCATTAACCGATTTTTCGCAGGCAATTACATTAGATTCTACAAACGCACTGGCTTTATACAATCGAGGGAATCTGCGATTTCAGCAGAAAGAACTGGCGGGCGCCATTGCCGATTTTCAGCAGGCAGTTAAAGCGGATTCTAAGTTTGGGAAAGCGTTTTATGGTTTAGGCATTGCTCAATTACTGCAAAATGCTCGTGAGAGTGGGTGTCTGAACCTGAAACAAGCACAAACCCTGGGCTATGCCGACGCTTCTAATGCTGTAGCCGAGTATTGTAACTAAAGTATTTTGTGAAATAAGTGGCATACGTGAAATAGGAGGGAGGCTTCTGCTCCAATACTTACTTCACTTATTTCACGTACACCACCGATTAACTAAGAAATAGAATGCGTAAAACCCTTTGTATCATTTTTGGCCTGCTTTTCATTCTGTTCGCGGTCGTTCAGTACAATGATCCTGACCCTGAGGTATGGATTCCAATTTATGGACTGGCCGCTGCCGCTTGTTTTATGGCTTATGCAAGGGTGGGGCAGTGGTGGTTTTTTGTGGTATTAGCGGCTGTTTATGTTATAGCCGCTATTTACCAATGGCCCCCAAAGTTTGAAGGATTTTTATTCAGCGAAGTGGGCATGCGCAGTATGAATATCGAAATGGCCCGAGAAGCTGGAGGACTGGCTTTGGTTGCCGCTGTCATGGTCGTGCTGGCAATATGGGCTCGTCAACCAATTCGTCGATGAAACTCATTGAGTGTCCCCGTGACGCGATGCAGGGTCTGGATCATTTTGTGCCAACCGACCTCAAGATCCAGTATTTGAATACCTTGCTTCAGGTTGGGTTCGATACGCTGGATTTTGGGAGTTTTGTATCGCCTAAAGCCATTCCGCAGTTGCGAGATACCGCCGAGGTATTGGCTGGTCTTACTCTATCAAAGACTAAAACGAAACTTCTGGCCATTGTTGCTAATCTGCGCGGTGCTGAACAGGCTGTTTTGTATCCGCAGATTCAGTATGTAGGATTCCCCTTGTCTATTTCAGAAACGTTTCAGCAACGGAACACGAATAAGTCAATTGCGCAGGCTTTGGTTGAAGTTGTCAACATTCAGAAATTGTGCCTGAGTACAGGAAAACAATTGGTTGTGTATCTGTCGATGGGCTTTGGTAACCCTTATGGCGATCCATATAGCCCCGAATTGGTGGTTGAATTTACAGAGCAGTTAGTACAACTGGGTATTACAATCATTGCTCCGTCTGATACCGTTGGATCATCAACACCCGAAGCTATTGAAGTGCTTTTTCGAGAGTTGATCCAGGCCTTTCCGAAGGTTGAATTTGGAGCGCACCTACATGCTCGCCCAGGTGAAGCCGATGCTAAAGTGCGGGCCGTTGTACGGGCAGGCATTCAGCGGATAGATGGCGCCTTACGAGGCTTTGGAGGATGCCCTATGGCCGCTGACGATCTGACGGGTAACCTGCCAACCGAAGAAATTATTCAGACGTTAGCCAGCGAAGGAATTACATTGTCTATTAACCAGGCAGCCTTACAGAAGTCCCTAATGCTAGCGGCAGGAGTGTTTTGAAACAGGGAGCCCCGGTGCAGGGAGTGCAAGTGTAGTAAACCCGGCTCCGTGCACCCTGCCCCGTGCTTACATAAACATCGCCTGAATTTCGGCCTTCAATGCATGCAGGGCATCGGATGTTGGCTGTTTATCTCCCTGAATAATTCGTTCGAAAATACGCTTTGATAAATCGAGAGCGGGCGCGTCGGGACGGGTATCGCCCGATGCCTGATTAATAAGTACCATTACGTCGTTCATGGCAGCCTGAATCTGATCCCAGACAGCTTGGCTCATGTAAACCTGCTGCGACACGTTATGATTGTATTCATCCCGAATTTCCTGAAGGAGACGCTGCTGAAACTCCAGTACCGTTGTGGAACTACCACCCAGCCGCAACAATAAATTGTTGGGACTAATACGTTCCAGAAAGAGAACCATTCGTTCGTAAGCCTGTAGTCGAATTGGAACAACCGTTTCGGTATAACGAGCCTGAATGTTGTACCGATGATGATCGGCCTCACGCTCCAGTAATAGCTTTACTGCCAGATACATACCGTATAAAACTAACCCTGCCGGTACAATTAATTTTAGAAAGTCACTCAATAGGTCCATAGAAAGAAGGAACGTTGTTCCGCAAAAATGGGTAAATTTGAAAAAAGGGTTTATAGTAATTTATGCTGATAATCGATAATCCCGTTCGTGTTAGACCCGAAGCGCGTCAACAAATTCTGGACACATTACAAGCCAATAAAATTCCCGGTGAATATGGATTACGCGTCGGTGTTCGAGGGGGCGGTTGTGGGTCATCCTGGTTATTGGGGTTTGACCTCCCTGGTCCCACCGACGAAGTGTATAACGTTGAAGGGGTGCAGGTCATTATTGACCGGAAACATTTACTTTATGTGCTAGGGGCTGAAATTGGCTATGAAACGGGTGGTTATACTGTCGAAAAATCGCCCGCTGATAGCCATTAGGTAAGAGCCATTTGATAAACTTATCACTGCTATTTGTCAATGCCTGTCGACTGGAGCCTATTATCTGAAAACTTGGCATGATTTTAGGGAATGCTTTTGACTAAGACCATACTGCCCATTTAGTGAAGCGCATTGAAAAACATATTTTCCTGCTATTAGCAGCATTAGCCGCAGGCTTGTCGGTCTTGTGCTTTCTCTTGCTGGAACAGAACGCGCCAGGGGCTACTGATGAGCAATATGTGAGTGCTGTTCAGCAACGGGTAAAAGAAGAAATGCAGGTCAGTAATGCTGATTTAGACAGTGTAGCTGGCTTATTACAGCGGAACCCCAAGCCAACGTTCACCAATCTATTTAAGCTTCCAACTCAATATCCTTATTTTGTATTTCAAAATAAACAACTAGTCTATTGGTCCGACTACCGGTTTATTCCAGAATTTGCACAGTTAACTTCTGCAACGACAACACCTAAACTGATTGATTTTGAGCAGGGACGTTATTTAGTTAGCCATAAACGTGTGGCCGTAGGAGCGGAATTGCTGGATGTTTTTTCACTAGTCAACATCTATCGGTATTATCACAGTAATAATGCCTATTTACAGTCGGGCTATAATCCAAATTTGTTTGCGCTTGATCCTCAGTCTATTACTGATAAACGACAACGCGCCTACCAGGCAATTTACGATAATACATCCGCTTTTCTGTTCTCGGTGGAACCTCCCAAGGTAGATGCCTATCGGAACCATTCTACCCCAGTCAATACAGTTATTCTGGCTTCGCTAGCTATGATTTTTCTGGGGATGTACGTCATGCAATTGATGTTTCGTCTAAAGAAGCAACATCAGTATGAATTGGGGTTTATTGGGCTGGCCGTTTACTTATTGCTATTGAGGGCCGTGATGCTCTATTTGGGTGTACCGTTTTTATTCATCGAAACGGATCTGTTTAATCCCAAGTATTATGCCTCGTCTGTTCTGGTACCATCTCTGGGGGACTTACTGCTCAATGCATTAGTGATTGCGATACTGGCATTCTACTGGGTCAGGTATTATTACCGTTCGAAAACCTATATGTTTTTGCTGCACCGACCTCAGTGGCTCAAACTGGTGCTATCGGTAAGCTGTGTTGTGATCAGCTATATGGTATTTTCGCTCTGTTACATTGAGCTAAACAATATTTACGAAAAGTCTCAGTTTACACTCGACATCACGCTTAACATCCACTTTTCGTTTTTAAAAGTTGTGTGCCTGGTGGTTTTTATTACCATATCGTGCATCTATTTCCTGGTGATCCATTTATTGGCTAGCCTTTTTTTGCGGTACAACCGGATTAATCATGTTGGCATTGGTCTCTTGCTTATTGTGGCAGGAACAGCGCTAGGTGGGGGAATTTGGCTTGTTCTGGGGGGGGCATTAGATCCTGTATTTCTCCTGAATGGCGTCTACTTCCTGCTCATTTACATTAGCCAATTGCCGAAAACCCTTTATACATTTCGGTACAAAACCTCAATATACCTATTCCTGGCAGCATTCATTTGTGCTGTAATGACATCTTATGTAGTTTATAATCAGGAAATTAGGAAGCAGCTAAATCATGAACAGGAGTTTGCCACACAACTCCTGGCCGAAAATGATGTATTTGGGGAATTCTTAATGAGTAAAGCGCAGGAGTCCATTCAAAAAGACGCTGAAATTGGGCGTGCTTTACAAACAGATACCTTATTGGTGCGGGAGCGTATTCAGCAACGGGTAAAAAGCCTTCACTTAGATAAGTACTTTGATAAATATGATATTGAAGTGTTTTCATTCCGGGCAAATGGGCGCCCACTCGACATAAGCCCGAATCCTATTTCATTTACAACCTTAACAAATCGGTACCGGAAGACCAACTATAAAACAGAATATCCAGGCGTATATTTTATAAATGAAGTTGATAATCAATTTGTTAAGCAATACGTTTGCTTTGTAGCTATTCGCCAGCCTAGCACTGTGTCAACAGTAAGCCGGCCCTTGAGTACCTCCTCGTCTGATACATTGGGGTATGTTGTCCTGGATCTCCGGCTGCGTAATGAACGGCCCAAAAGTGTTTATCCTGAATTATTGGTTGATACTAAGTTTACGCAGAACCCGGACACGCAAGAATATAGTTATGCGTTCTTTTCCGGTCCGGCATTAGGCCGTTCATCATTTGGGACGGCACAACATCGGCTGCTCTATAGTGGCCCTGGCAGTTATAATTATGATCGGAAGCTGGAGCTATCCATGCTCGATAATCCGGCGCTGTTTTCGACTGGAGTTGCCAGTAATCAATTTCAGCACGTTGCCCAGCGCGGGCAGGATGGGCGGATTGTGGTGGTATCATCACCGGAATATCCGTTCAGAAACATCTTTTCCAATTTCTCCTTTCTGTATTTATTATTGGTTATGACGGTTATCCTGGTCATTTTAGGGTATGCCATCAATTACCGCTTCTCCAAGTTTAATATTAACTACTCGACCCGGATTCAAATTCTGCTGAACCTGGCCTTTTTTCTGCCGTTGATATTTGTCATTCTTATCATCTTGGGGGTCATAAGTTCCAATTATGTTGATAATCAGAAAAATACATACATCAGCAACACGCGGAATATTGCTACGAACTTCCTGGCGTATTTAGATGAGCACCTCGATACAAAAAAGCGTAGTAAAGCATCCATGGAGGAGGAGTTGAGTAAAATTGCCCGCGACGCCGACATTGACATCAATCTGTTCGATACAAAAGGTCAGCTCTATACGTCCACGCGTCCACTCATCTATGAAAGCGGGTATCTTTCCAAACGAATTAACCCGGAGGCCTACATTCATATAATTGAGGACAAAGAGAATCAGATTTTGCTCGATGAGTCACTGGGAAGTAAGCAGTATAGAACAGCCTATGCCGGAATTAAATCGTATGATGGTCGATTGCTAGGTGTATTGAGTATTCCGTATTTCTATGCGCAACCTGAACTCGATCGGAAAATTATTGAGGTTATTGCTACCTCGCTCAGCATATTTACGGCGCTGTTTTTATTCTTCCTGATCCTGTCCTATTTCGCATCACACATGCTGACGAAACCCCTTCGGTTACTGACGCAGAAAATCAGGAAAACCAATTTAGAACTTCCCAATGATCCCTTACCCTGGCAATCTGACGACGAAATTGGTCTGCTGATTCGGGAATACAACCGAATGTTACTCAAACTGGAAGAGAGCAAGCTGGCACTGGCCCAAACCGAGAAGCAGTCGGCCTGGCGCGAAATGGCTAAACAAGTAGCTCACGAAATCAAGAACCCGCTTACACCCATGAAACTTACGTTGCAGCATTTGCAGCGGACGTTTCCAAATTCCAAAGATTCGTCGGCAGGAGCCAATGATCCGGCCCGTCGGATCATTTTGAGAACGTTTGATTCGTTGCTGGACCAGATTGATAACCTGAGCGATATTGCAACCTCGTTCTCCGAATTTGCGAAAATGCCTTTGCCCAAGAAGGAAGTTTTTGAAATGACGGGGGTGTTCAATAAAACAGCTGACTTGTATGCTGATGACAAGCGGATTATACTCCGGCGACAGGTAACGGATGGGCCAGTAATGGCGATGGGCGATCGGCAGCTAACGGGAAGCATGCTGACCAACCTGATTATCAATGCCATTCAGTCGGTTCCCCCCGATCGGAAGCCTGTTATTGATCTGAAGCTCTATACCAACAGCGATGCTGTTCAGATTGAAATTCACGACAATGGCGCTGGCATTCCGGAGGCCATTCAAAGCAAGGTTTTCCTGCCAAATTTTAGTACAAAACGGGGTGGGTCGGGTCTAGGGCTGGCTCTTGCTAAACGGGGGGTTGAGCATGCAGGAGGTACTATCTGGTTCGAAACCGTTGAAGGCGTTGGTACTTCATTCTTTGTATCACTCCCACTAGCGGGCGTTCCTGGACCATTAGTTGGCGAATCGGTTAATTATTGAAGTCAGTAAGTGGCTAATCAGCGAAAGCAGCAATTCAGCCTCTGCAACTTACTGACTCTACTTCAGGTATCAACTTATTCAATGGTAACGTGCTTCCAGTTTTCGCCCGATCGGATACGATTCAGTTGCGTATGCGTAATGCCAAACTGCTTTGCAATCATTTTTAGCCGGTTTTTATCATTAAGCAACAGCTTTTTAATGATTTTGACTTTGCTTTCAGTAAGCTTGTAATTGCGGGTTTGACGAGGTAGTTGGCGGTTTTTCAGGCTGGGGTTATTCCGATTGTGCTCAATCATTTCGTCTTTCGTTACCCAGCGCAGATTTGGATAGTAATTATTCTGCTTATCGTGATCGAGGTGAATAACGAAGGTCTGCTCAGGCTGATCGCGTTTAACGAAGTGTTCGGCTACTAATTTGTGGACGTACCGATTAAACGTTTTCCCTCCTGAACGAATGTTAAGGGACCGATAGCCCTGAATGACAGACCCTTTAATTGGTTTTCCGGCGGCATTGCCAGCTACACTACCAGCAGGCGTAGTAGGAGCAGATTGAAAACTGCGTAGCCTTCCATAATTTGAGACCTCATAGCGGGGAGGATTCTCAATTCCTTCAAACACAATTGGTGTCCACTTTTCATTCCAGAAGCTTTGGTTCCCTTTGGCATCCATGACCGAAGTAATTTTTAATGTTTTTGTTTAGCTGTGAAGTACAATTGAACAGGCCAAACTCAGTTAATGAGTGCTTAACAACCGTATGGCAAAATAGTTGTCAGTTTATTGATATATTGATTGTACTGCCCAGGTGAACCAGTAAAGTAGAATATTACCAGCATAAGCTATTGATACTGACCGGATTTTGCGCAGAAGTAACGTTAATCTTTGATAAATTTTTATCCAGAATACGTTACATCCCGAAACCGCTTGTATAGTAGATTGGTTAAGAATGTATGGGACTGTACGCCTAATGTGCATGCCTATGAGACAATGGAAGCACACACAAAGAAAACCTTGGTTGTTGGAGCCACCGAAAAGGCGGGTCGCTATGCAAATTTGGCCGCCTATAGTTTGCTTCGTCACGGCCACGAAATTGAACTGGTTGGCTTACGGGAAGGCCAGATTGAGGGAAATCCGATTCGAACAGGGCAGCCAGTGCTCGAAGATATCGATACCGTCACGATGTATGTTGGGCCACAAAACCAACCCAACTTATACGACTATATCAAAAGCCTGAAGCCCCGCCGGGTAATTTTCAATCCAGGTGCCGAAAATCCAGAATTTGAGAAACAGCTTCAGGCTGAAGGTATCCAACCCATTGAAGCCTGTACACTCGTCATGCTGTCGGTAGGAACGTATTAGTTAAATGGTGGAGTAGTTGTATTGGTGAAGTATGTGTGGTTGTGATTTTACTTTTAGCACTTACTCCACATACTTCACCAATACAACTACTTTACCATTTAATTAATGCAGATGCCCAGGTAAAACCGCTTCCGAAGGCCGCCAGGCAAACTAAATCACCGGGATTAATGCGCCCCTGTTCAAAGGCTTCGGTCAGGGCAATAGGAATAGAGGCCGCTGTAGTATTACCGTACTGATGAATATTATTAAATACTTTCTCTTCCGGTAAATTCATCTGCTGACGAACATAGTCCGAAATGCGGATATTTGCCTGATGCGGGACTAATAGGGCAAGATCGTCGGATTTATAGCCGTTTGCCTCAAGACTCTCGTTTATTACCTCCATGAACCGCACTACAGCGTGTTTAAAAACGGTATTACCATTCATCGTCACGTTATAGTTGCCATCGGTTAGCGTACTTTCGGTGAGCCAACGCCCTTCCCGACTGCTGCCCGGATCGCGCACATATAGTTCTTCGGCATAGCGCCCATCAGCGTGAAGGTGGGTAGATAAAACCCGGTGCTCAGGGTCTGTCGTGGCCTGTACAACGGCCGCTCCGGCACCATCACCGAAAATGACAGCAACTCCCCGGCCCGCATTACTTTTATCTAAAAATGTTGACTGGATTTCCGAGCCGACCACCAGAATGGTTTTATACATTCCCGTTTTAATGAACTGGTCGGCTATTGATAGCGCATATACAAAGCCCGAACACTGGTTCCGAATGTCGATTACTCCAATGCCTTCTAGCCCTAATTCGCGCTGCATCAGAAAGGCCGACCCAGGGAAATAGTAATCCGGTGTTATAGTTGCATAAACAATCAGGTCAACGTCTTTGGCCACCAGATTCGCCCGATCGAGCGCCATACGGGAGGCCGCCGTTGCCATACTGGCATTCGTATCTTTTCCGTGGGTAAAGTACCGACGTTGTTTAATACCCGTCCGTTCCTGTATCCAGGCATCGGAGGTGTCCATATACTGGGTGAGGTCATCGTTCGTAACAATGGTATCTGGAACGTAGAAACCTAACCCTTTAATACTTGAATAAATTGTATTCATTCGCAGTTAGCAAAATAGTGGGCAAAAATAGTACTTTTTATGGTGTAAATTCTCTCGAATAAACCATGGGTACTACTTATGCCGGAAAAAGACAACGGTTGTCTTTAGGCTGTGTGCAAATCGAATGAGTACTCTTCCATAATCAAATTCGCAAGCAATTGACGGCAGGCTGCATCGACGGTTGTCCGGGCCTGATCTTCGGTTTCCGCATCCACTTCGAGCCGGATATGCTTTCCAATACGAACATTGTCGATGGTGTCCATCTGAAGATTATGAAGTCCCAGTTTAACGGCTTTGCCCTGTGGATCCAGAATTTCCGAACGGGTCATAATGTTAATTTCAGCGATGTATTTCATTGTAAAGAGTGAACCGGAACGCCGGAGCGGAGTGAAAGAGTGGAAGAGCGAATTGGGGAGTGTATAGATTTCACTTTTTCGCTTCTTAGCTCTTTCGCTCTTTGGTAAAAAGTGAAAGAATAATGTAAAGTAGAATAATAAGCGGGATGGCTGCAAACTGCAAAAATAACAGGAGTAGTATAGATGCGATCAGAAAACTGTATTTAATCTGATTATCAGCCCAGCCAAACGACTTGAATTTGAGCGCAAAGAGAGGTATTTCTGTCACCATCATAAACGAGAAGGCAATCATCATACCCAGGCCAATATCGTTTTTCCAGATGGCATCGAACTGAGGCTGATAGCGTTCCATAAGCGGAAACGCAGCAATCAGCATTGTATTAGCGGGCACGGGTAAGCCAAGAAAAGATTCTGACTGGCGGGTATCGATGTTAAAATTCGCCAGGCGTAAAGCAGCCAGAATAGCAATCAGAAAAGCACCGTACGAAATTGAGCCGAGTCCCTGAAACCACCCAAGCTGAAAGACGATTGCAGCCGGTAAAACACCAAAGGTTACGACATCGGCCAATGAATCCAGTTCTTTCCCAAATGGGCCCGATACTTTCACTAACCGGGCTACGAAACCATCCCCAAAATCGAGAACAGCTGCAAGCATTATCAACCAGGAAGCTGTTTCCAGATGCCCACGTAAGGTCATGACCAATCCGATACAACCACACAGCAAATTGCCACAGGTCATAGCGTTAGGTAAGTGTTTGAAGAGAGATTTCAATTATAAATGATGAATTAATTATGAATTATAACTGATGAATTGCTTAGTAGAGATTTACAATTCATCATTTATAATTGTTTAACAAACGGATTTGTTCGCTTTTCGTGGCCAATGGTGGTTGGTTCCATATGACCGGCATATACTACATAGTCGTCAGGCAGTGTAAAAAACTGGGTTCGAATACTGTTTATGAGGTCGGCATGGTTACAATACGGAAAGTCCGTTCGGCCAACACTTCCCCTAAATAACACATCACCTCCAATCACGTACCGTTCTGCATGGTTTACAAAGGCTACATGCCCCGGCGCATGTCCTGGTACAAAGATGACATCTAAAACGGTATTGCCGAATCGAAACTGGTCACCTTCCTTGAGAAAGGCATCGATTTCGGAAGGTTCGTAGCCACGTAGGCCAAAGAGGGCGCAACGCGTTGGGACATCGTTATAGATGACCATATCCAGCTCGTTGAGGTAGGCTTTAACCCCGAATTTGCGCTTTATATAAGCAACACCAAAGACGTGATCGAGATGAGAGTGTGTGAGGAGTAGGTACTTAAGATTGAGTTTATGATCCGTTATGAATCGTGCCAGCGCTTCTTTTTCAACCTGTTCGTAGCAGCCGGGGTCAATGACAACAGCCTCGCCAGTCGCATCGTCGGAAATGACGTATGTATTTTCGTGAAACGGAGAAAACTCGAAAGCTTGAATCATGAACTAGTTGGTAAGTTTGGTAAGTCGATAAGTCAGTAAGTGGCTGACGCCTAAGTAATCTATATGCGTCAGCCACTTACTGACTTATCGACTTACCAACTAATTTCCTACAAAAGTAGAAACACTGTTGGTTTTTTACGTAAATCGGGGACCTGCGATTTCCATTCCCGGATAGTTAGTGTACGAATGAAGGCATCAGGTGCAGTGAGGTTGCTGGCTACGCACAAGCGTGTGTTTGGCTGACAATTGGCCAGTACATCCGCAAATAGTGCATCATTTCGGTAAGGGGTTTCCATGAAAATCTGGGTCTGTTGCCGCAGTTGCGCTTCTTTTTCAAGGTGCCGTACCGTACGAGCGCGGTCTTGCCGGTCAATGGGGAGGTATCCATGAAACACAAACGACTGCCCGCTCATGCCTGATCCCATTAGAGCAAGTAAAATAGACGATGGACCCACAAGTGGCTCTACTCGCCAACCCAACGCGTGTGCCATACCAACAACTACAGCCCCGGGATCGGCTACGCCTGGGCAACCCGCTTCCGACAATACACCTGCATTCCGTCTGCGTTCCGTTAACTCCTGAATCTGTCGGCGAGTGTCGGCAGGGGGAGTGTCTTTATCGAGGTCAAAAAACGTGGTTTCGTCAATAATACGTTCCGTTTTCAACCCGCTAATGAATCGTCGGGCCGTGCGGACGTTTTCGACAAAATACACGTCGGTTTTTTCAATGATCCCTTGTATATGAGCAGGCAACACCTGACCAGCGGTATCGTCGGCAAGTAAAGTAGGGATTAGGTAGAGGGTTGGCATAATATGTTTTAAACGCAAAGGGCGCTAAGGTAAGCGCAAGGTACGCAAGGAAAAGCTTAGCGCTCTTTGCGCTTACTTAGCGCCCTTTGCGTTTAAAAAAGCCATTAATGTCTCCACAAACTCAACTGGTTTTTCGGCTTGTACCCAGTGGCCTGCACCCTGAATGGTTTCGATTTGGGAATTTGGGAAAATACGTTTGATGGCCGGAATATCTTCATCTACAATATAAGGCGACTCGCTCCCCCGGATAAATAAGGTTGGATCCGTCACAACACTTGGGTTGGTCAGTTCCTCACCAATTCCATGCAGTTCGCGTTCGATGACGGGTATGTTAATACGCCAGTCAAATCCCCCCTGCTCGTTACGGTACAGGTTTTTAAGCAAAAACTGCCGTACTGGTACTATTGGCTCATATTGCTGTAAAATGGCATCTGCATCAGTGCGCCCTTTGATACCAGCTAAATCAATGGCTTTTAAACCGCGTAAAATTTCGGCATGGTGAATTGGGTAAAACTTAGGGGCAATATCGACCACAACGAGTCTTGCAAATGTGCCAGGATAGAGCATGGCATACTGCATTACCGTTTTTCCCCCCATCGAATGGCCAACCAGGTTAGGTGTACCCAGGTTTTGATCAATGAGAAACTCGCGCAGATCAGCTGCCATAGCCTGGTAATCCTGATCATTGGCACGGGGCGACTGACCATGATTACGCTGATCGAGGAGAAACACCCGGTAGCCTTGTGCGGCAATAGTTTTGCTGATGGTTAACCAGTTGTCGGAAGAACCAAACAGGCCGTGCAGAATAACGATGGCCGGACCGGTCTCGCCGGTTTGACGGAAGAATAATTTCATAGAATGGAGGAGGGGAGAAAGGGAGGAGGGGGACGAAAGGGTAGGGGCTACTTTCCTTTAGTCCCTTTCTTCTCCTTGCTTCCTTTTCTCCGATTAATTTACATACACCACTTTTTCCCGCTGTTCGACTAATGCACCGAACGATTGTAGGATAAACCCGTTTTCGGAGGCTACTCGTTCAAATTCTTCGGCGCTGTTGGGCTCAACGGCAATGAGCAGACCACCGGATGTTTGTGGATCAGCCAGAATATAGCGTTGCGTTTCGGTTAGTTCACTGATTTTATGCCCATAACTGTCCCAGTTGCGGACGGTACCGCCCGGAAAGCTTTTCTGGGCCAAATACTCCTCAATCATGGGCAGTTTAGGTACAGCATCGAACTCAATAACCGCGCTTAAACCCGATCCTTCGGCCATTTCTGTCAGGTGCCCTAGCAGACCAAACCCTGTTACGTCGGTTAATGCCTTCACGTAAGGCAGTTTGCCTAAAACGGCTCCAAAACGATTCAGTTGCGCCATTTGACTAGGCGCTGTGTTGGCATGTTCGGGTTTTAAAATCCCTTTCTTCTGAGCCGTTGTCAGAATTCCGACGCCAAGTGGTTTGGTCAGGTATAACTGGCAACCTTCAGTAGCTGTATTGTTTTGCTTGAGGTGGTCGATTCGAACTTTACCCGTTACGGCCAGCCCGAAAATTGGTTCGGGGGAGTCGATGCTATGGCCACCCGCCAGGGGTATACCTGCTTCGAGACAAATGGCCCGAGAGCCCTCGAGGACAAGACCCGCAACTTCGGGAGGGAGTTTATCCAGTGGCCAGCCCAAAATAGCAATCGCCATGATTGGTTCGCCCCCCATTGCGTAGATATCACTGATGGCATTTGCCGATGCAATCCGACCAAAGTCGAATGCATCATCGACAATTGGCATAAAAAAGTCGGTCGTACTAATAATCGCTTCGCCATTGCCCAGATCGAGTACGGCAGCATCGTCACGGGAATCGTTTCCGACCAGCAGGTTTTTGTAGAAAGGCTGAACAGACGTTTGATTGGAATGCAGAATCTGATCCAGGATTTTGGGCGAAATCTTGCAGCCGCAGCCCGCACCGTGGCTATATTGGGTGAGCTTGAAAGCTTGTGTGTCGGTTACTTGCATAAGAGGACAAAACTAAGATGTAAATGGCGTTGGGTAGCCAAAGCAGGTGGATATAATTACACATTTATTTACTGAATGACGATGTGTATAGGCGGAGCTATCTAAATGGTTCTCTGAGCTTAACAATATGGTAATGCCTAATATAGAACGTAAGCATTTTAAAATGATATTATTTGTAGAATTTTGTCTATTGTTTTCGGTATGGTGGTACTTTTTAAAGATGCCTTGCTTTTTTGCCTTAAAAAAAATAGCATATTTGTCATTAAATTGAGAAAACGTCTGATGGACGAACGTCTCATTACTTACTAACAAAACAAACACTTCTATGTCTAAAAAATTACTGCAATTTCGAGTGGCTTTCGTGCTAATCGGCAGTATGCTATTGGCGGTGCTCAGCGGGAGCATAGCGATGGCACAGGTAACCACAGCCGTCATTGATGGCCAGGTGACCGACGATAAAGGCGGGGTTCTGCCTGGCGCCACTATTGTCGCTATTCACCTGCCATCGGGTAGCCGCTATGGTACAACTACTAATGCATCTGGCCGTTACACGATTCCTGGCGTCCGTGTAGGTGGTCCTTTCAAAGTAACCGCTACGTTTGTTGGCTTTAAGGATCAGGTTGTAGACGGTGTCTTTACAAACCTGGGTACTTCGGCCGACGTAAGTTTTAAAATGGCTGATAACAGCACAGCCTTATCGGAAGTAGTTGTAACGAGCAATCGGAATGGTATTATTAGCTCGAATCGCACGGGTGCTGCTACCTCCTACGGTCGGGAAACGATCAATACAGTTCCAACGATTGGTCGTACATTGACTGACATTACCAAATACAATGCGTATGGTAATGGTCAATCATTTGGCGGTCAGGACCCTCGTTTCAATAACATCACGATTGATGGTGCAGTGTTTAACAACGGCTTCGGCCTGGGTTCGTCTGCTATCGCGGGTGGACGTACGGGTACAACGGCTGTTTCTTTAGATGCGTTAGACGAAATTCAGCTTAACGTTGCCCCATATGACGTTCGCCAGACTGGTTTTTCAGGTGCTGGTATCAACGCTGTAACCCGTTCTGGTACGAACGATTTTTCGGGATCGGTATATTATCTGTTCCAGAATAACAGCTTAGCTGGTAAAAAAGCTGATGGCCGGGATCTAGCCCCAGTAACTATTGATAAGAAAACATCTGGCTTCCGGTTAGGTGGACCAATCATTCCAAACAAGTTGTTCTTCTTTGTGAATGTAGAACAATTCAAGAGCAGCGTACCCGCTCTGGATTGGGTAGCTAGCCGACCAGGATCAACTGCCGGTAACGTATCGCGCGTAACAGCCGAAGATTTGGAAGATCTGAGCGCGTTCATGAAAACGAATTTCAATCGTGATCTAGGCGCTATCGATAACTTCAACAACCAGGTAAAAAGCACAAAAGGTTTAATTCGCCTGGATTGGAACATTAACGACAACAATAAACTGTCGGTGCGTTATTCTCACCATGATTCTAAGTCAGATCAGGCCATTAGCAACAGTAGCAGTAGCGGCACGGCTGGTAATGGTAACCGTACCGGTTATGCTTCTTCGGGTTATGCTGGTAACCTGGCGCTTTCTCCACAGAATACGGGCTATCAAATTGCTGATAACACCCGGTCTATTGCTGCTGAATTGAACTCTACATTTGGTGGTAAGTTTGCCAACAAACTGGTTGCTACTTATAACAAGCAGATTGAAGACCGGACGTATTTGACGGGCGTATTTCCAACCGTTGATATTCTGAAAGACGGAACTACCTATACTTCCATTGGTTTTGATCCGTTTACCCCGAATAACAAGTTGAATTACTCTACGCTGAACATTACTGATAACTTCAGCTATTTCGCTGGTAAGCACACGCTTACATTGGGCTTGTCCTACGAGAAATATACATCGAACAACGTATTCTTCCCAGCTTCGAACGGTGTATATGTGTATAACTCGATTGCCGATTTCAAAACGGCGGCCCTGGCTTCTATTAATAATCCAACGGCTACGACGTCACCAGTACCAGTACGGCAATATAACCTCCGTTACTCATTGGTACAAGGTGGTGGAGAGCCATTGCAAACTTTACACAGAAGTACCTACAGCGCTTATGTGCAGGATGAGTTTCAGATTAACCCAACCTTCAAACTGACGGCT
Source organism: Spirosoma sp. KCTC 42546 (assembly GCF_006965485.1). Classification (NCBI taxonomy): domain Bacteria; kingdom Pseudomonadati; phylum Bacteroidota; class Cytophagia; order Cytophagales; family Cytophagaceae; genus Spirosoma; species Spirosoma sp. KCTC 42546. Next base: position 2,377,565 of record NZ_CP041360.1, read on the forward strand.
GGTGTTCGGGCTGATATTTTCGCTTACGATAACTCAACGGCTGCTGCATTCAACAACCCAAAAGTAGCTGGCCTGACTTATAAAGACGAAAATGGTGCTAATTATTACCTCAATACGGGTGTTTTTCCAAAAGCTCGTCTATTGATATCTCCTCGTGTTGGTTTTAACTGGGATGTAAAAGGGGATAAAAAGACGCAAATTCGTGGAGGAAGTGGCTTATTTGTTTCGCGTATTCCCGAAGTATTGGTGTCGAATCAGTTGGGTAATAATGGAGTAAATACAGGCGTATTGACTAGACTAAATAGTACGACTATTGCCTCCGCTACTGATGTTCCCTTCGCTACTGATCCCAGCAAATTGCCTGCCGGTGTCTTGCCCGCGATCAATACTGATGTTACGAGTCTGAGCGGCTATGCTGTTAACGCAACAGATCCGAATCTGAAATATCCTGTGGTTTGGAAAACGAATATTGCTATTGACCAACGTCTGCCCTGGGGCTTGATTGGAACATTGGAAGTAATTTATAACAAGACAATCCAGGCTCTTCGGTATATTGATGCTAACTTACAATCGCCAACCAGCCAGCTTAGTGGTCCTGACACACGTGGTCGGTATCCTGCACTGGGCGTAACCGGTACAGCAGCGATCAACACAGCTCGTTATATCAACTACCCTACTAACACCAACGCGTTTGTGCTTAAAAACACAAAAGAAGGTAGTTCCTATACGTTCACGGCTAAACTTGAGAAACCAACAAGCCGAGGTTTTGGTGGTATGTTAGCCTATACATACGGTCTGTCGCGCGATTTGATGTCGGTTGGTAGTACTGTCGTTGGTAACACACCTACTGTGGCTGGTCAGAACTTCCTAACTACTTCGTTTGGTGATAATGACCTACGTCATCGGATTATCGGTTACCTGAACTATCGACTGAACTACGGTGGTAAGTTTGGTGGTTCGACTACCTTTACGTTGGGCATGCAATCGACTAGTGGTTATAAAGGATCGTACATCTATGGTAGTGACCTGAATGGTGACGGTCAAACAAACGACCTGATTTACGTTCCTAAAACAGCTTCTGAGTTGACATTCGCTCCACTAACAGTTGGTTCTGGAGCTTCTGCTGTAACGTATTCGGCTGAACAACAACAAGCAGCTTTCGATGCCTATATTGAGGGTAATGATTACCTTAAAACGCGTCGTGGTCAGTATGCTGAACGTAATGGTGGTTATGCTCCCTGGTTGACCCGCTTCGACTTCACTGTACTTCAAGAGTTCTACGTAGCAGTTGGATCGAAAGGAACAAAGCACACGATTCAATTCCGTGCCGATATTCTTAATGTTGGTAACTTGCTGAACAACAAATGGGGTGTAGGTTGGGTTTCGACAACGGCTAACCCATTGGCAATCGCTAGTGTTAGTGCAGCAGGTTTACCTACCTACCGGCTTGCTACGCAGAATTTGAACGGTCAAATAATTCTGCTGAAAGATTCGTGGGTTAAAAGCATCACGATCGATAACGTTTGGCAGGCTCAGCTTGGCGTTCGTTACTCGTTCTAATCCCATTAGTAATCGAATGAAAAATCCCCCGCACAGCGATTGTGACGGGGGATTTTTGCTTATTTAGATTTACGCTATGAAAATAACTATTTTCTTTTTACTGGTTTGCTCAATGGCAACTGAAGTGATGGCGCAAGAGCAAAACCGCTTTCATGACAATAAGATGATTGATGCCTTCTTCCAGTATAAACCAGACCGGAAGCGACCACTTATTCTGGCCCATCGGGGAGGGCCGGGGGCGTCGGATACCGAAAATTCGATTATCACATTCGACAAAACAACAAAGGTTCTTCCTGATGCTATCATTGAAATGGATGTGCGTATGACGCGAGACAGCGGCTTTGTGTTGTTGCACGATGCAACCTTAGATCGGGAGTCTGACGCCAAAGGCCCGGTAGCCGAACAGACAATGGCCGATCTGAGAAAAATTAAGCTCAAAACGCTCGCTGGTGAACTGACGAATCAGTCGATGCCCACCTTTACGGACATCCTGAGCTGGAATAAAAATCGCTATATGTTAGCGCTGGATGTGAAGCCCGGAACAGATCCGCTTCGTGTAATGAAGGAGGTACAGAAGTACAAGGCTGAGTACTCTGTTTTTGTCATTTGTTATTCGATGGCCGATGCGCAGCGTGTACGTGACCAATATCCGGTGCTTTGGCTGGCAGTTGGGATAAACAGTATAGCTGACCTTGAGCGACTGGAAGGCAGTAAACTGGCATCATCAGGAAGACTGATCGCGTTAACACCACAGAAGCTTCAGCCAACTACTTACTATGAACGGTTGCACAAACTCGGAATTCCCTGCTCGATTGGTACATATGGTCCTAACCAATTAGATGAAAAGACAATAGCAGAGGCTACGACTGGCTATCGGGACTTATTCCGGCAGGGTGGCGATATACTAACGACTGATCGCCCAGTTGATGTTTCCGTTTTGTTTTTAACTAAGTAATCTTGTGAAAATTTAAACACAGAGACACAGAGCACAGAGATAAAAAACATTTGCATTTAAAATTCTGTGTCTCTGTGTTTAAACCACTTTGTATGCAAGTCTCTCAGCTGTTAGCTTTCACTGTACTGTTCTTGTCGGCGACTAATACGTTCGCGCAACAGGTAGGGGAACCGCTGCCCGTTTGGCAGACGGGACAACTTGATATTCATCATATCAATACGGGGCAAGGGAATGCCACCTTTCTTGTGTTTCCTGATGGAGCAAGCTTATTAGTTGATGCGGGCGCTATTAGCCCGCTTGACTGGCGAACGAACAAGCCTCGAAACATTCCGATAAAGCCTACAAATGAGCGTCAGGCGGGCGAATGGATCGCTCGTTACATACGTACAGCCTTACGCTTTAAAGCCAACCCAGCGATTGATTACGCCATCATCACGCATTTTCATGACGATCATATGGGGTCACCGATAAACGCTGCCAGGCGGGCCACAGGTGGATATGCGCTAACGGGTATCACAGAAGTGGCTGAATACATTCCCATTCGTAAGATTCTGGATCGGGGCTGGCCTGATTACGCCTACCCACGATCTCTGGCCAATGATTCGATGGTCACTAATTACCGCCGATTCCTGAATTGGCAGATTCAGCATAAAGGGGTAGTTGTAGAACCGTTTCAGGCAGGGCGCAACAACCAGATTATGGTAGTCGGGCAATCTAAGTTAGGCCAAGAATATCCGGTTGAAATTAGAAACTTAGCCGTTAATGGAAGAATTTGGACGGGTACTGGTAACGAAACCCGGTCGCTCTTTCCCGACTTAACGCCGTTGAAACCTACAGAGTATCCAAACGAAAATATGTGCAGCATTGCATTTCAAATTCGTTATGGCGATTTTGATTATTTTTCGGGAGCTGATATCCAGGGTGTCCTTCAGTTCGGTACGCCTGCCTGGCATGATATAGAAACACCTCTGGCTAAAGTGGTGGGATCTGTAGACGTTCAATTACTTGATCACCATGGCTATGCTGATTCTGAAAATGGTGCTTTGTTGGCAAGCTTACGCCCTCGTGTGTTGGTAATACCGTCCTGGGCGTCTTCACATCCAGGCCGCGATGTACTCGAACGTATCTTCTCCGAACAGATATACTCTGGAGAGCGTGATGTATTCGCTACTAATTTACTAGACGAAGCCAAAACCGCTATTGGCGATCTCGTTCATCGACTAAAAAGTGAGTCCGGCCATATTGTCATACGCGTTGAGCCCGGTGGCAAATTCTATCGGGTGTTAGTTTTAGATGATACAAACGAGTCGTTTACTATAAAAGCAATCTGCGGACCTTATCCGTCGCGGTAACGGGATGGTCAGGGCAAAACCGTGGGATTGTCCGTTTGCCGATTCCACTTCAACATATCGGTTCCCGCCTGATATCCCTGAACAATCATCTTTCCGATGTCGTCGGATGTAAATTTCATCAGGTTTAAATAAAGAGGTTCCGTCGGTCGAATAATGGTTAGGTTAAGGCTGCGACCATGAAGTTTTTCGCGTTCGGAGAAGCGTTCGGCCCAGGCAATGTCGTTGTTTACCAGTTGATTAACGGTAATGTCTTTTACCCGATCCATTAAGTTCAGTAGATTCCGGTAATTAAACTTCTCGTTGTAGATTTTCTTGGCGTGACAGGCGATACAGGCAATATCGGTAGCCCCATCCTCAATAGCTACACGTAAAGGAGCTACTTCGCGTAGGCCACCATCTAAGAACGCCCGCCGATGGTCGCCCCCAATTTGCACGGCTGGCATCAGAAAGGGGAGCGAACTACTGGCAAACACATAATCTAAAAAATTGGGGTCGTGGACATCGGCATAACACATATCGCCCTGAATAATATCTACCGCGCCAACTTTAAGTGATACAGGCCCGGTTTTAATCGCTTCCAGATCAATATGACTACGAATTAGATTCTGGATAGGGGAGCTATCCAGTAAACCATCGAAACGACTCGTAATCGTGTTGTATCCCATTCTGAACCGCGACCGAATGACAGCTACATCATCGGGTTTGGTAATATTCCGAATCCAGAACTCAATCAGGTATTTTCCTACTTTTTCCCAGTCAACCTTACCGTTTTCTGCATGCTGACGTGCCGCTTCGTTTGCAATAAAGGTGGCATTCAGACTCCCAACGGAAATGCCATATAATTGATCGGGTACAAAGCCGGACTCAAAGAGTGCCATAACCGCTCCAACCTGAAAGGCGCCTTTCAATGAGCCACCGCCCAGCACAAGAGCACGTACGGGAGATTGGGGGGTAGGTTGAACTGTAGTTGATTTTGGAAGTGATGGAGTCGGATTATCAATCATATCAGGCAAAAAATAGAGAACGTTAGCAGCACACAATTCGGGTAAGTTGAGACTTTTTAAGTAATAAACAAACGAATTGATGTACGGATAGTTATGAAAAGGTTGCCCGGTTTTCTAAACGGCTTTTTCGGCGTCTGCTCTTTACTTGCTATAATTGTCAGAAAATTAGTAAGTAAGTTGATAAGTCAGTAAGTGGCTGACGCGAGAGCAATGCATACATCTGCTACTTACTGACATCAATTTACCGACTTACCAACTATAATGCCCCTTACCGTCGCTGATATACAGGCTCCTATTGCTGTCGAAATGGAATTGTTCGAACAGAAGTTCCGGGGGTTGATGAAGAGTGACGTCATGCTCCTCGATCAGATTACGAAGTACATTGTGAAACGGAAAGGCAAACAGCTTCGCCCAATGTTCGTGTTTCTGATGGCGGGTGTTTGTGGACAAATTAATGAATCGACCTATCGGGGAGCCTCTCTCATTGAATTGTGCCACACTGCTTCTCTTGTCCATGACGATGTTGTTGATGAGTCCAACTATCGACGTGGTTTCTTTTCCATCAATGCTCTATGGAAAAATAAAGTAGCCGTTCTTGTTGGCGACTATTTGCTGACGCGTGGTCTCTTTCTGGCCGTTGATAATAATGATCATGATCTGCTTCGGATTGTTACCATGGCTGTACGTGAGCTGAGCGAAGGTGAATTGCTTCAGATAGAAAAAGCCCGGCGATTAGATATTACCGAGGCTGTTTATTACGAGATAATCCGCCAAAAAACGGCTTCCCTGATTGCGGCTTGTTGTGCCGTAGGTGCACAATCGGTCGGTGTTAATAAGACTCTGGTTGAGAAGGCACGGGTTTTTGGGGAAAAAGTTGGAATCGCCTTCCAGATTAAGGACGATCTGTTTGATTACGGTACCGCCGAAGTTGGGAAGCCGCTGGGTATTGACATCAAGGAGAAAAAGATGACGCTGCCACTTATTTATGCACTTAATAAGGCTGGCTTCTTCGAGAAACGACGCATAATAAACATCATCAAAAACGAGAGCGAAAAGCCCAAAAAAGTCAATGAGGTAATTGCCTTCGTCAAGAATTCAGGCGGCATTGAGTACGCGACTCAGGCAATGAATCAATATGTTGCCGAAGCCCAGGAGTTGTTAAACGCCTTTCCTGACTCGCGCTATCGGCAGTCCTTACACCAACTTGTGCAGTATACTATTGATAGAAGTAAATAGTATATAGTATTAGTAGTGAGGAGTTGCTGATGCAACCCAATAACGGGCGTCAGGAACTCCTCACTCCTCACTACTAATACTATTTTTCGTTTTCTCCCCAAATAGTCGATGAAAATCCGGACTTTCTGTTTTCATCCACTTATCCCAAAAAGTGAAGTATAAACCATAGTTGAACCGAAACTGGGTGTGGTGCAGGCTATGGTGCGTCGCGCCGATTAGCCAGCGTCCTAGCCAGTGATTGTCAAAGTTTTTTGGGTAGATTTCAGTATTCAAGTGGTTGACCGCGCTTGACAGGGTCATAATCAATAAAATAATCCCTACTGCCGAAATATGCAGAGGCAACACAAATGTCATTATCGGAATGACAATGGCCTGTAATGTACTCTCAATCGGGTGAAACGAGAAAGCGGTCCAGGGTGACGTTGTAATACTATCATGGTGCGTTCTGTGAACCCATTTATACACGCCCGGTCTGTGCATCCAACGGTGAAGCCAGTAATAATAGGTTTCGTGGATAAACAGAACTAGTATAATGCTGACCGGATACCACAGCAGTGGATAAGCATGAAAGTTTACATAGATTTTAGTATAGCCTGCCTGATAAGCCAGAATGACCCCCATGGCAATAGCCGTAAAGATGAGTGATGTCAGCAGCGACCACCGAATCTCTCGCCAATCCTGACCCGGTTTTCGAGGGCGTGTTTGCACGGCCCTGTGGGCAAACTGGTTTTTCATCGACACCTTGAATAGCCACCAGAATGCCAGCGAAAAAAGGACGTATCGCCCAAAAATAGCGCCGAAAAATAGTAGAGCTGTCAGCCAGAATGTAGCAGAACCAGTAATCTGAATCATACTGTATAAAGAGGATGCGGATATTGAATCCGCTGCTTGTTCAACAGAATCAACACGATAATGTTGAGAAAAATCGCGCTACGTATACACAGATTGTTTTATTTTTTGGATTTGCCCGGATTGGGCTTTACAAAGGCTTTATACCCATCCGTCAATTGCCCACTAATTTGTTTTGTACATTTGTCCGAAAAGTTACTCAATAACCAACGAACGACCTTATGCGTCTGATTTCTTCCGTTTTGCTGTCGTCTTTGCTCACGATAACAGCCTTGGCTCAACCTAAAAAAATACCTTTACCAGCCCGCTCACCGTTAGCTAAACCTAAACTCGTTGTCGGAATTGTAGTCGATCAAATGCGGTACGATTACCTGTATCGGTATTATGCTAAATATGGTACGGGTGGCTTTAGGCGGCTGATGGATGAGGGGTTCAATGCCCGTAATAACCATTATCATTACGCAGCTACGTATACAGGCCCTGGTCATGCAGCTATTTATACGGGATCGGCCCCTGCTCTCAATGGCATTGTTGGTAATGACTTTTATGAGCGGAATATTGGCCGATTACTCTATTGTGCCGAGGATACTACAGTTAGTACGGTGGGTAATACAGGTAGTGCGGGCAAAATGTCGCCCCGGAACTTGCTCGTAACAACGATTGGTGATCAGCTTAAGCTTGCTACCGATGGTCGGGCTAAAGTTGTTGGGATTGCCTTGAAAGATCGGGGAGCCATTCTGCCAGCTGGTCACGCTGCCAATGCTGCCTATTGGTTCGATTCGAAAGATGGTAACTTTATTAGCAGCACATTTTATCAGAAGGAGTTACCTCAGTGGGTACAGGCATTTAACGCCCAGAAACTGCCCGAGAAATTTATTAGTCAGAAGTGGGAGCCTACATTAGCGTTGAACCAATATACAGAAAGCACTTCAGACGATCAATCGTATGAAGCAACAATGCCGGGTGAAGCCAAGTCTGTTTTCCCACATGAATTCGTTGTTCAAACCGGCAGCAGTAAATATGAAGTGCTGCGCACCAGCCCGTACGGAGATCAGATTACGAAAGAGTTTGCGCTGGCTGCGATAAAAGGAGAACAGTTGGGTCAACATGATGTAACCGATATGCTTTGCCTAAGTTTTTCATCACCTGATTACATTGGCCACGCTTTTGGGACGCACGCCATAGAAACCGAGGATAACTACATTCGTTTAGATCGGCAATTGGCTGATATTTTTGCCCAGTTGGATGCAACTGTTGGAAAAGGACAATGGGTAGCCTTTCTATCGGCCGATCACGGCGCTGTTGATGCACCGGGTTTTTCACAGCAATATCGGATTCCGGCTGGTGTAAAGACCTATGGAGAAATTGGCGAAACGGTGAAAGCTACGCTCGAAAAAGCCTATGGCCCAGGGCAATGGATGCTGTCTTATATCAATCAGCAGGTTTATCTGAACCATGCCTTATTAACGGAGAAAAAGATCGCCATGCAGGAGGTTTATGAATTGCTTCGGACTACCTTGCTTAAACAGAAAGCGGTAGTCAACGTGGTTAATTTACATAACTTGGGGGCCGAAGCGTTGCCTCTCTTGCAGGAAAATCTGTTTCGGAATGTTTATCATCCCAATCGTAGTGGCGATTTCTACGTAATGCAATCCCCAGGCTGGATCGAAGGACGGAATAAAGGCACTACACATGGTACTACCTATGCGTATGACACCCATGTACCATTCCTGCTCTACGGCTGGGGTGTAAAACCCGGTCAGACTCTCCGCCGGACACACATTCATGATATTGCCCCTACAATTACGGCGCTACTTGGATTATTAGAACCCAATGGAAGCATTGGCAATCCCGTAGAGGAAGCAATTAAGTAGTGGAGTAAGTGAAATGGGTGGAGTTAGTGCAGTCGATTAGCCTGCTGCACTAACTCCACCCATTTCACTTACTCCACTAAAAAACTTACTTCTTTAAAACTAAAGTATCGTACCTGGCCGTCGATTGCAATTGCAAGACGGCCAGTTGTGTCTATACCAATGATTGTTCCCCGGAAAAGATGCCCATCCGATTCGAACGTATGTTCTTCCTGATACCGATAAAGTAGTTGTAAGTAGTTTATCTTTAGTACGTCACGCTGGCCTGAGCGAAGTTGCAGGTAACGTTGTTCAAGGGTTTCGCAGAGACGGCTCAGTAGACCTGGCAAGTCATACGCATTAGGAAGTGGCGATTGGAGCTGGAGCGAAGTGGCCGTTGAGTAGCCGAATTCGGTTTGATTTATATTCATACCCATTCCCACAATCGACCACTCGATTGTATAACCATGTAAAATATTTTCGATTAGAATTCCGCCTAATTTCTGATCGCCTACGTAAATATCATTAGGCCATTTAATGCGTAGCGTATCGCCAACGAGAGGGGAAAGTGCATCATAAATACCCAGCGAAATGGCTATGTTCAGCCAAAACTGCTCCGTTGCTGCTAAAAAAGAAGGCTTTAGAATCAGTGAAACAGTTAGATTTTGCCCACTTTTTGCTTCCCATTGATTACCACGCTGTCCTCGTCCGGCTGTCTGATTGTCCGTTATGACAAGCATGCCTTCTGGTGGGTCTATTTGGGCAATCAAAGCAGACGCTTCGTCGTTAGTAGACTGACAGCTTGGCAGATATTGGATTATTTGTCCAAGAAAAAGCGTTTTGGGATAGATTTTGTACAAAATATTGTATAGTTTAGTAGTAGAGCTAATAAATGGTGCTTAGGGCCTTATGTCCTTCAGACAAAGTACCCGCTGGTTAGCGTGGCAATGTTAAACCGAAAGCATGAGAATTAACAACAATAAAGACTTTACCGCAGAGCAAATACGTGATTTCGTTGTTCGCGGAATGCAGGAGAAAAAAGGGCAGGACATCGTCGTAATGGACTTGCGGAATGTGAAGAACGCTATCTGTGATTACTTTGTCATTTGCTCGGGTAACTCCGATACACAAATTGACGCCATCTCAACGTCTATTGAAGAAGAAGTTTATAAAGCGAGCAAACAAGATCCCTGGCATAAGGAAGGCAAACTAAACCGGGAGTGGATTTTGTTAGATTATGTAGATGTTGTAGCGCACGTATTTAAAAAAGAGCGCCGATCTTTTTACGATCTTGAACAACTTTGGGGGGATGCTGAAATTCGTTTAATCGAAGACAACGAACTATCAGTAGCTTCCTGAATAACAATCATTGACTAATACGTTTTCTGTAAACAAGTAGCTATCGCTAACAGAATAACCAATAAAACAATGACTCATTATTCATTGCACTTAATTAAAATAGGTTCATAATGGGCCGTTTATCGGACTGACTAACCGTCTGTCCTAACCGTTTCGCGAAAGAAACATTCAATTGCAAAACGGTGTTACTTGTTGAAATCCGTTTGTATAACCTGAAGAAATGGCAGAAAATAATAATAGAAATCCGTTAGTACCTCGTGGAGGGCCTCGTAAGCCTAACTTTCAGGGTTGGATTGTTGCGTTGCTGATTGCCGCCATTCTTGGCATTACGTTCTTTAACAAAAGCTCGGCCACTCGCGAAACAACGCAGAAGCGGTTCGAGGCTATGGTGAAAGATCACGAAGTTGCCGAAGTGACGGTGGTAAATGATAAAATTGCTGAAGTGACACTCACGCAGCAGGCCGCGCAAAGCCCTAAATACCGATCCTTGTTTACCGAAAAGCCTTATTTTGGTAGCGGTCATGGCCCACATTTTCAATTTCAGATAGCATCTGGTGAAACCTTTAAGAAGGATTTAGATGCTATGCAGCAGGGTGTACCCGCTGGTGATAAGGTTGATTATAAATTCGAACAACGCAGCGACTTTGGTAGTATTATTAGCACATGGGGATTCCTGATTGTTATGATACTGGCTATGTATTTCCTGCTGGGCCGAATGTCGGGCGCAGGCGGCCCTGGTGGTCAGATTTTCAATATTGGTAAGTCGAAAGCCGCGTTATTCGATGCGGATAATAAGGTGAAAATCACCTTTAATGACGTAGCTGGCCTGGATGAAGCGAAGGAGGAAATCAAGGAAATTGTTGATTACCTTAAGAATCCAACCAAGTTTACGAAACTGGGTGCTAAAATTCCGAAAGGCGCTTTGCTGATTGGCCCTCCGGGTACCGGTAAAACTCTGCTGGCGAAAGCTGTTGCGGGTGAAGCAGGTGTTCCGTTCTTTTCACTATCGGGCTCCGATTTCGTGGAAATGTTTGTTGGGGTGGGTGCTGCGCGTGTGCGTGACCTGTTTAAGCAAGCGAAAGAGAAAGCGCCTTGTATTATCTTCATTGATGAGATTGACGCGGTAGGTCGTTCACGTGGACGAGGTTCAATGCCTGGTGCTAATGATGAGCGCGAGAATACACTCAACTCCTTATTAGTTGAAATGGATGGGTTTGCCACTGACTCGGGTATTATCATCCTGGCAGCAACAAACCGCCCAGATGTACTTGATTCGGCGCTATCTCGTCCTGGTCGTTTTGACCGTCAAATCAGTATCGATAAGCCAGATATTATTGGCCGGGAGGCTATCTTCCGGGTTCACTTGAAACCAATCAAGTTGTCACCCGACGTTGATCCAAGAGAACTGGCAGCCCAAACACCAGGGTTTGCTGGTGCTGAAATTGCCAACGTTTGCAATGAAGCAGCCCTGATTGCTGCCCGTAGCGACAAGGAAGCCGTCGATATGAAGGATTTTCAGGACGCTATGGACCGGGTAATCGGTGGTCTGGAAAAGAAAAACAAGATTATTTCTCCTGAGGAAAAAGAAATTGTTGCCTATCATGAAGCAGGTCACGCAGTGGCAGGCTGGTTCCTCGAACATGCCGATCCGCTCGTGAAAGTGACCATCGTGCCACGTGGGGTAGCTGCTCTGGGTTACGCCCAGTATCTACCACGTGAACAGTACCTATATCGTACTGAGCAACTCATGGACGAAATGTGCATGGCATTAGGTGGACGGGCTGCTGAAGACCTTATTTTCGGCAAAGTATCGACAGGTGCATTGAGCGATCTGGAACGTATCACTAAACTGGCGTACAGCATGGTGACGATGTATGGTATGAATGATAAGATTGGTAATGTATCATTCTACGATTCAAAACAATCAGATTACGCATTTAATAAGCCGTACTCTGAAGAGACTGCCAAGCATATTGACGAAGAAGTTCGTAAGATTGTTGATATCGCCTATACACGGACGAAAGAGTTGCTGTCTGAGCACCGTGAAGCGTTGGAAATCATCGCTAAGGAATTGCTCTCGAAAGAAATTCTGTATCAAAACGATTTAGTTCGTTTGATCGGGAAACGTCCTTTTGAGCGTGAAACCGTTTATCAGGCCTATAAAAACAAAGGTGTAGCTGAGGAAGTGAAAGAAGAAATCGGTAAAGAATCTAAGCCTGCTGAAACAGAGCCTGAATCGCTGCCGATATAAGTTTTGAGTCTTGACAAAAAAGGGCTTCCCATTCAGGAAGCCCTTTTTTATTGGCTTACTTTTTACCTAGTTCGATCACCTGCATATCTAAAACTCGGCCCGCGTCGAGCGAAAACCGAATGGCAGTTCGCATAACATGAAAGCCCGTTTTCCCGGCCGCGCCTGGATTTACAAAGAGCATATTATTCATCGTTGAATCTCGTGTAACTTTGAGGATATGCGAATGCCCGCATACAAACAGATTAGGGGTGTTTTCCTTGAGTTGTGGGCGAACGACAGGATTATATTTGGGCGGTGAACCACCAATGTGTGTCATCCAAATGGTCAAACCCTCAAGCTCGAAACGCTGGTTAGCTGGTAAATCGCTGCTTTCGCGATCAATGTTGCCCGATACAATTCGAAGTGGTCGAAAGGTTCGTAACTGTTCTGCAACCGATAACGCACCTACATCTCCTGCATGCCAGATTTCATCACATGCCTCAAAGTGAGTGAAAATTTGAGGGTCCAGATAACTATGTGTGTCAGATAATAAGCCAATTCGAGTCATATGAGTTAAACACAGAGGAACGAAGATTTTCACAGAGAACACAGAAAAATAGTCTCTGTGTTCTCTGTGAAAATCTTCGTTCCTCTATGTTTGAAAAAATCACACTGCATGAGTTCCTAAAATAGCGTCCTTCATTTCGCTCCGGATACGCTTTTTGTCAATTTTGCCAACGCTGGTCTTTGGAATTTCCGGCACGAATAAAATCCGGTCGGGAACGTACCATTTGTGAAGATCACCCCGATCTACTTTTTCTTTTAGGCCAGCTTTAATCCCTTCTGCTGTTAGCGTATAGCCTGGCTTTTGAACGATCAAGGCATGTGGTCGCTCACCCCATCGAACGTCCGGAAGCCCAATTACTGCCGACTCCGCGACGCCTTCCACTTGAGAGAGTACGTTCTCCATGTCTAGCGACGAGACCCATTCTCCACCGGTTTTAATAACGTCTTTGGTTCGGTCTGCAATCATAACCCAATAATCTGGTGATATGCTGGCGACATCACCCGTATGAAGCCAGCCACCTTTCCAGAGTTCAGCGCCCCGTTCGGGGTCGTTATAGTACCCTTGTGTGAGCCAGGGACCACGCGCTACAATTTCGCCAAGGGAATGACCATCATGCGGAACGAAATTCCCTTCATCATCCATAAGTCGCATCTCAATGAAGGGAGAAATCCGGCCTGCCCGCGTGCGTAATTCGATCTGTTCTTCCGTTGGTAATGTCTGCTCCTGCTCATTCAGATAGCCAACCGCCATGACGGGCGCTGTTTCAGACATTCCATATCCCGACATAACCGTAATGCCTAAATCGGTAGCGGCCTGAGCTAGCCCTTTCGTAAGCGCCGAACCGCCAATAAGCACTTTCCAACGGCTAAGATTGTCACGGAATTTTTGTGCCGCCGGGCTACTAACGAGCATGTTTAAAATGGTCGGGACACAGTGCGAAAGCGTAACTCCTTCCTTAATCAGTAATTTGAGCAGTAATTCCGGTTCATAACGGCCCGGATACACCTGCTTAGCCGACATCATGGTTGCCAGGAATGGGAACCCCCACGCGTGTACATGGAACATTGGCGTAATGGGCATGTACACATCTGTTGACCCTTTGAAAGGCATCGCTTCATACCCAATAATATAAGCCAACAAGCCCATCGTGTGCATAAACAACTGGCGGTGCGAGAAATAAACGCCTTTAGGATTACCTGTTGTTCCTGTCGTATAGAACGTTGTTGCCCAGGTATTTTCGTCGAAATCCGGGAAGTCATAGTCTGGCGATGCCTCCTTTAATAAGGCCTCGTATTCGCCCGAAAAATAGGCTGGTAGATCGCTAAGGACCTCCAGATCCGTAGGGCCATATACTTTATCACTCAAAACGACAAACTTCTCAACGGTTGAAAGCTGTTCTTTTATAGCAGCCAGAATTGGCAAAAAATCCTCATGAATCAGCACAACCTTGTCTTCTGCATGATTCATCGTATAGAGAATCTGGGCAGGCGAAAGCCGTACATTTACAGTATGCAGAATGGCTCCAACACTCGTAACACCGAAGAAACATTCAAGGTAACGGTGGCTATCCCAGTCTAGTACGGCTATAGTATCACCTGCCACCACACCTAAATTGGCTAGAACATTAGCCAGTTGTCGAACCCGCTGGTTGAATTGAACATAGTTCATGCGAAATAAGTCACGATAAACAATTTCGCGTTGTGGTTCGTATTTAAGCGATTGGGCTAATAGGGACTTTATGAGTAAGGGAGGCTCGCTAGCCTCGGCAGTACGCGGAATTAGTTTTGTCTGGATCATTTTATTCTGGATGGGGTTTAGATCATACATCTGTATGGAAGCACCGGTACTAAAACGTTAGGAATCGAAAGTAGGATTGAATAATGTAAAGAAAAAATAGTAATGAGCAAAAAAGCCCGGCTACTGACGAATCAGAGCCGGGCGGGTATACTATCGAGTGGGCGTTAAAATCAAATCAGTAATCCAGCCAGCGTTGCTGACATATAGCTGGCTAATGTACCACAGATAAGGGCTTTGAACCCTAATTTGGCCAGGTCGCTCCGACGCTTGGGGGCCAACTCACCAATACCTCCCACCTGAATGGCAATAGAGCTAAAATTGGCAAATCCGCAGAGTGCAAAACTAACAATGGCAATTGTTTTAGGGTCGAGAGTGGATTTGACTTTCACTAATTCTAAGTAGGCAACAAACTCGTTTACAACCATTTTTGTCCCCATTAACGACCCCGCAACCTGTATATCTTTACCAGGAACCCCCATTGCCCAGGCAAATACAGAGAATACTTTCCCCAGTAAAAAATTCATGCTTAGGTAGTCTATTCCTAATACATAGAATCCAAGGTGAAACAGTAAACTGTCAATTAAGGCAATGAGTGCAATGAAGCCAATAAGCATGGCAATTACGTTGAATCCTACTTTCAGGCCTTCGCTGGCACCGGAAGCAATTGCATCGAGCAGGTTAGCGTGGACCTTCTTAATTTCAACTTTCACGGTTCCCTGTGTTTCCGAAACCTTTGTTTCGGGCATTACAATTTTGCTGATCACCAGAGCCCCTGGCGCAGCCATGATACTGGCTGCTAACAGATACGGAGCCGGTACGCCCAAGGAGATATAAACAGCCAATACTCCACCGGCTATACAGGCAAAAGAGCCTGTCATACTGGCCAGTAGTTCGGAGTTGGTCATGCCGTTCAAATACGGTTTAATCATGATCTGGGCTTCTACCTGACCCACAAAGGTACTTGCCACGTTCGAGAGCGCTTCAGCTCCACTTACGCCAAGCAGCCACTTCATAGCGCGAGCCATAACGGCAACTACACGCTGCATAATGCCTAAATGGTAAAAAATATTGACCAGAACGGCCACAAAAATAATTGTCGGAATGACCTTGAAGAAGAAAATAAAGTTGTTTTCTGGACCGAAGGCCTTTGTCAGAACATCGGGTTTGACCAGCGATGAGAAAACAAACTCAGCGCCTTTGTTGGCTTTTTGTAAAAGGCGGTCAACATAAAAGCCGAGTGCCTGAAAGAGGTTGCTTCCAAATTCGGTTTTTAGAACAAATAAGGCCAGCCCGAACTGGAGACCTAATCCTACGCCAACAGTGCGGTAATTAATTGCTTTTCGGTTATCAGAGAGAGCGTAGGCGATGCCCAGAATTAAAACAATGCCAATCAGGCCGGTAAAACGATCCATTCAGTGATGATGAAATTACAGTTAGGTGGGCTAAGATACAAAAAGAAGCACACTACGAGTCCACCCTAAAGAGAACAAAATGAAAACTGGCTGATTTAACGAATATTATTCGTTAAATCAGCCAGTTTTCATTAGCCATATTTTGCTTAGATGAGGGTGGTCAGTATAGGCAAAATGTATGACTATGGATTGAGAATCGCATGAGGTCTCTGCAAAATTCATCTGCCCCTTAAATATCCGCAATAGCGCGTTCGGCACCTTCCTGATATTCTTCTTCAATTTTAGCGACCTCTGCTGGTTTAATCTCTGGGTCGAATAGCCGGGCTTCAATTGCCTCTTTCTCCGTCACATCGAAAAAACGCTGGTGCATATTGAATGGCTCACCACCTTCGGGTACCTCGCACTTCTGAAAATCCCCGTCTTCTTTCAATTCGTAGGAATTGACATTGTCGAGCAGGTTGTATTTCAGGATCAGAATAGCTTGCTGTTTCACCCGTAAATCTGCCAGGTAAAACAGCGACTCGATACGTCGGTCGAAACTGCGCACCATGACATCGGCACTACCACTATATACCTTTGGGTCGCCGTTGTTGTGAAAATAATAAATACGGGTGTGTTCTAGAAAATCGCCGACAATAGATCGTACGGTGATGTGTTCGCTCAATCCCTCCCGCTGCGGGCGCAGGCAGCAAATACTTCGCACAATGAGCCGAATGGGTACGCCAGCCTGTGAAGCCTTGTATAATTCGTCAATGACCTGTTTGTCTTCCAGCGAGTTGACTTTAATACAGATACCACTGGGCAGATCGCGTTTGGCATTTTCAGCTTCCAGCCGGATAAGCCGAACCAACTGATCGCGCATATCACGCGGGGCCGTAATCAGGTATTGGTATTCGTTGGGTAATGAGTGGCCTGTGATTACATTGAAAAACTCCGAAATATCGTGTGTATACGTCTCATTGGTCGTCAACAGGCCAATATCGGTATAGAGTTTCGAGGTATCTTCATTATAATTACCCGTGGCCATGTGGGCATAACGCACAACCCGACTCCCCTCACTACGCACAACCAGTAACAGCTTGGTGTGCGTTTTGAAACGGCTAATGCCATAGATCACAAAGCACCCGGCTTTCTGTAAGCGCTGTGCTTCTCGGATGTTATTTTCTTCGTCGAAACGGGCTTTTACTTCGAATAAAACGGATACGTGCTTACCATTTTCAGCCGCTTTCAAGAGGGCTTCGGTGATGCGTGAGCGTTTCGCCAGCCGGTAGACCGTAATTTTGATCGCCAGTACATTTGGGTCTTCCGCTGCCTGTTCGAGCAGTTGCAGTACGGGCTCGAAATTGTTGTAAGGGTGATGCAGTAGTAAATCTCGCTGCTTGATCGTTTCAAAAATATCGTCCGTTTTTTCGCGAGTAAAGCCTAGTGGGAGAACTGGCGCATGAGGACGAGGCATGTCGTCTTTAAATTCCGGGTGACCGATGATTTGCCAGCATGCCGAAAAGTCAAGCAAACCAGCCGACTCGAAAATATTCAGATCGTCAATTTCCCAGCGTTTTTTAAGCAGGTTCAACATCCAGGGCGAATTCGTTCTGGATGCAGTGTTCGTATAGGTTTCTACCTCAACGCGTGTGACACGGCCTAAGCGACGATTCTTGATTTTCTGACGAACTTCATCAATAAAATCGACTTCGTCGTCATCATTTTCATCCAGTGTGAAATCACCGTTACGCGTGATACGAAACAGATTTACCGATAGGATTTCGACGTTGCGGTAGAGCTTTTTAATATTGTGCCGAACGATTTCTTCAATCGGTAAAAAGAGAATAGTATCCTCTCGCTCAAAGGACAGAAATCGTGGTAAATTGGCCGGAATTTGTACAAACGATAAGCGTTGACGGTCATCTTCATCATCTGAATGCTGATTCTGCATATCGATGCTATCGGGACTCTGCGTGACGACTCCGAAGATAAGCACTTTGGCCAGTAACACCGGGAATGTGTGCGTATAATCGTACAACATTGGTGTTAGCGTTGGGTAAATGGCCCGGTCGAAATAATCGGTTGCTTCAGTACGCTCCTCAGCATTCAAATCGTTGTACGTAACTAGCTGAAGACCATTTTCACTAAACAGTGGTAGTAGTTGTTCTGTAAAAACAGTTTGCTGGTCCTGACAGAGTTGATGAGCTGCCGTAAATAAAGCTTTTCGGAAAGGTACTTCACGAAGCCCGGAATAATCGACGCGTTGTTTATGATAATCCAGGTAATTGTACAAACTCCCAACGCGAATCATAAAAAACTCATCGAGATTTGAGGCCGAAATTGCCAGAAACTTCAACCGTTCCATGAGCGTTCGGTGCGGGCTACGCGCCTGATCCAGAACACGTTCGTTAAATTTAAGCCAGCTTAAATCACGGCTGAGGTAATCGCTTTGATCAATTACACTGCTTACTTTTTCACTAACTTTTGCCATTTTATCAGTGACCTGGGCGGTGGTAGTTGACTGACGGTGTGTAAACCGGGAAACTAAATTGCCCAATATAGTTCGGTTCGGATTCAGGGAATAACGCATACTCATTTCAAACTTTGAAGTACAACAAAAAAGCGGACTAAAAAGCCCGCTTTATGTTATCATTCGGTTAAACATCCACTCGGGCATATTTCGCATTTCGTTCGATGAATTCGCGTCGGGGCGCTACTTCATCGCCCATGAGTGTCGAAAACACGTGGTCGGCATCGGCTGCCGATTCCACCGTTACAACTTTCAGGGTTCTTGTATCAGGATTCATGGTTGTGCTCCAAAGCTGCTCGGCGTTCATTTCTCCAAGACCTTTGTAGCGTTGTATACCTACATTCTCTTCTTTACCGCCAGCTGCTAACTCTTTTACCGCTGCTTCGCGCTGGGCTTCCGTCCAACAATACCGCTCCTCTTTCCCTTTTTTGATCAGGTACAAGGGGGGCTGCGCAATGTAGATATAGCCATTGTCGATCAGCGCCTTCATGTTGCGGTAAAACAACGTCAGAATCAATGTTCTAATGTGACTACCATCGACGTCGGCATCGGTCATGATGATGATTTTGTGATACCGGAGTTTTTCCAGGTTCATCACCGTCTCATCATCTTTTTTCTCTAAGCGGATGCCCAGCGCTGTCCAGATATTTTTGATTTCTTCGTTTTCGTAGATCTTATGCTCCATGGCCTTCTCTACGTTTAGGATCTTACCACGTAGGGGTAAAATAGCCTGAAACGCCCGGTTACGACCCTGTTTGGCAGTTCCGCCAGCGGAGTCACCCTCAACCAAATAGAGTTCACATTTTTCAGGATCGGTGTCAGAGCAGTCGGCTAGTTTGCCGGGTAAGCCCATACCGCCCATGAAATCCTTGCGCTCGGTCATGATGCGCTTGTAAGCCAGATCGGCAGCAATCCGCGCCTGAGCCGACACAAGGACTTTTTTAACGATACCTTTCGCCGTATTTGGATTTTCTTCCAGCCAGGTTTCGAGCAGGTCGGCCATTGCCTGACTTACTGCACTGACAACTTCCTGATTACCTAATTTGGTTTTTGTTTGGCCCTCAAACTGGGGTTCCTGAACCTTTACCGAAATAACGGCCGTTAGACCCTTCCGGAAATCTTCACCGCTAAAGGCAACCTTGCCCGAGTTCTTGGGCAATACGCCGGGGTTTTTGTCAGCATAGTTTTTCA
Source organism: Spirosoma sp. KCTC 42546 (assembly GCF_006965485.1). Classification (NCBI taxonomy): domain Bacteria; kingdom Pseudomonadati; phylum Bacteroidota; class Cytophagia; order Cytophagales; family Cytophagaceae; genus Spirosoma; species Spirosoma sp. KCTC 42546. Next base: position 2,397,440 of record NZ_CP041360.1, read on the forward strand.
ATACCCGTGTTAAGGCCGAGCGGAAACCCTGTACGTGGGTACCGCCTTCGTGAGTGTTGATGTTGTTAACATACGAGAGTACGTTTTCACCTGCTTCATAGTTATACACCAGAGCAACCTGTACGGGAGTCGATCCTTTGGTGTTCTCCATGTAAATAGGCTTCATTCCATCAAGGGGGGGGCGTGTTTGGTCGAGATACTCGACAAACTCAACTAGACCTCCTTGTGAATAGAAATCATCATGGCGCACGGGTTCTCCAGCTTCGTCCAGCTCGCGCAGATCGTTCAGGAAAATATGGATGCCTTTATTCAAATACGCTAACTCACGCAGGCGGCCTGCTACAGTGTCGTATTTGTAGACGGTGTCCGTGAATATAGTGGCATCAGGCTTAAAGTGCGTCCGTGTGCCTGTATCCTCGGCATCACCTATGATGCGCACATCATAAAGAGGAATACCTATTTTATATTCCTGCTCAAAGATTTTACCTTCCCGATGAACTTCTACGCGAAGGTCTGTTGAGAGGGCGTTTACACAGGATACACCGACGCCGTGCAGACCGCCGGATACTTTGTAGGTATCTTTATCAAATTTACCACCGGCATGCAGCATGGTCATCGCCATCTGTAGCGCCGAAACGCCCATCTTGGTATTGATGCCTGTTGGGATACCCCGGCCGTTATCCTGTACCGTTACAGAGTTATCCGGATTAATCGTTACCGTAATTTTGTCGCAGTAGCCAGCTAACGCTTCGTCAATGGAGTTATCAACGACTTCCCAGATGAGGTGGTGCAATCCACGCGTACCAACGTCACCAATGTACATGGATGGACGTTTGCGAACAGCTTCCAGGCCTTCTAACACCTGAATGTTATCAGCACCGTAGTTACCTAACGCAGTTTCAACGGGGGCGTCTGCTTCAATTATTTCGTTGGTCATATCAGAATAGGAGCAAGTCTGAAATTTGTTGTTTCAGGCTTAAAAAATAGCCCATTTTTATGTGTCTATACAGATTGTAAAAATACAAAAATAATTCATCTTTTCCTATCGATTTTGGCCCGTATTTACTGAATGTGCTTAAAAATTGCCTAACCATCAGGTAATGGGGTAGTTAATGGCTTTGCACTTGTTTTGATGCCCTTTTAGGCTACTTTGTCAGACGTATTTCGATTGAGTTAGTAACGGGAGAAAATGGAATTTCGCTGTACTTATTTTAGAAAAGCTGTTTCCCGAAAAAGTATTATTAGTAGCTCTAAAACAATCAAGCCGAATCAGATTGATTCGGCTTGATAAAAGGCAGAAAAAGTACTGATTAATCTTCGGGGTATGGAATATACACAAAGCCCGCAAAATCGCCGTGCACGACGAATAAACAGCAATATTCATCAGGCTTTTTATAGTTTTCCTTCCACAAGTCAATTGAGTCCTCGCCGATGAGTTCGCGTTGAATAAACTCATCCAGAAAAGAGGCTTTGTAATTCCATTTATTCTCCAGTTCATCGGCCGCGATGAGCACTTGCCCTATCGGAACATCCCGGCGTGATGCGACAAAAACAGGATACTCTGAAAAGCCGCGCTTACGAATCTGATAGGACGCTTCTTTAAGCTGATCGGATACCTTCACGAAATCCGACGAAATTGTTCCCATCAACTCTTTATTGACATCGTACGAGTTGGCGTCGTCGAGGAGGGTATTTTCGTTGCTATGGTTAATCATGGGAAGAAAGTTTGTAGTTTGACGTTTATAGTTTGAGGTTTGTAGTTAGCAGCAGTTAACTACAAACCTCAAACTATAAACGTCAAACTTCTTAGAATCGGGCGGCCAGCAAGAGGTCTAAATCTTTAAAACGCAGGTTGAACTTGCGGGCGATGTAGGCATTGGTGAGCGTTCCCTTATGGGTATAAACACCTTTCATAAACCAACGGTTCGCATACATCATCTGTTCAATGCCGCCCGTTGTTCCGGTTTCCAGCAAGAACGGTAAGAAGATGTTGCTCAGAGCCATACTCGCCGTGTAAGCAACACGAGCGGCAATATTGGGAACACAGTAGTGAATAACACCCATGTGCTTATAGGTGGGCTGTTTGTGGGTCGTCATGCGCGACGTCTCGAAATTGCCACCCTGATCTATTGACACGTCGATAATAACCGACTCCGGTTTCATCCGACTGATCATTTCCTCCGTAACAACCACCGGACTAAGACCATCCTCAGCCCTCATTGCCCCAATCACGACATCGGCCCGCTGAATGGCTTCGGCCATGGTATCGGTGTCGATGATGGAGGTGTAAACGTGTTGTCCGACGGCATATTTGAGCCGTTGTAATTTGTACAGATGCTTGTCGAATACCTTTACATCGGCACCCATACCGAGCGCCATGCGGATCGCGTATTCGGTTACGGTTCCAGCTCCGAGCATGACGACTTTAGTTGGGGGAACGCCCGTGATGCCGCCCAGAATAATCCCCCGACCATTATCGGCGTTGCTGAGGTATTCACCTGCAATGAGCATGACAGTGCTGCCCGCAATCTCACTCATCGACCGGATAACGGGTAAGCCACCACTCTGATCTTCAATGTATTCGTAGCCAAACGCAGTCAGGTTCTTACTCAGCATTTTCTCGAAGTAAGCTTTGTCGTGCGACGGCAGGTTCAGCGCCGAAATGACTGTACTACCCGATTGAATGTGCTCGAACTCATCCTCGACAAGTGGCTCAATTTTCAGGATAAGATTAGCCTCGTAGACTTCTTTGGGCGATTGGGCAATCTGTGCACCCGCTTCGCTGTATTCATGATCCGGAAATTTGGCTTTTTCCCCCGCGTTTTTCTCCACAATCACATTGTGGCCATTTCGAACCAGAATTGCCACTGCTTCGGGTGTGAGCGCAATGCGGTTTTCCTGAAGCGATACTTCTTTGGGTAATCCAATAAGCAGGCCGTTTCGGCTGGTTTTTACCGCCAGCGGAGCTTCTTTTGGATACAGGGCCGTTTGCTTGGCCAATTCCTCAAATCCAGTCAATGCTTTGATGTTTATGGTTTACGGTTTATCGTTTATGGTGGGCTGACGCAAGAATAACTGATGCGTCAGCCCATCGTAAACGGTAAACCGTAAACTGTTAAACTATGTCAGCTTCAACCATTCGATGACCATCTGCGTCTACCGAAAGTTGAACCTGATAATACATGGAAGGCCAAAGAGACATAATTCGCTCAGGCCATTCAATAAAACAATAATCACCTGATGCGAAATATTCCTCAATGCCGATGTCCAGCGCTTCAGCTTCGTTTCGGAGCCGGTAACAATCGAAATGATACACGGAATGCCCCTCGTGGGTAGTGTACTCATTGACAATTGAAAACGTTGGACTCTGTACCGTACTAACAACCCCTAAGGCTCGGCAAAGAGCTTTAATGAGTGTGGTTTTGCCAGCCCCCATCTCGCCGTCTAGTAACCACACCGGCCGTTGTCGGCCTTCAGCGAGTAGCTGATGGGCTACTGTATCGAGTTCGTCGAGATGGTCAAAATTCAGTGTCATAGGCTTGCGAACGTACTAGCCTGCAAAGATACAGATTTTAGATCGTCTACTTCGTTCTTGTAGGTTGACTTAGTGCATGATTGTACTGATTTGGAAACAAAAACGGGCAATGAGTAAGTCTCGCTTGCTCATTGCCCGTTAGACAACTTCCCGAAAGTTCTAAACTTTCAGGAAGTTCAATGATCGCTAATATCCTTGATTTTGAGGAAAAGTCGTCTTGTTGTTGTAAACATCAATTTCCGATTGCGGAATGGGATACACTACGCGGTAATCAGGCATGGTGATGCCCGTTACTTTGATAGCCGCTACCGCAGTTCCCGTACGAATGAGATCGAACCAACGGTCGCTTTCCAAGGCAAGTTCCAGTCGACGTTCATTAATAACGGCCGTCTGGAAAGCATCTTTCGTGGCGAGTTGCGCACTCGTATAAGCCGTAACGCCTGCCCGTGTTCGTACGCGATTTAACGCTTTAAAGGCGTCACCATCTGCCTGATAACCAACCTGATTGAGTGCTTCGGCATAGAGCAGTAACACATCGGCATAGCGTAAGACCGGGAAATCGTTACCCACATCATTCGTTGACGAAAGCTCGTCATAGAACTTTCTGGGAACGGCATTTATACTACTGGGAACGGGCACCATGACCGTTAGCGGAAGCCGCTTATCACCAGCCGGGTAAGCCGCCCGCAACGATGGCTCAATGGGGTCGCCAATGCTGGTGCCGAACCAGGAACCGTGGCCTTCGCCAATGGTACCACCTTTTTTAAATTTGACAGAAAACAGCAGTTCCGCATTGTTCTTGTTCGTTACCGAAAACACATCGGCAATATTCGGAAGCAGTTGATAGGTAGTCCCATTCGCCAGATCTTTCAGCGTCGAAACGGCCAGATCATACTTCTTTTCGGTTACGTACACCTTGCCAAGCAGACCGGTTGCTGCCCCTGAGGTTGCACGACCGATATCATTGCCTGTGTAGGTTGCGGGTAAACCAGCCGCGGCTGCAATCAGATCTTTTTCAATAGCCGCGTAGATGTCGGTAACTTCATTCCGAATGTAGGAACGAGCTTCGGTAGTTGTTCCCGCTGTGAGAACCAGGGGCACTTTGCCCCATAAACGCACCAGATTGAAATACGACAGCGCTCGAATAAACTGAGCTTCCCCTTTGTAGCGAGCTTTCAGGGCAGCATCCATCGTAACTGCGTCGATCTTGTCCAGAATCAGATTAGACCGGTTAATACCTGTATAAAGGCTGCCCCAGGTATCGCGTAGAACGGTGTTCGTGGTTGGTTCGATGAACCGGTCGATGTTGTACCGAAGTCCCGAACCCGACGACGGGTCGTTATCAAGAACATTATCGCTCCGAGCCTCCACAATTGTATTGTAATCACCACCATACTGGGTTGAGCTTTGGAGTGCATCGTAGGCACCATTCACCGCGTTGTTAAAGTCGGTGGCGGTTTTGTAAAAATTATCGACGTTGGGTTGCGACAGGGGCTTGAGGTCCAGAAAATCTTTCTGGCAGGCTGTCAGACCCACGAAAGCAGTGAGAAATAAGGCTATCTTTTTCATGGTTGCTATTAGAATGACAGGTTGAGACCAACAGAGGTAGTGCGGGCGAGGGGGTAGGTTCCATAATCTTCCCCCGACGATAGGGCGCTATCAGGACGGCTGTTAACCTCTGGGTTGAATCCCAGATACTTGGTAAACGTAAATGGATTTTGGGTAGTCACATACAGGCGGGCACGGCTCAGATGCAACCGACTCAATACCCCAGCGGGCAGCGAATAGCCCAGGGTGATGTTACGAACCCGTACGTACGATCCATCTTCAATATGCCAGGTCGAAATTTCACCGTTCGAACCTGAGGCCAGCCGGTTAGCGCGGTTCACCAGGCTATTGCCTGGATTGTCAGCCGATTGCCAGCGATCCAGAGCACCTCTGAACAGGTTGCCGTTACCCTCCATGTTGTAGATATACCGTCGGATCAGGTTCAGGATTTTATGTCCCTGAACGCCCTGTACAGCTACCGCCAGATCGAACCCAGCGTAGGCAAAGCTTGTGTTAAACCCAAAGGTGTATTTGGGGAAGTAGCTGCCGGTTACGGCACGATCGCTGCTGAAATCAATTTTGCCATCGCCATTGTTATCGCGGAATTTAAAATCGCCGGGACGAGTCGTTGTCGTGTGCGGATAGGCATCGATTTCCGCCTGATTTTTAAAGACACCATCGTAAATCATGGTATAGTATTCGCCAATGGGGTGGCCAATCTGGGTGATAAACTGCGCTCCGGCAACGCCACCCGCTACAATAATCGGATCGCCCGCGGGTCCGAGTGCTTTTACCTCATTGCGGTTGCTGGCAATGTTAGCGCTGGCATCCCACCGTAACCGGCCAAACGTTTGCCGTGTACCCAGTGTAAATTCGATCCCCTGGTTGTTTACTTTTCCGATATTCTGCAACTCCGTACTAAATCCGGAAGCACGGGGCACGGGTACGTTTAGCAGTAAGTCAGAGGTATTGGCATTGTAATAGTCGACCGTCAAGTTTAGTTTGTTGCGCAGGAAACTCACATCAAAACCTACGTCGAGCATCGCCGTTTTTTCCCATTTCAGCTTGTCATTGGCCGAATTACCGGGAGCCAAACCACTCACTACGGTTTCGTTACCCAGAATATAGTTCGAATAGTTGAGCAAGCTGACAGAGCCATAGTTCGGAATCTGGAAATTCCCCGTTAAGCCGTAGCTGGCCCGTATTTTCAGGTCGCTCAGCCAGTTCACTGATTTCAGGAACGTCTCCTGCGATACATTCCAGCCAGCAGATACCGACGGGAAATAACCCCATCGGTTGGCTTTCCCAAAGCGCGAGGAACCATCGGCCCGGATAGCGCCCGATAGCAGATATTTTCCGGCGTAATCATACTGAACCCGGCCCAGATACGACAGCAGCGACCATTCCTGAACGTCGGAACTCCCCGACGTAACCTGACCCGCATTGAGCGTGGTTACTAAATCATTGGGGAAATTGGTCGCCGTTAATTCATTCGCTACCCGACGATCTTTCTGCGACGAGAAACCCGCCAGTGCGGAAATCGTGTGCTGCCCGAACGAGCGGTTATAATTGAGTGTGTTTTCTACCAGCCAGTTTACGAAATTCTGAGCCCGTGAGAAGCCGGTTGGTGTAGAAGCGCCTTTTCGATCCCGTATTTCGAGGGTTGATGGTCGGTAATAATCGCGCTGGAAACTGTTGATGTCGGTACCCACGCTGAGCCGGTACGATAAGCCATCAATGATTTCATACTGCGCATAGGCATTGCCCAGCAACCTGAGCTGACTAAGTTTATCGCTAACCTGATTGGCAATGGCAACCGGGTTCAGGATCGATGTAGCGCCATAACCCCAGGCGTTACCGCCAAAATTGTAGGAACCATCGGCATTGTAGACTGGGAAAAGTGGTGGCATTTGCAGCGCTAATCCCACAACACCTTCGCCCAGATAAGGGCCTTCTGCCTTGATCAGATCATGGTACGAATACGTCGGGTTGAAGTTGATACCCGCCGTTAGCCGACCGTTTTTAACCTCAACATTGGCCCGCATTCCGTAGCGTTTAAAGCCAGAGTTGATAACTACCCCCCGCTGATTCAGGTAGTTGCCCGATAGGTAATATTTGACGTTTTCTTTACCACCAGAGATGGAAAGCGTATGGTTCTGAATCGTAGCCGACCGGAAAATGGCATCCTGCCAATCGGTGTTGGTCAGACCCGCCTGACCGCTTAGATAGGGCACAATTTCGGGCTGGATGAGTGTACTGGGTGCGCCTACGCCCGCATTCCGAATAGTATTCGAGTCGGTTGGTTTCCCGGTTGGGTTTCGATCGAGATAGGCATTGTTTTTGGCCTCGTAGCTCAATTGTGCGTATTCATAGGCATTGAGCATGTCAATCTTTTTCGAAACATTCTGCACGCCTACGTAGGAGTCGTAGTTAATTACGGTTTTACCCTCTTTACCCCGTTTGGTCGTGATCAGTACCACTCCGTTCGAACCACGTGAGCCGTAAATGGCTGATGCAGAAGCATCTTTCAGTACTTCAATACTTTCGATATCGTCGGTATTGACCGTACTCATTACGTTGATCGGGTTATCTGGAAATTGCGTATTTGTACCCCCGGTTGCATATTTCGTATCGCGCGAAAGCGGAATACCGTCAATAACGTACAGGGGATCGTTACCTGCGCTGATCGATCCCGTTCCGCGCACCCGAATGGAAAGTGCTGCGCCCGGTGCGCCTGATGTTTGTGTAACCTGAACACCCGCAATTTTAGCTGCCAGCGCCTGGTCGAAACTGGCAACGGGTTGGTTTGCCAGATCTTTCGCCTTTACCGAGCCAATGGCTGTGGTAATGTCCCGCTTGTTCTGAACACCATACCCCACCACAACCACTTCGCTGAGGGCATTGTCGGTGGCGGTTAGTTTGGCGTTAACAACGCTTTGGTTCCCCACAGCAATCTCAAGAGGCTGGTAGCCGATGAACGAGAAAATAAGCGTTTTTGCGCCCGTGGGTAGATTCAGTTGGTACGTCCCCTGCGCATTGCTGGTAGCACCTACGTTGGTGCCTTTGGCCTGAATGGTTGTGCCTGCCAATACCTCGCCAGTTGTGGCATCGGTTACCGTGCCGGTAATTGTTGATTGGGCGTAAATCAACTGAGTCGACAGAAATAGTAGACCAAATAACACCCATTGTCGGTACCCATGTCGGGTAGATTCTGGTAATGGAGTCATCATAAATGGTAGAATTAGAATTACAGGTTGAATTGATAAAATTGAAAAAGGCATCAACAACTGGTTTGATGACCTACAATAATACTTCGCAAAGCTCGATTTTTTTTAATATAGTATTAATACTTAATGTGAAGAGACATACTGGAGAAGTAGGCCTGTAACGCAAGATAAAGGCATTTTCGAGGCTAAACGGCAGTCTTCTTACGGCTTTTTTATAGATTTTAACTCTCGTTTAGGATAATATATGGATTAAGTAGTTATATAGGGTGTTAGGCGTAGCGCAAGACAAAGCTTTATGTTGATGGTATGGCTATAAATACTAGTAAAGCGAACCCGTTTATCAACTGTATTCTAGACTTTTTTCTTTCAACTACCCAAAATTTATCTCTAAATACTTCCTTATCCCTGATAGATTTATGCCTATGAAGCTTGCTAAGCTGTACTGAGTTGGAACAAAAAAAGGGACTAAGTAAGCGATACTTAGTCCCTCCGAAATAAGGTTGATGACGTTTAATTATATCCTGGATTCTGAGTCAAGGTTTCTTTCCCATCTTTTTTACTGTTGAAAATCTCCTGGATTGGAATAGGGAAATATTCGTGCTGGCCTTTGATAAACTTGACGCCGTTCAGGTAAATCCGTTTAGGAGCTTCGCCAACATAATAGGCGTTTAAAACCTGATCGGCTATTCCCCAGCGCACAAGATCGAACCGACGATGGCCTTCCATGCCGAATTCCAGCCGTTCTTCAAACTGAACGGCTTTGCGGGCCGTAGCCTGATCCGTCCAGGATGCGCTGTACGGTTTAATGACGTAATTAGCTGCAGCTGTTCCATCGGCATTTTTTACAAATCCATCGGGGTTAGCCGCCCGTTGGCGAACCTGATTGACGTAGCCGCGTGCTTTGTTCAGGTCGCCAATTTCCACTTCAACCTCTGCTAACCAAAGCAATACGTGGTCGTAACGAATCATGCGGTAGTTGTTGGCATTCAGGCGAGGGTTACCGGCAAAGGTGTTTGTACCCACATCCGATTTGTACATCACGTGCTTTTTGGGCGAATAAGGGCCACCGTAGGCCTGATCACGAACATAGGCTTTGCCCGGATGAACGCCCCAGTCCAGATAGGGAATACCCCGGCGACCAACCGTCCAGTCCAGCCGTGGATCAACCGGGCCTGCGTAAGGCGTAAATGGCGCTGTTGATTCGACACCCTGATCGCTGGGCAGGTCCGACGCATTAAAGGTGTCTACCAGTGGCAATCCATTGGCATCGGTTTTGAAAGCGTTCACCAGATTTTGCGAAGGCTGGAAGAAACCGCAGCAGGTTGTTACACCACCACCACCATATGGATAGTTCAGGGTAGAGCCAATGTTGCCGTTTTCACCACCTGATGCGCCATCGTTAACTGAATACTGCACCTCAAAAATCGACTCCGTATTGTTGTTGGTTACGGCCTTAAAGTTGTCGTGATACCGGTCCATTAACTTATACTGACCACTGGCCACAATGGCCTCCAGCAGTGGCTTGGCTTCGGCATACTTTTTCTGAAACAAATAAGCCTTGGCGAGGGTAGCACCAGCCGCCCATTTCGTTGGCCGACCAACCTGAGTTTGTTTGGTGGGCAGTACGTCGTAAGCAGCTTTGATATCGGCTATGATATTGGGCCATATGTCGGTGCTATTCGCTACTTTGGTGCTCTCCAGATCGTTCGGATTGTAGATCTTCTCGTCGATGTAAGGCACCATATTGAACATTTTCTTGAGTTCAAGATGGTAGTGCCCCCGTAAGAAACGGGCTTCGGCGATGACTTGGGCTTTCTCCGCATCGGTCATGTCTTTGGCTGCCGCCACAGCCTGTAACACATCGTTTGAGCGGGCGATGCCGTCGTACATACCCCGCCATTTACCCCGAAAATAGATGTTGTCAGACTGGATATTACCCTGTTCGATCAGTGAAATAGGCGGTTGGTCACCAGCAATAGTTCCTTTATAGGCGTCATCACTGGCAACACTGCCATACACCCAGTTATCGGCCCCCACATTGTACGAGCGGTAGGCACCTTCGGCCGTTGCCCAGCCATCCAGAAGGGAATAGGCACCAATTAGTAGAGCATTTACGCCTGTTTTGTTTTGCAGTACACTGACCGCTAAGGCCGCTTTAGGCTGCACATCTAAGAACTTGTCGGAGCAGGAAGTTGCCACTGCCAGACAAAGCGTAGTTATGAATATCGTTAGTTTTTTCATGGCTATGAATGGATAATGAATAATGGAAAATGAAAAGAGACTCTTTGGCCATATTCCTTATTCATTGTTCATTTTACATTATTAATTAAAATGCTAGATTCAGACCTACTAATACCGTTTTAGCGACTGGATATGAACCTCCATCGACGCCGATCTGACGGTCGTTACCAGCCGAATAAGCGCGAAGGTTGATCTCAGGATCCATACCCGAATACTTGGTAACCGTCAACAGGTTTTGTCCCTGTATGTAAACCGACGTAGCGGATAAACCTAGTTTCGACAGTAATCCCTGCGGTAGCTGGTAAGTCAACTGGATGTTTTTCATCCGGAAGTACGAACCGCTTTCCAGGTAATAGGTCGATGGCTGGATACTAACCTGATCGCTTGACCGGAGTTGGGGCAGAACGGCATCCGTTTTGCCGGGACGCCACGACTGATATAGCATCCGGGTGCTCCGGTTTCCGGCGAAGGTTGGGAAATCGGTCCAGTACTTGGTGTAGTTGAAAATCTGGTTGCCGTCAACCCCCTGTCCAAACAATGTTAGTCCGAAGTTTTTGTAATTCAGGCTCAGGTTCAGGCCGTAGGTGAATTTAGGGTGCGGGCTACCGATAATGCTCAGGTCTTTGGTATTGATCACACCATCGCCGTTGATGTCACGGAATTTAAACCGGCCGGCTACGTTCTCTGAGGCTGCATTGCCAAATTGCACAGGTGCAGCTTTAGCTTCCTCGTTAGTCTGGAAAATTCCATCAATCGTATAGCCAAAGAACGAGGCAATGGGGTAGTCCTGCTGGGTTACAACAAAGTTTTGAATCCGCTCATCATTGATCCCAAAATATTGCGTGCTGGGATCGCCATTGGTTTTCGTCACTACGTTACGATAGGTACTAAAGTTGGCACTTACGTTGTAGCTCAAACCGCTACCGCCGAGTTTATCTCCATAGCCAATCATCAGGTCAACACCCCGGTTGCGCATCGAACCGATGTTTTGGAATGGAACTGTAGCAACGCCCTGGGTAAGTGGTGCTTGTACGGGAAACAGCATGTCCGAAGTGGTACGGGTGTACCAGTCGAAACCGATGCTTAGCTTGTTTTTGAGCAACAGCGCGTCAAAACCAATGTTCAAACTGGTTGTGGTTTCCCACTTGGCCTTGGCGTTACCGAACTGGGTCAGCTCGTAGCCTGGAACAGCCGAGGTACGCGTGCCATTGATGTCGTAAAATGACGTAATAGGGTTCGTACTAAACTGCGTGTAGGAGTTGTAGTTGCCAATTTCCTGGTTACCTGTCTGACCCAGACCCGCCCGAAATTTCAGATCATTGATGAGTGTGATTGGCTTGAAGAAATTTTCTTTAGAAACCCGCCATCCCACACTGGCCGCTGGGAAGACTGCCGACCGGAATTCAGGCGCAAAACGAGATGATCGGTCACGACGAACGGTCAGGTCAATCAGGTATTTGTCATCCAGCGCATAGTTAAGTTTGGCAAACTCTGATGCCAACCGCCAGTTCGAAGCGCCACCATTGTTGGTCTGAACGCCTGTACCCGCGCTCAGATAGCGGTTTTCGATGTCATCCACGGCAAAGTTGGTGCGGCTGGCGTCAAAAAACTCAAAGTAGTTTTTAATTGACTCTGTACCGGCAATTAAGTTAAACCGATGCCGATCACCTAGCGACAGATTATAGGTCAGGGTGTTATACCAGGTCCATGTCCATTCATAGTTATTGTTGGTTTGTAGCTGGTTCGACCCTCTGGCTTCTGCCGATTCAATATCGCGGATAGTGTAGTTGCGGTAGTTGAATAGGTTATAGTCGATACCGAAACTCGTGCGAGCAGTCAGGTTAGGCAGAATGTCGACTTCGGCAAATGCATTGCCAAATAACCGGACTTCTTTTTGTACGTTGTCTTTGTTTCGATACAACAGCGCAACGGGGTTGTTTGCGTTGTCGAGGTCACCGCCACGAGTACCGGCAAAATTCCCGGCTACGTCGTACACCGGAATGATCGATTGAATTCGGTAAGCAAACGAAGTGGGGTTACTTTCCGCATTATTCCCATTGGGCTGGCCAAGGCGTTCACCATACGCTACCTGGAAATTCTGCCCGGCCCGAACCCGCTTATTGATATTAAACTCCGTATTTGCCCGCAGTGAATAGCGTTTGTAACCCGTGTACTTCATGATACCTTCCTGGTTGAAGTAGTTGAGCGACATGGCATACCGACCATTCTCATTACCACCCGATACACCCAGCTGATGGTTCTGAATCGGGGCTGTCTGGAAAATCTCTTCCAGCCAGTTCGTTCCTACTTTATTGGCTTTAGTGATCAGCAGGAATTTGGGCGAATTAATATCATTGTTGTAGTTCATATAGGTTCCGTCGGGGTTTTGAGCAACGCGTGGGTCGCTGGCCGAGGCACCCGTTGGTAGAACGTAGTCAGGAATAACAGGAGTTGGTCCATTTCCGAACTGGGAATGGATTGGATTGCCATTAGCACCCACTACCCCCGAGTTGATCCGGGATTCCCAGGTTAGCTGAGCATACTCCTGCGTGTTAAGCATGTCGAGCAACTTGCCATGCCGTTGCGAACCGTAGTAGGTATCGTAGGTGAACTTGGGTTTACCCGCTTTCCCTTTTTTCGTGGTGATAATGACTACGCCGTTACCAGCCCGCGACCCATAGATAGAAGCCGCCGAAGCATCTTTTAGGATCTGCATACTCTCTACATCATTGAGGTTCAGTGTGTTGAGGTTCCCCTTCGTTGGAACACCATCAATAACATAGAGTGGGGAGTTATCATTGATTGTTCCGAAACCACGAATACGAACCATCACGCCACCGCCAGGCGCATTCTCATTGCCAACCTGTACCCCCGCCACACGGCCCTGTAACGCTTGTCCAACGTTTGTGGCCGGAACGGATAGCAACTGTTTGGTATCTACAGTAGCTACTGCACCCGTAATATCGCGTTTCGCCTGAGCACCATAGCCCGTTACGACCACTTCATTTAGGGTTTTAATGTCAGGGGATAAGGCAAGGTTTATAGATGTGCGGGAGCCAATTGTCACATCCTGTGTAGCATAGCCGATAGCAGAGATCGTTAAAATGTCGCGACCCTGAGCCACATTCAATGAAAACTGCCCATTGGCATCGGTAACTACACCGGTTTGCGTTCCCTTTACAACAACGTTAGCACCAGGTAGTGCAGTGTTGTCGTTACCGTCTGTAATACGGCCTGTAATTTTGCGATCCTGGGCAAATGCCCCCACGCACAAGAGCCAGCTAAATAAAAATAGCGGCAGGGTGCGGTACGCTTGTCGTAAAGCGTTCTTCATCATAAGGTTTGGGAGAATATAAGGTAAGTAATAGTTAAAAATACATAGGTACTAATGCTTAAAGAGATTTATAAACAAATTCTAATTAATCTTTAATTAATCTTATTCCTTTATTTTTAATCACAAAAAAAGTCCGCTTGCTTGCGCAATGCGGACCTGGTATTTTATGGATATAGTATAGTCCTAAAGCGTGGTAATGTAAACGTTAGGTCAACTGTAACTCGTCGATTACTCGCTGCACTTTTGCCTTTAACTGAGCGTAGGTATCGTCGAAGGCTTCTTTACTTTCGAGCGGCTCTCGAACACTGACATAGAATTTGATTTTTGGTTCGGTACCCGATGGGCGGGCCGAAACTTTGGTGCCATCTTCGGTAAAGAACTGCAACACGTTCGACGATTCGATTCCCATTTTACCTGCCTCAATGGCCGATGTCTGACCATTCTGCGCATCCAGGCGTGTCAGGGCTTTATAGTCGTCAACGCGAACTACCGGCGAGCCAGCAATGGACTTGGGTGGATTGGCGCGGAAGTCGGCCATCATCTGTTGAATCTCTTCGGCCCCAGATTTACCTTTCTTAGTCAGCGATACCAGTGCTTCGTAATAGAACCCATTTTCCTGATACATCGCCATCAGCATATCGAACAGGCTCTTGCCCTGATCTTTAGCGTAGGCAGTCAGTTCGGCAATGATGGCGCAGGAGGCAATGGCATCTTTGTCGCGTACGAAATCGCCGATGAGGTAACCATAGCTTTCTTCGCCACCACCAATGAACTTCTCTTTGCCTTCCAGTTCACGAATGACTTCGGCAATGTATTTGAAGCCTGTTAGTGTGTTGTAGCAGGTAACCCCGTAATTTTTGCACATCTGGTCGATGAGGTCGGTAGTTACGATCGTCTTGGCTACGAACTCCTTACCAGTCAGTTTACCTGCATCTTTCCAGGCATTCAGCAGGTAATAAATGATCAGACTGGCCATCTGGTTGCCATTCAGCAACTCAAATTCGCCATGATGGTTGCGAGCACCGGCGCCAACGCGGTCGGCATCTGGGTCGGTAGCCATCACGAGGTCGGCGTTTAGTTTATTGGCCAGATCGAGCGCCAGTTGCATAGCCGCCCGCTCTTCGGGATTCGGCGATTTTACCGTTGGGAAATTGCCATCGGGCGTAGCTTGCTCTTCAACAATGTGAACATTATTGAAACCCAGGGCATCAAGTACACGTGGCACCAGCGTGATGCCCGTTCCATGGATTGGCGTGTACACGATGTTCAGATTGGCCTGCCGCTTGATGACATCCGGGTTCACTGCGTTCGACTTGACCCGCTCCACATAAGGCGCATCGATTTCTTCGTCGATCAGGTGAATCCGTTCGGGTATACCATCGAATTTAATCAAATCGACAGACGTGATTTTGTTCACCTCTTCAATGATCGCTTTGTCGTGCGGAGCTACGACCTGACCACCATCGTTCCAGTACACTTTATAGCCGTTATACTCGGGCGGGTTGTGCGAGGCCGTAACCACAATACCACTCTGGCAACCCAACTGCCGAATGGCGAACGACAATTCTGGTGTTGGGCGAAGAGCACTGAACAGATATACTTTGATGCCATTTGCCGAAAAAATATCGGCCACCAAGCGCGCAAACTCCGGGCTCATCCGGCGACTATCATGTGCAATAGCCACGCTGATGTCCTCGCCCGGAAAAGCGGCATTGATGTAATTGGAAAGCCCCTGCGTAGCTGCGCCAACGGTATAGCGGTTCATGCGGTTGGAGCCCACGCCCAGAATGCCGCGCAGACCACCCGTGCCAAATTCAAGGTCGCGGTAGAATGAATCGGTCAGCTCAGTAGTATTGCCAGAATCAATCAGGTGTTGAATCGATTCTTTAGTGGCGGCATCGTAATTGCCGCTAAGCCATTTATCAACGCGTTGCTGAGTAGGGGAGTCAAGGGTTACATCCATTGGTCAAGTGTAATAATTTGGGGTTTATTAATAGTAGACAATCGTTTATCATTAGTAATGAAAACCTCGCATTGGAGAACTACGGTTGCACCGAGTTGCATAGAATCCATTGCTATTAAGCTAAGTAATTGTGTTTGTAAGCTAAGGGCTTCATTGATAATCTCTGCTGTAATGGAAACGACATTCGTATGGGATACCGCAATAAGCTCATCAAATGCGCTTACTACATTCATGTGGTTTGCACGTAAAGGCTTTGTTTTAAACTCTAACCCGGTAAGGACAGAGGTTGTTACGACAACAGCGTGGTTTTGACAATACGTAAGAATGTATTTTACAATAGGTGCAAATTGCAAATGACCTTCAATCAAATAGATGAACGGAGACGTGTCGAGAAAAGCTGATTTAAAACCGTTCATTCGTTCGACTCTCATTTACATATAGCTGGGCATCCTGCTCCCAAATATCCTTGCCTATGCCAATATAGTTGTCGAAATTAGTTTGCGTAGGTACCATGGGTGTAGGTGTGGCCAATATTCGATCTACTAACTGATGAAGGAGTTTTAGCTTTTCATCAGGTTGTAATTTATCCACCTCGTTTAAAATCGCGTCAACGGCTTCCATGAGCTTGATCGGTTTATCGGCCAAAATTACAATTATACTAATACCTCACAAATTCACAGCTCAGATTCGAAGTTATATAGTGCCATTGATCCGTTGCATTGGCGAAGAAAGTCGTAAGTCTTTATGTGTCTTTAATTAATTTTTAATATACTACTTGCAACGCCTTTCAGATGCAAACGTATTAGGTGTAAATAAATGATTTTACATTTTAAATACATCTGTTATGACTATTCTGGTGATTGGTGGTTGTCAGGTCTATGGATACGGACTTACTGATAAAGAGTCTAGTTTTCTAGATCAATTTGTCTATCAGCTTAGCGAACAGGGATATCATCCTGAGGTAACCAGCTACGTTTTTCTTCCATTGGCCGACATTCGCGAAACACTAACTCATCTGGATTTATCACAATTCGATTTACTACTTATTCAGCCTGCCCATTATTACCTGCAGCACCCGCCCACGTTCTGGAAACTATTTAAAACGCCACCCCAGAAAGTGCCAGCACATGCGGGAGCAGGATTACGCATGACTGATCTTGACGCGCTACGAAATCTGCCGCTGTTACCACTCGAAAGAACACCCGCCAGTTGGGTAAAGCGAACAAAAAGCGTTCTTAAATGTTTACTGCTGACTTTAGGCAATCAGGCTGGCCTGGTGAAGCAGTTACTCTACGTGCAGCAGGAATTGACTGCCTTACTAAAGCAATTACAGATCCATCGCCAAAAGGTTTTCTTGTTAACGCCAACCCCGCATCGTGAGCTGGTGAGCCAGTGGTTGCGAAAACAGGGAAGATCCTTAGTCATACACGAAGGCCATCGGTGGGGAATAACTGTGTTAGATACGCATTCGATTATCAAGCCCCAGGAAGAGTTTTATATTTCCGATGATCCGAGTCATCTGAATGCTATCGGCCATGAACTGATGGGGCGGGCCTTATTCGCTTGCTATAACGCAAAACGAAATAGGCTATCTGATGTAGAGCAATCAGTCGAGTTACAGCCTAAACCAGCGATGGAGACTGCTTAGGTTAACAGGCTGTATTTTAAAAACAACTGCTCTGTATTTTTCGGAATACGACCTGTTTTTTCTGATTATTACGAATTAATCCTGCCAGCCAACTGGCTTAAACGGCGTTCGGCTGTCGCTGGGGACACAGATAGCGGTTACCGGTCGGGGAGGGCCGCCCAGGATTCGGATATTGGGGTAGGGGTAGAGCGGTTCGGGGATGGGTTGTCGTAGATTAAGCGAGTAGAACAATTCGGAACCCGGTAATTTAGATTCTCCAGCCGGGTCCGTCTGCCCGAATGGCAGGCCAATAATATCTTTCCGATCGAGCCAATGCCGGACCGCCGACACGGCCGACGCTGTGAAATACCCCACCACCCGTTCCTGACTATTGCTGGTATTCTGAATATTACCCACCGGAGCTGATGGTATGGGATCGGCGATACCGCCCACGTTCTGGGTTTGATCCTGGAAGCGCTTGAAATAGGTGTAGGCTGTTTTAGTCATTGATAATTGCCGGATTTCGACCAGACAGGCGGTACTATCGTAGTAGGGAATCTGGGCAATTTTTCGCTTTGTAATCAACCCACCGTTACTGTACTGGTCATCGAACACGTTGAGCGATGAACTGTACAATATCTCCCAGCATTGGGTACGGCAAGGGTAATCATAAACATATAAACCGCTTGCCAAAGGAGGTTGACTGGCCTCGAAATAATTAGTTGGTACGAAACAGCTTTCAAATGGCTGATCGCCGGATACGTAAAACGTTTTGTCTTTATACACGTGGTCAAGAATGGTATTGACCGCATAAATACCCTGCTGACAACTCCGGCACCAGGATTGTTTTTCCCATAATTTCCACTCCCAGCGGTAATAATTATGCTCCGTGGCCGGGTCTCTCCAGTCGATATACACATCATGCCCGGCCCGATAGCCGCCAGTTAATTGTTCTTCAACGGGCAAACTGGCAGGATTATACTGAGCCGATACCCGGTCAATCGCAGGAACAGCGGGCATAATTTGTGGAGTCGACTGGTAGTGTGTTCCATCGCTGAGGGTAAATCGGAGTTGGTAACTATGGCCGATCTGGCCTTTAAAATCGCTGGGTAACTGGTAACTGCCATCCTCGGTTTCATGACAGGAAATCACAAGCGAGGAATCAACGAGCACCTCAACAGTAGCTTTTGTGATGGGGACGCTGCCAAAACGACCCGTGAGTGGGTCGGCTTTTGAGCGATTGAGCCGAATAACTTGTGGTTCGGGCAGGTTCGTGATTGTTCCATCAACAACCAGCGTGTTCACTGTCCCGTTAATCGTCAGCTCAGCCGGATCAACACAGGCCGTGAGCAGGCGGGTTAAGAGAAAGACAGTAAGGGTAAAAACAAGAAAGCGCATGCGAGCTAAAAAAGGTAATTTAACCAGAATGTTTTGATAAATAACACGCTGGTTTATTTCTGCTCACCGATTAATCTGGAACTCTGTCAAAAATAGTAACCACCCATCTTTCTAAACTGCCAACTGTCAATTATTGACTCTTTACGATTATCGAAAACATAGCTTTGTTAAGCTATCGATCAATCTGTTCCTATGCGTATAAAAAAGAGGTTACTTATCAGCTTAATGCTAATCGGTTTTTTTGCTCGAGCCCAACAAACCCCTGCGTCAAAATCACAAGTTGAAACCTATTTGATGAATGCCCATAAAGATGGTTTGTTCAATGGGAACGTTTTAATCGTTGAAGGCGGTAAGGTTCTTCTGCGAAAATCAATTGGCTTTGCCGATGCTAGTAAACAGGTGATTTTGACTCCAGAATACCGGTTCCATATTGGCTCGATTGCTAAAGAGTTTGATGCGGTAGCAATCATGCTGTTAGTGGAACAGGGAAAATTGACATTGGATGACAAACTCGTAAAGTTTTTTCCAACCTTGCCAGAGTGGGCAAAACAAATCAGCGTCCGTAACTTAATGCAATACACGAGTGGTTTGCCAGAAATAAACTACCAGACAGTTCGTAGCGATGCCGATAATTGGAAAGATCTTATGGCTATCAGCCAACTAGATTTTGTGCCGGGCAGCAGTTATGCTTACAACAACAACAATACGTTCATGCGTCGTCAACTGGTCGAAAAAATCAGCGGCATGCGTTTTAAAGATTTCGTTGAACAAAGGATGCTGAAAAAAGCTGGGCTTAAAGAAGGCATTGTTGATCCAACGGATGCAGATTCGTTGTTGGCCAAATCGTTTAACAATAATTTCAAACAGGATAAGTTACAAGCGCCTATTTCTGGTTGGACCTGTGTTAATCTGGACGACCTTTATAAATGGTCAGCAAGTATTAATGCCTTTACATTGATTAGTCCCGAGTCAACAAATTTTATTTTGACACCTGTTGGACCAGACAGACAAGCCGGCCTTGGCCGGGGAACGATGGACAATAATCGTGTGCTTACCCACATTCACGATGGAGCCGCCTTACGGTACCAGGCACTTCTGATGGTGGATAACGCCAGAGGCAGAACGATTATCTTACTCACTAATCAGAAACATGACAATATATATGACCTGGGTAATGGCATTAAAGCAATTCTGGATAAGTTATGACTAGACCTATTCGCACAAGGTCAATAATTACTGATTATACGTGAACTCAATGGTATTAATGAAGTCCTCACCCCGATACGATTTCATTTGAGAAGTGTACCCATCAGGTTGATACGTGTATTCGTAGCGCCATAACGAAGTTCCTGAACATGATCGTGGATTGGTTAGCAACTTTATAGGAATCACTGCCTATGCAACACAAGTATGTTACTCACACGTACACTCATAGCCTAGCTACTGAGCGCGTTAGTGGCCTTTAATTTTATAAAGCACGCCAAACCGGATTACCGTGGAATTACATTCATTCCGCCCGCCAATCCAGCCACTTTTGTAATTATTCAGGCCATAGGCGTAGCTCGTATAAGCGCCAACCTTTCTATAAAATACAGCCACTTGCACTCGGGGCCTAATATCCGTTTTTATCCCTGTTCGGTCTAAAGAGGTACTGTACGTTTTACCATTATCCGCAGTAGCTTTTCCATGTTCCGTTGAACTCAACAGGTAACCAATATCAAGGCCACCCGTCAGATCCACCGAAATTTGGCGGATTCCTACTCGGTAACCCAGGTAAGGAAACGCATTCAGTTGCTTGTTCGATAGATAGGTTTGCCCGGTGGCTACATCCTGAAAAGTCCCCGTTTTATCATACCCGTTAACGCCCGTAATGGTTGTCTTACTTCGCAGGTTTTCATAGCCTACACTAACACCGGCAATAAAATTACTTCGGGAGATGCGTTGAATCTGGTAGGATGCACCATACGAAAGCCCATTTTTAGCCCCGAATGGATTGTTTGTATAGCCTGTAGTGCCATTAGACGCCAAATTCAGTTGAGAGCTTTTCTCCGCCGAATAGCCCTGAAACGAGAACAAGCCAGAATTTAAGGCCAGGATGGATTCGGTCTTCTGGCCAAAAGTCAGGTTGACCGTTAGGGTTGTTAACAGCAGTAAAAGTAACTTTTTCATAGCAGTGAACTAGATTCTTCTTACTGACCCGCTCTTAGGCTGAATAGTTGGAATGCTAGCGAAGATAGTTTTATGGCCAAACGGCTGTAAATGACCATCTATTCCTAATTCCTGACTGGCTGATTTATCAAAAAAAGTTGAGCTACAGGCCGCCCCGCCGTACGTTAACACAAGTATATAAAAGTTTCGCTATCCTTTATAATTAATGCATGTTGGTTGACTAATATTTTGGTTGAAAAGTACGATACGTGCTAAACGAATCTTAAAATAAAACCAGCTGACAGCGTTTCCCGTCCTTAATACGTCTAGGTTGATAACCAGACAAATTAGCACGCCACGCTAAAGGCAACTGTCCTACACCTTTACCTTTTCTTTTCATGATTCGATCACTACTTGTAATTGTAGTTCTGGCTATTGGAGCGTCGGTAGCCCATGCTCAGATACTGTATACACTTTCCGGTACCGTTCGCGACTCCGCCAGTCATCAGCCCATTGTGCGGGCAGCCGTGGTACTCGACTATGAAAAGTCTACCACCGGTACCTACACAGATGCAGAAGGGCATTTCTCCATTAAAACCCGAATAGGACAGCATATTCTGGTGGTACGAAGTCTGGGCTTTGTTCCGTTTCGGACCACCATCAACCTGCGCGAGAATACCGTCCTCAACGTTCGACTTCCTTCCGTATCCAGTCAGTTAGAAGAGGTTGTCGTCACCAGCAAGGGCTACGACCGAAACGTACGTCAGCCGCTGCTGGGCGTGAGCCAGATTAATATCGCTACCCTCAAAAAGATGCCAGCAGCCCTGGGGGAAGTCGATATTCTGAGGAGTCTGCAAATGCTGCCCGGTGTAACTAGCGTGGGCGAAGCGGCCAACGGGGTCAATATCCGGGGCGGTACCACCGACCAAAACCTGATCCTGCTCGATGATACCCCGATTTTCAACCCGACGCACATGTTCGGGCTTTTCTCGGTCTTTCCGCCCGATGCTGTGGGAGGTCTGGATTTATACAAAGGAAACGTACCGGCTCGTTACGGCGGTCGGGCGGCTTCAGTGCTGGACATTAGTCTTCGAAATCCCGATCTGAATCAGTTTCATTTAACGGGTGGGGTGAGTTTGGTGGCCAATCGGCTAACGGTCGAAACGCCAATTATTAAAGGCAAACTGGCCCTGATGGTATCGGGGAGAGGGGCATTCAACGATTTTCTATTGCGGGCTGTTTCACCTCGTTTTGATAACATCCGGGCTAAATTTGGCGATGGGACCGCCAAGCTATTTTGGCGAGTCAACGACAAAAACACGGTGACAGCCATGGGCTATTACAGCCAGGATTTGTTTCAGACGAATCTACTGGGAAGTCTGGCTAATGTCAATGCTGTAAATACCCAATATGCCCAGCAAACGGCTAACGGTATGGTGCGCTGGTTTCACGCGTTCAATGATCGGCTAAATCTGCAAACAACGGCGCTAGTGGCGCAATACATTCCCCGAATTCTATCGACTGAGGACAGTACCGACAACAAAGTGGTATTGAAACAATCGCTGCTGCAACGACAAGTTAAGTCGAACCTGAACTACCAGTTAGAAAACCAGAAGATCGAGGTCGGTATTAGCGGCACGCACTATCGGCTGAATCCCGGCGAGTTGATACCGGGAAATAGTCTGGCGGTAAACTATCAGAAAACCCCGATTGAAAATGCACTGGAATTTGGGATTCATGCTGAGGATGAGATTAGTTTGACGGATAAGCTGGCCGTATCGGCGGGCCTGCGTTACTCCCATTTCCTGAATCTCGGGCCTTCCGTCGTCCGCCGATACGTGAACGGTGAAGTGGCCGATGCTACAACGGTTGTGGATTCTACGGTGTACGGAGCTGGCCAGGTAACGAAGCAATACGGCGGGCTGGAGCCCCGGCTGGGTTTGCGGTATGCGCTAACACCCAATTCCTCCATTAAGCTGGGCTATAACTTGATGCGGCAGTATTTGCAGGTGATCACCAATACCACCACGCCTTTACCTACATCGCGCTGGAAAACGTCGGATGCGCATATTCAACCCCAGGTGAGTCAGTTGTTTTCGGCGGGTTATTTTCAGAATTCGAAGAATAACATTTTTGAGTTATCGGCCGAGGTATACTGGCGCAGCACGCAGCATATTCTGGATTACAAACCGGGTGCCGATTTCCTGCTGCAACCCTATCCCGAAACACAACTGCTTCCTGGAAAGAGCAAAGCCTACGGACTGGAAGTGATGGTTTCTAAGAAGAAAGGCGAGCTGACCGGCTGGGTCAACTACACCTTTGCCCGCACCCTGAATCAGGTGAACGAAGGGGTTGATTTTCAGCAGCAGATCAACGGGGGCAACTGGTACCGGGCCAACTACGACCGTCCGCACAGCCTGAACATGAGCCTGACCATCAACCAGGGGAAACACCACAGTTTTTCGTTCAACTTCGCCTATAGTTCGGGTCGTCCCTATACGGCACCAGAAGGATTCATTCGCTATCAGGGGCGAACCTACCCGTATTACGACGAGCGCAACCAGTATCGGTTGCCGGATTATCACCGGCTCGACTTCGCTTGGAACATCTACAATCCGAGTATGAAAAACCGGCGCTGGCAGGGGCATTGGACCTTTACCGTCTACAATTTGTATGGCCGGAAGAATGTGTATTCGATCTTCTACCGCACGGAGGGACAGGCCACGAACCCCTACCGACTCAGCATCTTTGGCGCCCCCATCCCGAGTTTGACCTACAATTTCGAGTTCAAGTAACCACTCAACGGTATGCGTCCAATAGCAATACCTATACTGATTTGTTTATGTAGTTGCCTGGGACTCGTTACCTGTGTTGACCCGATGGAATCAACTATAAACAGTTCGCTTAATGTCATCATTGTAGTCCCCATTGATAAGATACATGCTCAGTTTAACCTCAAAAGTCTGTCTCCCTCATTTCGGGGCTACTATACCTCGGGCCATGATGTGTTTATCGAGTTGGAGGACCCCGTCGACCAGCGAAACTACTACCGCTGGGATTGGATTGACTACGAGCCTCAGCACTGGTGTCGCAGAGGTACTTTAAACTCTTTCAGGAGCAGACGCAGAATTCAGGCGGCTTAGCCGATACACCCCCAACGGCGTTGGCTGGAAATGTGCATAATGTAGCGAACATAAAAGAAGCGGTGGTTGGCTATTTTACGGCATCAATGATATCAGAAAAACCGATTTATATCGATCGAAAGGATACCGAGGGATTCCCGTTCGGCAAAGATCCTGCGGGCTATTCGGGCGTGGAGGGCGAAGAACTGTTTTTCGCACTGAACAGTCGCCAGCCCATTCCAGAACCCCGTCCCCCTTATGAGATTCGGATATTCATTGATGGTACACTTCGTCCACCGACTGCCAGTTGCGCGCCTATTGATCAACGAACTCCATTTAAGCCGGTAGGCTGGCCTGACTAACGCACCAACTGACTACATTATGAATACCTTCTTTTCATCATTTCGTCTGTTTTTCTTATTGACTGGCTGGCTGCTGCTGTCCATAGCGGTTTCCTGCGTTGACTCAGTTGAATCAACGGTAAACAGCTCACTCAATGTCATCATTGTAGATGGGACAATTACAGATGTAGCTGAACAACAGGTTATTCGACTTAGTCGCTCACAAGCTGATCGGCTTACCGGTCGATTTGGTTCTGTGCCAATAACCCAGGCCACGGTAACCATTATAGTTGATTCATCGGAAGTTATTTCCTGTCATGAAACCGTAGATGGGAGTTATCAACTCCCCAGCGATTTTAAAGGACAGGTGGGTCATGCCTATCAACTCCAGTTTACATTGAGTGATGATGCACATTATGAGTCGAGTACTGAGGTTTTGCAACCTGTTGCGCCAATTACGCTGGTTCGTGCCCAGTTTAATTCAAACAGCCTGAGTTCAACCCAGCGATTAAACAATGTATATACGGCGGCCCATGACTTTTATGTAGACTTTACTGATCCTGCTGATCAAACCAATTACTATCGATGGGAATGGAAAGACTGGGAACATCAGGAGTGGTGCCGAAATTGCCGGGGAGGACGTTATCAAATCACGAATGACCAGGGTGCTCTGATCGAAGATTGTGTGAATGAGCAGTTCGCGTATCCTGCCTTTGACTACAATTGCCGGACCCAGTGCTGGGAGATTTTGTACAGCAATGACTTAACGCTATTCGATGACCAGTATACCAATGGGAATACCGTTAAAGCCCTGCGGGTGGCCAAGGTTCCCCTCTATTCAAAAGAGCACTGCTTAGTTGAGATTCGACAGACCTCATTATCGAAGCAAGGGTATGCCTATTTCAAACGGCTGAATGACCAGACCCAGAACTCGGGTGGTGTAGCCGGGGCTCAACCCGCTCTGTTGGTGGGAAATATCTATAATCGGGTGAAAAAGAATGAACCCGTAGTTGGCTACTTCAGCGCGTCGGGTGTTTCGTCGATGCGGTACTGGTTAACCCGAAATGACGCAACTGGATTTACACCAGGTCTATTTCAAGCGCTTATGGGCCGCGATCCGGTTAACGAACCAAGTTATTATGGCCGTTATCGCCCACCGTTGGCGGTGTGTGTATCCAGTGAGAGTCGAACGCCGGTTAAACCACTGGGCTGGCAGGAGTAAGTGAATGCCTTTAACACATGTACTATGATTCACACCTCTTTATCAATTCGTCTGTTTTCCCGACTGCTGGTCTGGCTACTGTTCGTTAGCGCTCTGGTTTCCTGCGTCGATCCTGAAGACCTGATACTGCGGGGTACGGTGGATATTATTGTGGTAGATGGGGCCATAACGAACCTGGCTGAAGAACAGATCATTCGGCTTAACCGCTCCAAATCGGACCCCCTCACCGGCCGATTTGGTACCCGGCCCATCACTAAAGCGACGGTCGAAGTGGTGGTCGATTCGGCGCAGGTCATCCCCTGCCATGAAACCGTGGACGGCACTTATCAACTGCCCAGCGATTTTAAAGGCCAGATCGGTCATGCCTATCAACTCCGGTTTACCCTTAGTGATGGCGCCCAATATGTATCAAGTCAGCAGGTTATTCAGGCTGTGCCACCCATTGATAAGGTGACATCTCAGTTTAATCCCAAAAGTATTTTCCCCGCTTTAGCTGGATTTTATACCGCTGGTCATGACCTATTTATAGATACCCGTGACCCTGCCGAAACTCGAAATTATTACCGCTGGGACTGGAAGCTCTACGAAAGACAGGAGTGGTGTAAAACTTGCTACCAAGGTGTTTACGCCATTTTTGGCGATATTACGACCCAGTTAATGGAAAACCCTCCGCCAGCAGGGAACTATTACATCTATACATCCGGCAACAAGAAACTGCTGGAAGACTGTTACTATGAACTGACACCCCCGCCATACTCGCTAAGAAACCCAGTCCCTGAATACAAATACGATTATAATTGCCGGACTAAGTGTTGGGAGATCATTTACAGCCACAACTTTAACCTCTTCAGCGATCAGTTTACAAATGGAGGATTGATCGTAAACCGAAATATAGCCCAAATCCCTTTTTACGACCGTAATCCAGGTTTGGTAGAAATTCGACAAAGTTCACTGACACCTGATGCCTACCGGTATTTTCAACTATTTCAACAACAGACCCAGAATACGGGCGGATTAGCCGATTCTCCTCCGTCGGCTCTGGCGGGTAATGTGCATAATGTAGCGAATAATCGAGAAGCGGTCGTTGGCTATTTCGCAGCTACATCGGTGGCCACGTTTCGTTACTGGCTGGATCGTAAAGATGCGTATGGCGTATCCTTGGGTGGGACTGCTCCAGGTGGTTACTCCGGTCTGCCAGGTGCTGAGCTATTTTACGCGCTTAATCTACGACTGCCTATACCCGAGCCTACTTTTCCAGAAGTGCCCCAGCTTCAGCTCCTTAGCGCACCTTCACGTCCACCAACAGCCATTTGTGCACCCAGCGATACGAAAACTCCTTATAAGCCCGAAGGCTGGCGGGATTAATGGTCAATAAAAAACGCCCCAACTCTAATAGAAGTTGGGTCACTACGTTGCTGCCAACAGAAGTAGCCAGTTACGTCAGAATCGGCTCCAGAGCGGCCCGATTTTCGTTGAGCCAGTCATGAATATCGCTCACAATCTCACGGATGCCGAGTTGGGGTTTCCAGCCGGTGAGGTTTGTTACGTTGGTGTTATCGGTGATGTACAGTCGGATATCGGCGGCTCGGTTTTCGGCAACTTGCGTGATGGGGATAGTTTTGCCCGTTATTTCCTGGCAAATCTGAGTCAATTCCTGCAACGACGCGCTGCTTTCGACACCACCACCCGCGTTCAGAATCTCACCGTTTACTTTGTCGAGGTTGTGTAATTCCCAGTCAATCAGTCTATACAGGTCGGCAATATGAAGCATGTCGCGGGTTTGTTTGCCTGTGCCGCCGTAGCCAATGTAGGCGAGCTTCTGCTCAAAATAGTGTTTGGCAATCCAGAGCACCATAACCCCCTGATCCACCTTCCCCATCTGCCAGGGTCCGGTAATCACCCCGCAACGGTTGATCACCGTTTTCAGTCCGTAAAATTCATTGTATTCCTGAATCAGTAACTCCGACGCCAGTTTCGTAGTGCCGTAAAGCGACCGGGCACCCGTGAGGGGAAAATCTTCGGCAATACCTTTCGACGATACGCCCGGAACGGGTTGGTTGTCGGTCAACACAAAGCGCGTATCGGCCTCTTCGAAATTGAGGGTTTCGATAGTCTTAATCGGATAAACACGGCTTGTCGACAGGAAAATGAAATTAGCTTTATGCTTGAGGGCATAATTCAGACAGTTAACGGTGCCAAATAGGTTGGTATTGATGAGGTAGTCGGGCGTACCATCCAGACCGGCCAGTACCGACGGTTCGGCGGAGGCTTCGATTACGGTATCGACGGCTGGGAGTGCGTCGAAATCTTCTTTGTTCCGAATGTCGCCGTGTAAAAACTCGATACCTGCCGCTTTTAACCGGGCCAGACTCAGTTCCGATCCACGCCGTTTGAGATTATCGAGTGCAAAGATCTGATACTGAGGATAGTTCTGTTTTAATGAAATGGCCAGCGATGAGCCAACAAATCCGGCTCCGCCGGTGATGAGAAGTTTCATATATTGAATGAGTGAATGAGTGAATGAGCGATTGAGTGAATAGCACTTGCATCAGCTATTCACTCATTCACTCAATCGCTCATTCACAATTAAGATGTGATGCGTTTTAGTTGGACGTTTTCTACTGGACGGATAACCAGCGGGACTTTTTCAATTTTAACCGAGCTGCTATCTAAGCCAAACCAGCGGTCTTCGGGCGTGGTGAAGCTTTTGATGCTGAAGTAGATATTCATGATGATCCGCTCACGAGTAGGCAATTCATTCTCGAACGACAGGAATTTCTCCAGCACCACGAAGCGGAAATCGCCGATAACGTTCTGACGGCTAAGTGATTCGTAACGGCTCGTAATATCCACTTCTTTATTTTTTACCATGTCCTCAATTACCTTTCGGAAGAACAGGTTGATCCGTTGCTCGACGCGGAACCCTAATTTAAAGGTCACTTTATAGGCATCGTCAGGCGCAATGGTGTTCACTTTATACTCCATCGTATACGGATCATCGGTTGTATCGACGTGAACGAACCAATAAATATCCGCACGTTTTGGACGTTTCTGGAAGATGGAGTAAATGATCTTCGACTCTATTTCCGACTGCCGGGCCGCATTGCTCATAAAGACAATGTGAGTCGCGTATTTCGGAATACTAATGTCGCGGCTGAGTTCTTTAATGGCTTGTGTGTACTGGTCGATTCGGACGTATTCCGTTAAGCGAAGTTTGATCTGGAACGCCTGTAGCCAGATGTACATGACCCCGGCAATGGTTGCGCCGATTAACACCGATACCCAGCCACCGTGTGGAAACTTGATCAGGTTCGCGACCAGAAAAGAGCCCTCGATACCCAGATAAACCGTCAGGAACAGGACTACCCACCATGCCTGATACTTGTGCGTATAGAGGTAGTATGACATCAGTAGGGTGGTCATCAGCATGGTCAGCGTAATGGCCAGACCATACGCGGCTTCCATATTCGATGATTCCCGGAAGTAAAGGACTACGCCCACGCAGCCTGCCCAAAGCAGGAAATTAACACTCGGAACGTACAACTGACCTTTCTGAACACTCGGGTAACGCAACCGAACTTTCGGCCAGAAATTAAGCCGGATGGCTTCACTAATGAGCGTAAATGAACCACTGATCAGGGCCTGGCTGGCAATAACAGTAGCGGCTGTGGCAATACTGATACCAATGGTCAGGAACCAGGGTGGCATAACCTCATAAAACGGGATACGTTCTTTAAGAGTTTGTCCTTCAATGCTTAACAACCAGGCACCTTGCCCAAAGTAGTTGAGAACCAAACAGGATTTGACAAATACCCAGCTAACCCGAATATTGGCCCGGCCGCAGTGGCCCATGTCCGAATACAACGCTTCGGCCCCGGTTGTGCAAAGAAATACTGAACCCAATAGCCAGAAACCGCCTGGATATTCAGACAATAACCACCAGGCATAATAGGGGTTAATGGCCGCCAGAATTCCCGGAGCCTGCGCAATCTGAGTAACACCCAGCACACCCAGCATCACAAACCAAACGAACATAATTGGTCCGAAGGCAGTACCAACCACACTTGTCCCGAACGCCTGAATCAGGAACAGGATGGTTAGAATCGCAATGACAATTTCAATGATCTGGATGTGGGTGATGGCGGGGTATAATAACCTAAGTCCTTCAACTGCCGAGGATACCGAAATGGGCGGGGTAATAATCCCATCGGCCAGCAAGGCCGACCCACCAATAATAGCCGGTAGCGTTAACCAGCGAGCGTGTCGGCGAACCAGCGCATACAGAGCGAAAATTCCCCCTTCTCCCCGGTTATCGGCCCGCAGGATCAGGATAACGTATTTAACGGTCGTTTGCAGGGTGAGCGTCCATAGTACACAGGAAAGTGCTCCCCGGACTACATCCGCTCGAATCGGATTGTTTGGCCCAACAATAGCCCGGAGTGTGTACAGGGGCGACGTACCAATATCGCCGTAAATGATACCCATTGCCACCAGCAAGCCAGCGGCTGTCACAGTATCTAAATGCTTTTTGTCTTCCATATACTAGGCTTGCGCCTTCTTGTGTACGAGCGGGTAAAAACCGGGCAAAGATAACCTATGTTTGGCTTCGTTAATCGTGGTTTAATCGAAAGTTGCCTATTCGCTAAAATCATAGCAAACTGCTTGCTGGCAGAAAGGAGTGAATGCACGGGCAGAAAACCAGATCGTTCTGGCTACCGTATATATAGAGGCCACTCTCCAATTGGCCGGGTTTTGTTTAATTAGGTGGGTTTTGCAGATGGTCCGCTCATTCAGTGGACCATCTCTTTTTCAGCAATAAACCAAGATATAAAAATGCCAGAAGCTGCATCCATTCAGGACGCAGCTTCTGGAGGTTTCAACTAAAAAATAGCAAGGCGACAAGCGATAAGAGTACGTGGTGCTCTACCTCTGAGCTACATTGGGAAAAGCCCCAATGGCCGGATTCGAACCGGCGTCCGCCCGGTTATCAGTCGAAGTAACTCTAGTCTACGGCACTTGTTAAATTATATGCAGGGCAATTGGTGAACAGAGAAAATGCCTGGGATTCGAACCCAGACTACCCTTGAGGGCTTTTAACCAATCGAACGAAGTAACTCTATTCTACGGCACCTGCATAATGATCAAAAAAGCATGTTTTGGTCTGGAAATTTCTGTAAGTTGACTAAAATGAATACAGGGCAACTATTGATAAGGTACGTGGGTTGCTCTAACCAACTGAGCTACATTGGGTACACACTACCCAATGGCCGGGATCGAACCGGCGACTGACGAAGTAACCCTAGTCTACGGCACCTGTATAATTGGTAAAAAACAGGAGTAACAAGCGGAACGGGAAATGGGGCATTGCTTGCCAGAGTCGAACTGGACCATCTCACTCCACGTTGGAAGCCACATGATTCCTCCCCTTCATGGTGCGAAGTAACCCACTCCTACGACATCCTGTTTAGTCTATCAAAGCGCAATCTGTTCAATTGTGCTTAGCGCCGTTTGACCTTCTTCGAGTGCCTGCAACACATCGAACACTTTGTCCGACCATCCGGCAATCAAATAAACATCGTTCTTTTCTACTCGTAGGGGTGCGTTACCATAGCCCGCCAGATCGAACAAATACAATCGGGCATTGGGGAACATACGTTTGTATGCTGCCCATTTTGCCGATAACGTATTGGTTTGGCTTTTGTTAGCGGTTTTACTGTCCCACAATTGCACATCGGTGAATACCATTACTTTATCTGCCTTGTACCGTTGTTGAATGAGGTCTTCGAGCACCAGATAACCGTTGGTCGAATAACCTACTTCTCCTTCGCGCCGGTAAAATTCGTCCACGTTGGCCAGTACCTGCTGCGTAGGTAGAGCAATGGGTTTCCATCGGTCACCAAACATGCCACTTAGCACGTTCCGGCACTTTGCCTGCAACAGCATCCCCAATAACAAGCCGATATCATATAATAACACTTTACTTTTTGGCGAAATTGCCTTCTGCATTGAACTCGATACATCACAGGCCACAACTACGCTGGTCTGATAGTCGAAACCACGTAGGTTGGCTACGCTGGCATAGATCGCATCTTCGATGGCTTCGAGTACGATGGGTACATGGCCAAGTGGTAACGCCTTCAACTCGCGATAAGCCGACAGAAACCGAAAAGGTAACTGCTTGGCATTCCGAACGGCTTTTTCGCTGGCTAACAACGCGCAAACCGTTTCAACATGCGCCCCGCTGATGCCTGCTTCGAGCATGTTGCGGAGGTTGCGCAACGTGGCCATGTATCCCAACTGCCCACTGGCAATCAGTTCTTCCCATTTTGACCGAACGGAGGCTACTTTCTCCGCTTCCGAAGCAAATTTGGTTTGACCCAGCGCACTTAGCTCAGTTTCCCAGGTGTAGGGCGTCGTCAAGGTTCCCGCTGCGATTTTATCGAAAACAGCTTGCTGAATTTCTGCCTTTGCTTTCGGGTGAACCAGAAACAGCGCATCCCGAAGCTTTACTGCCGTAGTTCGCTCGTATTTGGCAAATTGATATTCATCGAATTTGTTGAACGCCACGGCCAGTCCTTTCTGCATCTGTTTCGAAATGCGGTTGAGTTTTTTTGTTCCGGTACGCTGGTTTGTTAGCTGATAGTAAGCCAGTAATTCCGTAATTTCATCCGGACGCTGAACGGCCCGACCAACGGCCTTTCCCACTAAATCATCGCCATTGTGCACTTTTGCCAACTCACCCAGCAACATAATTGGTGTTGACCGTAGATATAGTTGTTCCCGGACATAAACCGCCAGTTTTGCTACGAACACCGGATTTGCCTGAGCCACCAATGCCTGAATCCGCTGTACTCGCTGATCGGCTTTCTCATACGTGGAGTCGTTCAACATCGTCGTTACCACGGCAGCGTACAACTCCATTTCGGTTGTTAGGGTAAACGCTTTAGCGCCTTCATAGTTGACGCTTTTGATGTCATTGGGATTGGCGCGGTTGAAGATGTTGAATTTCATGATCGTCGATGTTTGTTTTATGAACTTGACGATACAAAGGTTTACCCCATCTGCGCAGTCTTTTTGCGTAGATAAATTTATTTTCAGTTTTTTGAAAAAAAATCAACGGGTGCGTATCCTTTGTAAATTGCTCAACGAATATGTCTTACACACCATGTCTCTTCAATCAACAGCTGCAAACAACGGTCAGTATGAACAACTGATTGATGAGTTAAGCCATTTGCACATGTATACCATTGGTCGGGCGCTGACGAAT
Organism: Spirosoma sp. KCTC 42546; assembly: GCF_006965485.1. Lineage (NCBI taxonomy): Bacteria > Pseudomonadati > Bacteroidota > Cytophagia > Cytophagales > Cytophagaceae > Spirosoma > Spirosoma sp. KCTC 42546. Next base: position 2,430,413 of record NZ_CP041360.1, read on the forward strand.
GCCATCGTTATTGCTAATGGAAAAGTAAGTGGACAACATGCCCGCCTGATTCAGTGTACGCCTGATAGCTTCATTTTTGAAGATCTTGATAGTAAGAATGGCTCGTTTGTCAATGGCATACGCATTACCCGTAAAGTTGTTGATAAGCAGGACACGCTCCGACTTGCTGACAGTGAGTTTACGGTTAGTCAACTAATTGCCCTGTTGGATAGTGAACCCGCAAAGCCAGCAACTTCCGGTTTGCCCGCGGAAGTAGTTAGTAATACTTTTTCTAAACCAGAACAAAATCCTCTGGACTTTACACGATCCTTTGCCGATCTGAAACAGGTATATGAACAGTACCCGAAACTGCGTCGGGATTGCCGGAACCGGGAGAAAATGATTCGGACGGGGAGCGTTATTGTTTCATCCATCGTGAGCGTAAGTGCTGTGTTGTCGACAGGGGGGGCTGCTTTGCCATTGCTTCATATCATGTCAGGTGCAGGGCTGAGTGTATTAATTCCTACCTTGTGTTCTACGCTGTTGTCGACGGATGAGAAATTAGAACTCATTGATAAAGAGTATCGTGAGCGGTATCGTTGCCCCAACCCAACCTGCCGCGATCCATTTGGTACCCGCGAATGGGAACTGCTTGCCCAGCAAAAGACTTGCCGACGTTGTCAGGCTATTTGGGTGCATTAAAAAATACTTTCCATTTATCACTCACCTTTTGCGGTCAGTATCTATTAACTGAAAATAGAACCGCACGCTATAGTCTATTCGCAGCCATGTCGACACCTTCCGATCAAACCGATTTACAAACCGATTCATACAGTATGGCTTCTTCCGCTTCTATCCCCACCAAATCAGGACTGAATACCAAAAAAATGCTGGGTATTTCGGCCGCTACCTTGTTATTGGGAGGGTCGGCCTGGGCTATTAGCCATAAGATTGCAGAACGAAAGGCAACTCCCGCGGACCCGGCCTCGGACCCAACAAGCGGGCAAACTACCGTACCGTTGCCCGAGGACGTTGACGTAGCCGGAAAAACAACCGATGACATGTCGTTTGCGCAGGCATTTGAAACCGCCCGCGCAGAAGTAGGAGTTGGGGGCGTATTTAGCTGGCATGGTCACTGGTACAATACATTCGAGAAAGAGGAGTGGGGGAGTCTTTCGCTGGTGCAACGGCAGGAGTTTACGGAAATGATTACCGGGGAGCACCTGCCCGTAAAACCCTACGAACAGCCTATAGCCCATGCAACTGGCATTCCCTCACAACCGGAAGCCTCTCCTGACCCCACAATTATTGAAGGTTACCTAAATGGGCAACGCGTAATGGGTCTTGATTTTGATCAGGATGGCATTATCGACACCTTAGTTCTGGAAGGAACAGATGGCTATACGTACCGGGTAGTCGATGCCCGTGGCGATGATGGCCTGGATACGCTCCTGCGGTACGATTCGCTTACGGGTGAATTGGTGGAAATGGAACGAATGGATGAGTCCATTATGCTGAGCAACAATCAGTTTAATCAGGGGCTGGAAGCTAGTATGTCGAAAGAAATTGTGGATTCAATCCTGGAAGCAGAGGCTTCTACAGGGCTGCCAGCCGCACCTGTCGAAGACACCGCGCCTGAACTGGCGCATGACCACACGGGCAATTCGGCTGATTTATACGAAGCTGATGATACGTATGTTAATGATGGTGACGTACAGGATATGGATGAATAAGGTGCATGAGTGGATTTAAAACAACGCTAATTAACTGTCGGCAGTGTGGACGACGTATTCTGGTTCGTGCTGCCGACGCCGAACGAGGGTCAATTATGTGTTCACATGTTGGATGTGGAGCCATTAATGAATTACAAAAGCTAGTTCATTACGACGAGTCTATCGTTCAGGGGCTACCCGAGTTTGGGCAGTTAACTTATCTTGGGAATGCTGAATCTAGCTACTCACTCCAGTTTGGACGCAATGTCATCGGTACCTCCGAGACGTGTACGGTTCGGGTGACCCGTTTTGTTCATGAAGGTCGGTGTTTCATTAGCCGTCGGCACTGTACATTGACTATTACGTTTGACAAATGGACAGGTCAACTGCGCTATCAACTTCAGGACGGTGCTATTGATGACACAACTCATACCCACCACTATAGCCTGAATGGTACGCTTCTGAATGGGATACCGCTGCAAAAAAACGAACTTATCGACGTAGATAATGGCGGCATTATTACCCTGGGTGGCGTAGATCGCTTTCGCTTAACCCACTTTCCAATACCACCCGCTATGCTTGATACGTATAAAATAGAGCTAGGTTTTAACCCCGATCGTACTCAGTAAACGATGCAGATTCATCCATCATTGCCCATTGCTTTTTCGCATATCGGTCAACGGACTATCAATCAGGATACGTTGTATCCAGCTAGGCGTACGGCTACCGAGGACACGCAGCTTTTCATTGTTTGCGACGGCATGGGCGGTGCCGATAAGGGAGAGGTGGCCAGCCAGTTGCTCTGCGATTCGATAGTACGTTATGCGACGTCGATGGATTGCCCGATTTTCGATAGTGTCCATATACAGGCTGCGCTTGATCTGGCTTATCAGGCATACTATACCTATCTGAACCAACAGCCACTTGTTAGCCGGATGGGCTCAACACTGGCGCTACTGCAATTTCATAAGCGCGGTGCTACTGTAGCCCATATTGGCGATAGTCGGGTGTATCAGCTACGAGAGGGTAAGATCATTTTTCAGACGCAGGATCATCGGCAGGTAAACGACATGGTTGAGTCCGGAATTATTACCGCTGCTCAGGCACTGACCCACCCCTGGCGGAATCGGTTGAGCCGGGCCGTGGTCGTTAGCGCTGCCGATAAAAATGGACCGATGAACCCGCCGACGCCGGACATTACGGTTCTGACCGACGTTCGAGCAGGCGATTACTTTTTTATGTGTACCGATGGCGTGCTGGAAAAAATAGACGACTATGTACTGAGCACCCTGCTGGCTGGAGATATGCCCGATCAGGCTAAAATAGGATCGTTACAAGCCTTGTGCGATGGGGGGACAAAAGATAACTACTCGGGCTATTTAATTGGCATCAGCCACGTAACACAAACCGAACCCGTTCGGTCAGTCAATGCCTTTTAACACGATGCTGACTCTATTGCTGATTAATATAGGAATGGTATTGGGATATTGGCCATTGCCGGTAAGTGGGCAAACCTATGCGGTTGTGGTAGGCATTGCCGATTATCAGGCTCTTTCCTATTCAACCGGCGATTTACGATTTGCCGACCGGGATGCCCGGCAGGTTGTTGCTTTTTTGCAGAGTAAAGCTGGTGGTAATGTACCTGCCTCGCACATTCGGCTTCTGACCAATCGGCAGGCTACACAAACTGCCATTCAACAGGCATTAATGCTCTTTCGACAGGCGGGGCCAAACGATCGGATTATCCTGTACTTTTCAGGTCATGGCTTGCCCGATAGTTTTGTTCCCTACGATGCCCGACCAGGCAAGCCTGACAACCTGTTAACCTATGCCGCCATTAAAGCGGCTTTTCATGATTCTGACGCGATCACAAAATTATGCATCGCCGATGCCTGTCTATCGGGAGGAATAACCCGACAGCAGGCCAGCCAACGGGCCCTAACGAAACAGGTACGTGACGGAAGCAACGTGGCGATGCTACTGGCCAGTCGATCGACTCAGTATGCCATTGAAGATCGACGCTTAGCAGGAGGGGCCTTTACGTATTTTCTGCTCAGAGGGTTGACGGGGCAAGGTGATCTCGACGGGAATGGAATTGTTACGATTCGAGAGTTACATCGATACGTAGCTCCGCTGGTTAAACAGCGAACGCGAGGCAAACAGACGCCGGTTTTTTATGGTCGATTTTCCGATAATCTGCCTTTAGCGTATCTTTGATTAAGCTATCCACGCTACCTAACCCGCTATTATGAACCAGACGTTTACTTCGTTTCTTGACTTTAAAAAACGCTATCCGATTCGCCCGAACGATGAGGGCACTCTGTTAGGCGTTGGTACATACGGCCGGGTTATAAAGGTTGAAGATCAGCTCGAAACGGAGTGGGTTGCAATAAAAATCAGCGAGTTTAAGGGCAGCGATACCAAGTCGCTAAAAGCCGAAGTTGAACTGGCACAACGGGTGCCCCGGCAGGCAAATATTGCCCGCTACGATGCCTGCCATCGGCTGGAAACCGATACGAGTATTAGTGATTTCGCCATCATGAAATACTACCCGGATGGCAACCTGGCTGACCTGCTTCGGCGCGTAGCGCTGACACCCACGCAGATTTATGATATTACGCGGGGCATCTTACTGGGCCTCCAGCACTTGCACCGCCATCGAATTGTTCACCGCGATTTTAAGCCTGCCAATATCCTGATCTCCCGCGATAATGCTGGGCGGTTTATTCCAAAGATTGCAGATTTTGGCCTGAGTAAATTAGTGAGCGATGACGAACTTGACAGTTCTGATTTCGATCTGAGCGACGGCCGGGGTACGCCATCCTACAAAGCGCCCGAACAAATTGAAGGGAGTCGAGTTAGTTTCAACCTCGATTTATGGGCGTTTGGCGTCATTCTCTACGAAATGATGACGGGCGAAAAGCCGTTCCGGGCCGACTTACGAAACAGCAGCGAGCAGTCGGTGCGACGGGAGGTTGAGAAGAAAATTATAACCGTCGAACTACCGGCTCGCTTGAGTCAGGTTGCCGAACCGTATAGGGCTATGATTCGCCGATGTCTGGTCCGCGACATCCACGAGCGGGTTCGGAAAGAAGATGAATTGCTGGATTTGCTGGACCAGATTCCGCAGTTGATGACGCAGGCCAATACACTACTCAAGCAGGGTGATTATGAGCAGGCGATCGACCTATTTGAGCAGGTGCTGGCTAAGCGAGAACAGCATACCGAGGCCCAGACTAAACTGGACCAATGTACGAAAGCACTTCAGCAGCAACACCTGACTATGCTGCTGAACGATGCCGACAGTTTACGGGAACAGCAGCATTTTGAGCAGGCCAAAAGTCAGTATGAACAAGTGCTTCGGCTCAGCCCAACGAACGAAGTGGCCATTAGGGGGTTAGCTTTGTGCATTGAGCAACTTCGGCCAAAACCGCTGGTTGTTGAGTCGGAGCTGACCGATGTTTATGAGGAAGAACGAACAGATGTTTATGAAACTTCAGCGCTTCTTAGTCCGGCTGTTCCTGTCAATCGAGTAGTTAGCCTACCCATACAAAGCGAAATCTTACCCAAGCCGACAATTCTACAACCGGTTGGTACAACCCCTGTTCAAAATTTTCCCTGGAAGGTAGTTGTCCCCGTAGCAATCGTCGTAGGGGGCTTTATCTGGTATATTAATTTGGGAGGAGCTACCCAGAAATCAGGCCAGAAGCAGGATAGCATCCCAGGGGTGAGAGTTGAATCTCCTGTGGGTAGCCTGAAACCGTCACTTCCCAGCACTAGCGAATCTACGGCCCTAAAGTCAGTTCCGGATGAGTCCCAAGACGCGTTGGACAAGCGGAAACTGCAAAAAAAAGTACTCGCCGAAGAACAGCCCGTTAGCTCTGATCAGCCAAAAATGGCGCTTGTAACGCCTGAAACAGACAAGATAAAACCTGTCGAATCTGTAGAAGAAACCAACGAAAATCGTCTGAAAGAGAAGCAGGATGCGTATGATCAGTTGATTGAGGAGGGTGTTAAAGCTATTTCCAATGGCAATAATAAAGCGAAAGCAATAGCTTCCTTTACAAAGGCCCAGGAACTGGCAAAAGATCAGGACTTGAGTACGACTAAAGCAGATGGCGCCTACACGATCTACCTGAACAAAGCCAATAAAATCTTTGCTACGGATGAGTTTGAGGGGGCCAGCGCCTGGTATCAGGTGGCACAGTCACTAAAAGATACAGAGGAGGTTCGCCGTAAAATTAAACAATGCCAAAACCACTAACTCAACGGTATGCGTAAATTACCCAATCAGTTTATTCTTGTCCTACTGCTATCCTTTATCTGGTCGCCTGCTTTACCGGCAATGGGTCGATCTGCCACAACAACCGCCGTTGTCGATGATGAATATGATCGGTACAAAAAGCGAGGGGATGATTTTTTTAAGGAAGGTAAATACTTCGAAGCCCGCCGACAGTATCAGAACTGCCTCGAAGTCCCCGGTTTTGAAAACGATGCGTATGCGAAAGAACAGATTCAGGAATGCACATTGGGCTTAAAGTTGCGGCAACAGGCCGATGAAGCCATGCAGCAGGGTAAAGGACTGGAATCTATCCGTTTCTTTGGTCAACTCCTGAATCTCAATCCCGATGATGCGCTGACAAAGGCGCAGTTGGCTGATTATTACGAGCGAGAGGGCAATCAGTTATACGATCAACAAAAATATGCTGAGGCCAAAGCGCGCTATATAGAGGCCCTTAAGTATACCACGAAGCAGACAACACTGATGTTACAGATTCGGAACTGCGAAGAAAAAATGAAGCAGATTGCGATCATTCAACGTCCGCCTAAGCTCATTGGGCTAAAAGTAGCTGCGGGCGTAGTTGCGGTAGGAGCCGGGGCTTATGCCGTCCTCTTACGGCATGACTACCAGTCGAAAATGGATGCGCTGAATCAGATTAGTCAAACTGCCGATCCAACGGGCAGTGGCGTCATTGCGAATCCAGATACCTACCGGCAATACGATGATGCCTATAAAGCAGCTCAGGCGGCCCAGCAAAAAAATGGCTTGTTCAAAGCCTGCCTCGGTGTTGCAGCCGTAGCCACCATTGCCGAAATCTACCTGCTGGTTCGCAAACCAAAGCCGCGCATCAATGCGCTGAACTGGAAACCGTCCTCACAATCGTGGGGACTGGCTATTAGCTATACCTTTTGATTTCTCTATCCACCTACTCTTTAATTCTCTTGATAATGAAACGTTTACCTGGTTATATAGCGCTTTTTCATAAAATAAGTCCGGCCTTTTTGTGGTGTCAGATGCTTACATCTGACGCTGCGAGGTTTCTCAAAACCTCATTTGTACATACTGAGTCGGTTTCTCAAAACCGACCCCACATCAAACCATTTTATAAAAAAGCCCTGGTTGGTTATATAAGTTTTTGCCTCCTGATGATGAGCAGCGGAGCGCTCTTGTTGAGTTGCGGTAACTGGGAGATTCCCACGCGTAAATCACAACGGGAATGCGTGAAACCAGCGGGTACGCTTGTTGCGCAAAGCCAACAACTGAAGGTCGATTTTTCAATCAGCGGCAGCACTGGAACCATCGATAAGGTAAACTGGGATTTTGGTAATGGCAGCACTACGGCTACCACCGGTATGACAGTTAGCTACACCTACCCAACCTCGGGTACCTACACGACCAAAGCAACGTTGACAAATTCGTGTAATCAGGAAACCGTGCTTCAGCAGGTGATTTCGGTAAGTAATGCCAGTTTGCCAACCGTAACCATGCAGCCCCCGACCGATATATTGACGACATCAGCAGCGGTGCGAATGACGATCACATCGACAGGTAATTCAACCATTACCCGCTACGGAATCTGTTACTCGGCAACCAATACTGTACCGGACATCAACAAGGATAATGTAGTTGACCAAACGACGGCTTTGCCTATTAATAGCTCAGCACCATTTTCGCTAACGGCTCTCCTGCCGAACACGCTTTATTACGTGCGTAGTTTTGCCGTTAACTCATCGGTATCAACGCCAGGCTATAGTGATGTGCAAACATTTCGGACTGGACAAAACCCCGCTGTTATCGTTAATGGCACGGCTTCAATTGGGACGACAACGGCTTCGGTCAATTTTGTTGTGACGAGCCCCGGTAGTCCAGCCGCTGTGGAGTATGGAATCTGCTATTCGTCGAGCAATAGTACGCCTGATGTTAAAAATTCATCGACGGTAAAAGTGACCAGCCCGGCTCCCAATGCGAATGTTGTGGTTAACCTGAACGACCTGACTCCGAACAAAACGTATTACTACCGCCCGTATGCCATGACTGCTTCTGGCGATGTTATTTATGGTGATGTGATGACGTTCACAACCCAGATAGACGCAGTTACACAGGATTTAGTTGCCTCCGTGTCATTTACCGATCGGTCATTGCTGGATGCCAGCGGGAATAGCAATCACGTCAAATTGGTTGGTGCGCCTACTTTCGTAACTGATCATAAAGGCAGGGCTAACTCGGCGATTTCGTTAAATGGGTCGGGTGATTACTTCTATATGGATGATAATAATACATTAAATCCTGAAGCCCTTTCAATTAGCTTATGGATAAAACCTGTTGCCGCCACTGGGCGGATGCAGATTTATAACAAGGCACGTTTCAGCGATGGCTTGCCGCAAACGTATAGCTCGTTGATAAAACTAGAGAATGATATAGGTCCTGGTCTTACGTTTATAACGGATATTAAGCAAAATAGTAATTGTCAGGGTGGTGTAGGATGGCAGGATTTAATATTTACCAGCCCCGTTACATTGAACACCTGGTATCATCTTGTATTTACCTACAGCGGCCGGTCGGCCCGAATGTATTTTAACAACGTGCTGGTATTCAAAACGGATAATCTGCCTGCCGATAAAATGGATTCGTGCCCAGGTGGCGAGTTGAAATTTGGGGCGCAATACCAATCGCTTCCCTGGTATTTTAATGGCGCTATGGACGATATCCGGATTTATAAACGTGCGATAACGGCTGCTGAAGTTCAAACGTTGTTTAACCAATAAACCCGGGTTACTCTATTTTTTTTACTACCTGTTTTGCCAGCGATTGGAATGGATTGGCCTTGTCGGTACTGATGGTTTTCAGTATCGGCAGGGCCTTTTCTTTTTGCCCGTTCTTCACATAAGCCAAGGCCAGAAACCACTCGGATTTTTGCCGGATTTTTGCGGATGGAGCGCTTAACGCTTTGTTCAATAACGGGATTGCTTCCTTGGGTTGCTTGTTGGCCAGATAGCTTAAGCCCAGAAAATAATTTTTGTAGTGAATTGACTTTTTGTCGGCAGGCAGGGTGCTTAGTTGGGCAATAACCTGGTCGTACTTCCCTGATTTATACGTAGCCAGCGCATCCAGCAACTGGGTTCGGGCATCGGGTGAAAACGTGCCGGATGGAAAATCTTTGACCAACTCATCCGACGAGTCGGGCGAAAAAGTTTCGGCGTAGGCAACATCAGTTTGCCGACTGGTGGTTTGCTGGTAGGTATAATAACCCAGGCCCAGCACTAAAATGACCGAAGCTGCCGCAGCCCAATAACGCCAGCTGATCAACGGCCGAACAGCGGTTTTTGAGTCAGGCGTTGCTTCAGGCGTGGCTATCGTTGCTTTGTACTGCAATTTCGCCCGTTCCAGTGCTCGTTCGATGCCCAATGCCCGGAGCCCCAGCCGGATGTCGCGCTGGCGGTTAACTTCCGCCTGAAGTTCGGCATCGGCCAGCATATCGCTCTCGAACAAAGCCCGGTCTGCTGCCGATAGTTCGTTGGTGAGGTAGGCTTCAATAACCTCGTATTGTTCTTCAGATAAGTTCATAATCCGTTCTTATTAGCCGTTTTCTGATAAAACCCTTTCAGTTTTTCGGCACAGTCGTATCGTTTCGATTTAACCGAGGACTCTTTCATGCCAAGTCGCTCGGCAATTTCCCGCAAGGATAGTTCTTCCACATAAAACCACTCAAGTAGCTTTCGGCATTCATCTTTAAGCTGCTGTAACGACTGTCGAACCGCGTTCACAATCTCCATTCGTTCTAAATCCTTCATGACATCGGCTGTATCAATCGCGTCGAATGATTCAGGCATGGTGGCCCGATTCCGGAACCGGGCCGATTTTAATTCGGTCAGCCACACCCACTTGCAATACTCAAAGACAACCGTAGTGACACGGGTGCCCGCCTGAAACTGGTATTTGCCGGTCTCGATATTGAGCAGGAAATTGAGCAGTCCCTTTTGGAAAGCGTCTTCAGCGTCCATCTCTGTGCCACTGTTGGTCAGCACCCAGTAGCGGAAGGAAGGAAATAATTCTGCGTATACATACTGATACGCCCGCTCATCGCGCCGACGTAAGGCATCGTAAAAATCCTGATCTGTTGCGTAAATAGGTAGTGGTCGGGTTGCCATAAGGTGGTCGAATGGACGAAGATAAACCCCGATAGCATAGTATCTAGTTAACAGCCAATTATTGGTGAATAGGAGATATACTGAAAAGGTAAGTCAAGAAAATTATTTGAGTTTTTTCTACCTAACATGACTCACCTTTTTGTGCTTAGCGCTATAGACTGCCGAAGTTGGGGTACAAACTAACTCAGCGGGTTTCAACACCGAAGTCCTAAAAACTCAGGTGGCGGTAGCCGAAAAGCCAATAGAGTAGGCAACGTTTAAATTCCTGATTACAATGAAAAATTTGTTTCTACTGTCGATGTTAATGCTTGCTCATTCATTTGCCATAGCTCAGTATAAAAAAGATGGTACACCTGATATGCGCTACAACTCCAATCGTCAAATGTATGGTAACAGCTACTGCTCACCCAGCTATGGTACAACAAATCCAAGTATAGACTATCAGAGTAGTTACGTACGGAACGGGACGTATGTTGAACCAAGCTTTCATACGAAATCAAACAATACAAACACAGATAACTGGAGCACTAGCGGAAATACAAATCCACTAACTGGAAGCTTGGGAACAAGAGCAAGGGATTACTCGAATGAGGCCTACAACTATGGTCAGGGACAGGTTATACAAACAGGCCCTCGAGGTGGGCAATACTACCAGAACAGCAATGGTAACCGGACTTATATTCCCAAACGGGAGTACTAGTTAATAGTAGCCGATACGCCCTGTCATCACTGTCCTGACAATAAAAAGCCTAAAGTAAACCAGTTAATGACAGGGCGTATCGGGATTAGCAATCAAAAATCCACACCATTTAATTCTACACCTATCATGGATATTTCGTCAAAATATTTCGCGCAATTCAGTCGCCCCAATCCATATGTATTAAAATATCTCTGGCGGTTTTTACTGGATATTCATCGGGTTGGTAAATTACGAGAATTGCTATCTTTCGTATTGTGGGAAATCAGTCACCGGGTTCGGTTCTATAAGTTTGCCAATCAGTATGTTAGATTCTCGTCTGACCACTATTTGTCATTGGTAGATGAAGCAAATTGCCTGGATGAAAATCCTATTCTTACGTCCTTTTTCGCGAAAGAGGGACTGTGTTTACAACCCGTTGCCATTGATTGGAAGTATTGTTTTCAGGTAGCTGACGGAGCACTTTGGGGATGCCGCTATTCGCATTTAAATGGTCTGTATTGTAGTAAAGACGAAAGCCAGTCGGCTGTGCTTGTTCATGTGTTTGCACAGCCAATCACGTCTTTGTTTTGCAGTCAGCAAGGCGTATTATTTGTCTGTTCTAATGGCACTATTTATCGAAGTGATGATGAGGGTAATTCGTTTACCGCTGTTCTTCAACTCTCTACACCCATCAGTTATTTCTTGTTCAATAACGGAATGACCGAGCTGCCGGATCATACGCTAATGATTGGCGAGTATGGTTCGCTCTGGCATGGAAAGTCTTGGCAAAATCTAGCCTTCCTTTATTACTCGTCCGATGGTGGCATTACCTGGGACGTATCTGATTTTCTGAAGCAGCAAGGCGTAAATAAACATATCCATCTGGTTAAATATTGCACCCGATTAAAGGCAGTGTTACTGACCGATGGTGATAATAAAAAGCAGATGTGGAAGAACGAAACCTTGACTCACTTTGATAAGCAGGCAAAAAAGCAACAGCATGGATGGCAGCTCATCAATAAATACCATCACCAGACAGGCGGATACACGTCGATGGCTGAAACAAACGAGACGGTTCTATTTGGGAGTGATTATTTAGGCGGAACCAATTTTATTGTCAGAACCTCCGACGGTAAACAATTTAAAAAACTGGTATTACCTGATCCTTACCGCCGAAGTCCAGTCATGAACATGGTTGCCCGGCAATCACTGACTGGTCATGAGATTTGGGCTGCCTCCTATAGCTGCCTGTCAGGAGATGCCAAAAGTTTGCTGATGTGTACGAAAGCCGCGGGCAAAACCTGGGCGCGAGTTATTGAGTTTGATGGAACAAAGCATGAAGTACGCTTGCTTAATTCCTCACACAATCCGTCAAGTATGCTCTATGTTTCTGTGACGACGTTTGGGGATCAGGAAAATCAGCACCGGATCTATAAACTGGACTATAAGATACCAAAGGGGTGCTAACCAATCGTATCCCAAAGCAAATACCCATTGAGTCCCATAATTAGGGCGGCCACCGCCCACGACAACGTCTTTAGCCAAACCGGATTGACGAACCGACCCATCTTCGCTTTATCGCTCGTGAACTGCACCAGGGGTACAACGGCAAAGCTGAGTTGGAGCGATAGGATAACCTGACTAAACACCAGCAATTCACTGGTGCCGTGTTCGCCATATAGAATCGTGACTACGAAAGCAGGGACAATAGCAACCAGGCGCGTAATTAACCGACGTACCCAGGGCTTTACTCGTAAATTCAGAAAACCTTCCATCACGATCTGGCCCGCCAGCGTACCTGTCAGCGTAGAGTTTTGACCCGAGGCTAATAAGGCAACTGCAAACAGAATACCCGCCAGCTTAACCCCCAGAATTGGGTCGAGGAGCCGATGCGCGTCCGTAATGTCCGCAACTTGCTGATTACCCGAAAAATGGAACGCTGCCGCCGACAAAATCAGGATAGCGGCATTGATGAAAAACGCCAGAAACAGTGAGACGGTGGAGTCGATAGTCGCGAATTTAATCGCCGACTTTCGCCCCACATCATTACGCCCAAAATCGCGGGTTTGTACAATGCTGGAGTGCAGATACAGGTTGTGGGGCATAACCGTAGCGCCCAAAATCCCGATGGCAATGTAAAGCATGCCCGGATTCGTTATGACATCCGTATGCGGCACCAGGCCCGAAATAACATCGCCTACATTGGGCTGCGAAACCAGCAATTCATACCCGAAACAACCAATGATCAGGAAGATCAGACTGGCCACAATGCGTTCGAGTACCTGAAACCCCTTGTTCTGCAAGTACAGTAGTAATAGGACATCCAGCGATGTAATGAGAACGCCAATGGTCAATGGCAGACCAAACAGCAGGTTTAAGGCTATGGCTGAACCAATAACTTCAGCCAGATCACAGGCGGCTATGGCAATTTCTGCCAGTGCCCATAAGCCAAACCCAACCGGGCGGCTGAAGTGGTCACGACAAGCCTGAGCAAGGTCTCGGCCGGTAGCAATTCCTAATTTTAAGGCTAAGTGCTGAAGCAGGATGGCAAACAGGTTGGAAATCAGTACAACCGATAATAGTTTATAACCATATCGTGCGCCCCCTGCAATATCGGTAGCCCAGTTGCCAGGGTCCATATACCCCACAGCGACCATCAGACCGGGACCTGCGTAAGCCCGCAATGTTTTGAAAAAACCCGCTCCTACGGGTACGTGAACAGAGCTATGTACATCGGCTAATGAGTTTTCACTAGACTCCTGCCGCCAGTTTTTCGTTTGCGTATTGGTTGCCTCCATAGATGTAAGCAATGTTGAGTAGGTTACGAATGGTAAAGCTCACCCATAACGTATCAAATATAAGCATTATTGAAATAAAAATTTAGACTAGTCTAAATTTTTAGAAAGTTTAACATAAAAACTACCTTTGTAAGCAAACTGTTTTGATTTCTTTTGCCGTTCTGCATAAGTAGCCCTAGTCCATGCAATCATTCACCGAAGAAAATTACCTGAAGATGATCTATTCACTTGCCAATCGTAGGCAGGGGGAGGTGAGCACGAATGCATTGGCGGAGATGACAGCAACAAAGGCCGCTTCGGTAACGGATATGTTACGTAAACTTGCTGATAAACAGCTGATTCATTACAAAAAATACCAGGGCGTTCGGTTAACGGAGGAGGGAGAACGACTTGCGCTACAGGTAATCCGGCGACATCGGCTCTGGGAAGTTTTTCTGGTCCAGAAACTCGGATTTGGCTGGGATGAAGTCCATGATATTGCGGAAGAATTAGAGCACATACGTTCAGAAGATTTAGTAGCACGGTTAGATACGTATTTAGGCTGCCCACAGTTTGATCCACACGGCGATCCCATTCCAACGCCCGCCGGTCAGATGCCCGAAACGGGGTATCGTAAACTGTCGGAAGTGGAAATGGGGGAGGACGTTTGCCTGATGGCAGTGCTTGAACACTCGCCTGAATTTCTGAAACACCTCGATCACTCGAATTTAACCCTCGGCTGTATCGTAACAGTTAACCAAATCAACGTCTTCGACAAATCGGTACTGGTTCAGATCACTAGCGGTCAGACGGTGTTCGTTAGCCACGAAGTCGCGAAAAATTTATTGGTGAATTAGTTTACGGTATTCAGTTTGTGGTATTCGGTGGCTGACGCGAAAGCAATACTCATGCGCAAGCCACCGAATACCGTAAACCTTTAAAAGATTTATGAAACTATTAGACGCTTATATACTCAAACGTTTTCTTCAGACCTACATCTTCGTCGTCATGGTGATTGTGCTGGTGGTTGTGATGATCGACTACACCGAAAAGGTGGACAACTTTCATAAGACGCATGCCCCTGGCAACGAAATTCTGTGGGATTATTACCTGAATTTTGTTCCGTACTGGGCCAACTACATCAGCCCGCTAATGGTCTTTATCGCCACGGTTTTTCTCACCTCCCGCTTGGCAGCCCGAACCGAGATTATTGCTATTCTGAGTACGGGCGTTAGTTTCATTCGCTTCCTGTTTCCGTATGTATTGGGGGCATCGGTATTGGCCGTAGCAACCTATTTTATGGTAAACTATGTGATTCCGAAAGCCAACAAAACCCGGATTGCCTTCGAGATAAAATACATCAATGATTCGTTTACTTACTCTGGCCGGAATGTGCATTTGAAAATTGCCCCTAACACCTATGCCTATCTGGAGAGCTACAATAACCTGAGCAACACGGGCTATAAGTTTACCCTGGAGCGGGTAGAAGGCAATCAACTTAAGCAAAAACTCACCGCTGATCACATCGAATGGGATGCCAAGAAGAAGAAATGGGCCATTGTGGATTACAAAATCAGGGATATAAACGGTCTGCACGAGTCCCTAACTCCTGGTACGCGTATGGACACGACACTAAACCTGAAACCCGACGACTTCAGTTCCGATTTTAACCTTTACGAAACCCTCACCCGTCCCGAACTTAACAAGCGTATCGAGTTACTGCAAAGTCGTGGTGCTGATGGGGTTGAGACTTATTTAATTGAGAAATACAGCCGGGATACCCGCCCTTTTGCCATTATTATTCTGACGGTTATTGGGGTTATTATGTCGGCTCGAAAGAGTCGGCGGGGGGTGGGCTGGCAGGTGGCCTTGGGATTCATTCTGGCCTTTACGTACCTGCTGTTTTTTATGCTGGCCAAAGGCATTGCGGAATCCGGTAACCTCAATCCAATTGTGGCAGTTTGGTTGCCAAACGCTATTTTTGCCTGCATCGGGGTATTGCTGTATAATACCATACCGAGGTAATGGTAGTGGAGTGAGTGAAATAAGTGGAGTAAGTATGAGTTGTATGGACTACACTCGTCATACTTACTCCACTTATTTCACTCACTCCACTACTTCACTACTATGCAAAACAAGCCTTCCATTACAGATTATCTGCAACTCCATTTCATTGTCTTGATCTGGGGATTTACGGCTATTCTGGGTAAGTTATTGGCCCCACTCGATGCATCGGCGGTGGTGTTATTCCGTACACTGCTGGCTGTAGTGGGTATGGGATTCGTATTACTCGGACGTCGACAGAGCTTGCTGGTTTCCCCAACTGATCGCTGGCGATTACTGGCAACGGGAGGACTGATTGGGCTGCACTGGGTTATGTTTTTTATGGCGGCTCGCTTAGCCAACGTCTCGGTTTGTCTGGCGGGTATGGCCACCAGCTCGCTTTGGGCTAGTGTGCTGGAACCCCTCGTATTACGTCGGCGGGTGCGAACCATTGAAGTTATATTGGGGGCTGTGGTCATGGCAGGCCTTTACCTTATTTTTCGTTTTGAGTTCGATAAGGTCGTAGGGTTACTGGTTGCGGTATTTTCGGCCATGTTGTCTTCCCTTTTTACAATCATAAATAGCCGCTTTACCCAGCGATACAACGCCCTGGTTATCTCCTTTTACGAGATGATTGGTGCGTCGGTGGGGGCGCTTATCCTGTGGCTGATTGTTAGGGCGAGTGCTCCACCCGATGTGAATCATGTTGTTCAGTATGTACCAGACTCCCTGATGCAATGGGGCTGGCTGCTGGTATTATCCCTGGTGTGTACCGTATATGCTTATACAGTAGGCGTAGGCCTGTTGCGAAAATTCTCACCGTATATGGCTGTATTAACCGTAAATTTGGAGCCGGTTTATGGGATCTTACTCGCCGTATTGATTTTTGGCGATACAGAACGAATGACCCTTGGCTTTTATGGTGGCACACTTGTGATTCTGGTGGCCGTATTGGCGTATCCATTTCTGAATAGCCGATTTACCAAAACACAAGCCACTTTACCCACCTGACTATACCTGTTATTATGCCCGAATCCATGCCGTTGCTGCGTGTCGTTACTAGTTTGTTACTTGCTTTTGTAGGCGTGTTAATCGTACCACTCATTGCTCTGGCAACCTTTAATCACCCATCCCCAACCGACGATTATTGTTTTGCCAATACGGCCATGCAATATGGTTTCTGGGAAGCACAACAGTTGTATTACGATGGCTGGACAGGGCGTTTCTTTCACAATTTTATTGTTCATACCAATCCACTGGTAATTGGCTGGTTTGGGGGCTACAAAGTCGTGCCTGTCATTTTTTTAGCTTTATTGATGGGAAGCTTCTATGCACTCGCCAGCCAATGGCTGTATCGGGTGGCTGGAACAAGT
This sequence comes from Spirosoma sp. KCTC 42546, assembly GCF_006965485.1. Lineage (NCBI taxonomy): Bacteria > Pseudomonadati > Bacteroidota > Cytophagia > Cytophagales > Cytophagaceae > Spirosoma > Spirosoma sp. KCTC 42546. Next base: position 2,447,406 of record NZ_CP041360.1, read on the forward strand.
AGTAGGGTAGCCCTGGCTGCTGGACTGTTTATTGGCTTTATGGCAACGTTGGCCAGTATTCCCGAATATTTGTACTGGTATACCGGCTTGGCTAGTTACGGCCTCTCAAGTGCATTGTTTCTATTGCTACTCGCTACCATGCTGGCTCACCAGCGACAGGGATTTAGATTTCAACCGGGTTATTTATTGGTGGAGAGTCTGCTGGTGACTGCCATTATTGGGTCGAGTGAGATGACTATGGTATTGATGCTGTCGGTATTAGGGCTGATAGCATTCGTTGACTTGATTCAGCGTCGGCGGCTGTCCGGGACGATCGTTTGTTTATTTGTAGTAGCTGGTGTATCGGTGTATTACCTGATGAAAGCTCCTGGCAATGCAATTCGGCTGGGAGGCAATCCTAATAGCAGCAATATTCCGTTGACGCTGATTTCTTCATTGCGGTATATGGCTCCTTATATTGCTCAGCAAGTCGTTCGAACACCCTGGTTGCCGCTTTCACTGTTGTACCTACCCCTTGCCTGGCAACTTACAGGGCCGCGGTTGGCCGGGTCATCAACGTCGGGCTTACCTTCTTATCTGCGTGTACACCCTTTACTGGGCATGTTGCACGGCTTTGCCACGATTCTAGCCCTGATCTCATTGCATTTTTACGGTGTTGGAATTGCGCCCATTCCTCGCCTGATCAATGTAGTGAACCTGACCTTTTGGCTTAGTTGGATATATAACTTAACGCTTTGGGTGGCGTTTTTGCGCCCGCGTCTTCAACCCGATCGTTTACTGACAAATGCCCGTTCTGTTGTATATGTCTTGTTGGTCTGGGCACTAGCGTCTGCGTCGGTCGGGCCAGTACTGCCTGTTGTGTACAGTGACTGGCTGAGCGGGCGGGCAGCCCAATACAACCGTGAAATGGAACAACGGTATGCGCAACTAGCCAAGTCCAGTGACCAGACAAGTCTGCTTGCTCCCTTGAGCCACTATCCGGTTTCCTTATTTCTGGAAGATATCCATGCCGATCCCAAGTACCTATGGAATCGTTGCTGGGCTGATTATTTTCACAAAAAAGCGATCATATTGGCGGAGAAGCCCAAACCATAGGCACCGTAATTTTATGAACTTAACGTCTCTACCTAGCTCTCACTTACTACAATCTGATCGGTTGCGAATGTTGGCTTCCGTATTGGTTGGCATCCCCATTCTATGCTTTTGCGTGATTTTGGTAGCCTATGTGGTCAATGTTCCCTGGATTGATGATATAGATGCGTTTTTGAGTTTTATTATCGGTTATATCGATGCGCCTACCCTTAGCGAAAAACTTGACTGGTTAATTCGCCCCAACAACGAACACCGGATTCTGATGGGAAAATTAATCACGCTAGCCCTTTATAAATTGACGGGTATCGTGAGCTATCGTTGGCTGATTTTTGCCGCCTTTACCTTCCTTTTGGGGCTCCTGGGTTTGTTTTACCGCGTATTCCGGTCAATGAATCTACCTCTGATGGCGTTTGTACCTGTCTCATTTCTATTATTTCAACCCCAATATTACCTTACCAGTATGTGGGCCATCACTGCTATGCAGCATCAGGTGGTGATTATGATGTCCTTTTTAACCATTTATTTAGTAGCAAGTGGTGAGCGCAACCGATTTGGAATTGCATTGGGTGTACAGATATTGACATCGCTCTCAATGAGCAATGGGCTGTTTGGGTGGATAGCTGGAGCCGTGTTACTAGCCTTGCAGCGGCAGTGGATTCGGTTGATTATCTGGCTTGTAGTAGGCATCGCCACAATCATCTTGTACTTTCATGATTTCCCGAATGGGCAGGGTAATGAAAACAGTGTTTCTTTCTTTTTAAACTACCCGTATCTGGTATTCTTTGGCTTTTTTACCTTTACAGGTGGCCTATTCGACTTATTTTCCAAAGCCGATATCCTCTGGCGAAGTGTGCTGCCAACGCTGGCGGGTTTCGTTATTATCCTGACTCTACTGGGGCTGCTTTGGAGGATGAATGAACCTTTGCTTGGTAGGCGGATCGGCACCTACGAAACCACAAATCGGGCAACGAAAGCACTTTGGAAACGCCGGTATTTTTTTACAGGCTGCTATATCTTTCTGATGATCAATGCCGTAATCGTAGCCTTTCTACGCCCTCGTTTTGGCTATGATGTGATGCTGATTAGCAACTATATGATTTATCCGGCAGTACTCGTGATTCTGCTCTATCTGAATATACTGAGCGAACGCCGGTCAGAACCAGTAGCCGTGCTCAACCAGTGGGTTTTGCTTAGCCTGCTGATTAGTTTGGTGGTCTGGGGTAACTGGTATCTAGTGAATTTACCGAAAATAGCCTATCGGAAGCATCAGTTGCTAACCTATACCTTTAATCAGAAACACAATAAAACCGGACTTGGGCCAAGCTGGGGGAGTCCTTTTTTAGATCTGGCTCAGCGCACGATGAATGAAACGATTCGGAGGGGCATTTATCAGTATCCTGAAGCCTATTATACGCCATACGAATCACAGCTAATGTCGTTGCCACAAATGAAATCCGATCCAGGCCTAAAACTACACATATCGGGTGGTGGATATAGCTACATAGCGGAAACTGACTACAATGTGCTCCCTCAGCCGATTACTGAGGCTGCGATTGTGCTCCAATCAGCACAGCGGACATACCTTTTTCCGTCCGAACTTCCTTATACGTTTTCTAATTATTATTTGAATCGCCCCATTCGGACTATTAAGGCTGAAATTATTAACCCAACGGTTGCACCGGGGCGCTATCGAGTAGGTATTTTGATTCCGTCGAGTAGCGAACCTGCTATTCGGTTTAGTAACCAAACCCTGACCGTTCCCGAATAACGGAATGCCGAATATACCCTCAACATCAAGAAACTAAGCTGCTACCGATTGGAAAGTATCGTATAAAGCCTCTATATACTGGTAAAGCACTAGTAAAGTAGTTGATTCTCGTTAAATTTTGTAGTTACCAATAGTTACTTCACTTGCTTAATGCCTGTTATTATTAACAGGAAGCTGGGATAGATATAGTTTATTTTGGCACAGCGATGCTCCTCTTCGAAGATTCTTTAAGGCATTTTTAATTCCGGGGTCAAGTTATTATTAAGTACCTTACTGTTCAATTGAGCTTGATGCTCAATTGAACAGGCCTATTGCGTTTATCATACGCTCTAGAGTTTGCCTGGAATCAGTGTTGCCAGCTTATTTTTTTATGAAAATTACACTATGTGGACAACTAATCTGAGCCAATAAGCAGACGAAAGTAGTAGTTATTGACAAGCTTAATCATAGACGATAGATATCAATTAATAAACTAAATAGAAAGATTTTTTTATAAATTTGTGCCCTAAAATTTCAATTTTTTTATTCATCTTGCCACTAATGCATGAGTTCTCTACTTAGCATTGAAATGGTATCCAGTTTTGGAAAATGGTCATTCAAGTAGAATGACTACTATCCTTTCAATACTATGACGTACAAATCCAGGTCGCTTCAGCAAAGTGCCCCTTTTTTAATTCTAGTACCAATTGTTTGTTTTTGGGCTTTTCTCTTTGCATATGCGGCTGATATTCCCTGGATGGATGACATGGAATCGTTCATCTACTTTCAGTTTAGCTTCCTTCGTGCTGATTCCCTATTTACTAAACTAGAGTGGCTACTTAAACCTAATAATGAACATCGCATCCTGTTTGCTAAATTAGTAGCGGCTGGAATGCAAGCTCTGACGGGAAGTGTCAATTTTCGCTGGCTGATTTTGATAGCGTCAGTATGGCTTGTAGGTACTCTCTTTATTTTCTACCGTGTCTTCAAAACCATAAAAGTACCACTCATCGCTTTTTTGCCTGTGGTGCTATTGCTGCTACATCCTCAGTATTACCTGATTACGCTGTCGGCAGTAACAAGCTTTCAACATCAAACGACTGTTGCTTTGGTGTTTGCGGTGGCTTATCTGTTAGCTAAGCCGGGCGCCGGGCGATTAAGTGGGGCGTTATGTATCGAAATACTTGCGTCTTTTTCTATGAGTAGCGGCCTGTTTGGATGGGTAAGCGGTGCTGCAACGCTACTTGTACAACGTCGTTTTAAAGAAGCTGCCTTTTGGATAGGTTTCGGTGCTGTTACTATACTTCTGTATGTACATGGTTTTGCCAACTCACAGGGCAACGACACCAGCATGTCATTCTTTTTGCAACATCCGCATCTGGTGTTTTTAGGCTTTTTTACATTTTCAGGTGCACTGCTCGACTTTTTTCCTTCTGCGCCCATCTTACCCAGAAGCATTCTCCCCACGTTAGCCGGATTTGGACTGACCGGACTATTGCTATGGATGCTAAAACGTATGCTGTTGCCATGGCCCCAGGCAACTACTCAGCCGGATGCAAGGGCTGTTCGCCGTAATTTTCTGGTTGGCGCTTACGGGTTTATCTTGATCAATGCCGTCATTATTGCCTTTCTGCGCCCCCGATTTGGGTACTCGGTAATGCTGATCAGTAACTACACCATGTATTCTTCACTGTTCGCTATTCTGCTATATCTGAACGCATTGAGTGAGTTTAGTGCCTGGGAAATTCAGCGAAAATGGATAACGGCCGGACTAGCTCTTGGGATCACGGTGTGGTGCGCCATGTATTTTCAAAGCTGGACCCGCGTGGCCGAACGGAAGCAAATGTTTGAGGCCTTCTCCTTTAACCAAAAACACAATGGAGTAGGCTTAGGGGCAACCCTGGGAACGCCGTTTGCCCCTGCGGCAAAATGGTGGATGGACAGTGCCGTTGCCATAGGATTCTATAACTATCCTCCTGCGTTCTATACCCCATACGAACAGGATTTACTGAAACCGGTTGCTGGTCATCCCATTCACTCAATTAACCTGCTTATTGATGAACAGCCTGACTTCTTTTCCGTTCAGACAGAGGGGTTGCCGGTGCCAGAACACCTGACGAATGCCTGTTTTATTGCAAAATCATCTGAACGAACGTACCTCTTTCCTGTTCCAACATTATTTAACCCTACGTCTTTTTTTCTGGGGCGTAAAGTGCCTACGTTGAGAGCACAGTTATTGAAAACCTCGCTCTATCCTGGTACCTATCAATTAGGTATTTTAATGACTCCCGTGTCTGGCCCAGCTATTCAATACCTTGATCAACATATTACGATCCGGTAGACTGGGAAACTTACTTAGATAAACTTGTACCATCATGAACGAGATGCCGATGTACTCTTCCTTTGTCTCCGTTATCATTCCCTGCTATAACGAACAGCAGGTACTTAGCGAGACGTATACCCGGCTGACGCAGGTGATGCAAGCCCATTTTACGCGTTATGAATTGATCTTCATTAATGACGGAAGTCGTGATGCGACTCTGCCCATCCTGAAAATCATGGCGGCAGAAGATCCCAACATCTGTATTATTTCGTTTTCCCGAAATTTCGGACATCAACCGGCTGTTTCGGCAGGCATTGCTAACTGTCGGGGCGAAGTGGCTGTGATTATTGATGCAGATTTGCAGGACCCTCCCGAGCTGATTCCTGATATGGTGAAGCTTTGGAAAGAAAAAGACTGTAATGTAGTCTATGCGGTACGAAGCAACCGGGAGGGGGAAACCTATTTTAAAAAACTGACTGCCAAGGCTTTTTACCGGATCATCAATTATTTAGCTGAAGTGCCCTTGCCAGCCGATACGGGTGACTTTCGACTTATCGACCGCAAAATTATTAACGCCTTTAACCAGCTATCCGAGCACAATAAATACATCCGGGGGCTGATTAGCTGGGTAGGTTTCAAACAGGAGCCAATTTATTACCAGAGAGCAGAACGATTTGCTGGAAAGACAAAATACTCGCTGGGCAAAATGTTGAAGTTTGCTCACACGAGTCTACTCTATTTTAGCCATAAACCACTTAGAATGGCTTCATCGCTGGGCGTAATCAGCGTTGGAATAGCTATGGTGCTGTTGGGTTGGGTAGTGTATAATATTATTTTTCTGCCTAATCAGCTTGTGCATGGATGGGCATCATTGCTCATTGTAATTATGTTTTTTGGGGGAATACAGATGCTTACGATCGGTGTACTGGGTGAATATATTAGTTCGATTTTTGATGAAATTAAAAACCGGCCAGAATTTATAATTGACGAACGCATCAATTTTTTGCCTGATACGGTAGAAGAAAAAACGCTGGGTTTGCTAAAAAACCAACCAACAAACTGGCAAGCCATCTAAATCTGGCTATACAAAAATTGACTCTAACCTACCTATCGCTTCAGAGTAGCAAGCTGATTGGTATGCTATTGGGTGAATAGTCTGGCTGATTTTGAGAGTAAGATACCTGGCTAATTTGGCGATCAGATCGTGACCGCTCCTTAAGAAACTAGTGAGTTTTCTCCCCCCAATGTCAAAAAAGCTTACTTTTGCTAATTCTGCCACTGACTCACTAGCTATTGTTTTGCCAAATCCTCAGATTTCAATTATTGCTCCGCTGTTCAACGAAACCGAGTCGTTCCCGCGGCTTGTTGCGCGGCTGAATGCCGTGATGGAGAATTCGCCCCTGACTATTGAAGTCGTACTGATTGATGATGGGAGCCGAGATGATACGGCCGTACAGATGCAGCAACTGGCCCTGACCGACAGCCGGTATCAATGCATATTTCTGTCCCGCAACTACGGTCACCAGATTGCGCTCACCGCAGGTATTGCCAGAGCCTGCGCTACCGAAGCTCTATTTATTATTGATGGTGATTTACAGGACCCTCCTGAATTACTGACGGATTTCTACCAAAAATACAAGGAGGGTTACGATGTAGTGTATGCCGTTCGGAAGAAGCGGAAGGAAAACTGGTTTAAACGATCAGCCTACGCCTTGTTCTACCGGTTTATGCGGTCAATTTCCTACGTTGATATGCCGCTGGATAGCGGTGATTTTTCACTCATCAGTCGCCGGGTGGCCGATGTATTGAACCAGATGCCTGAAGAAAGCCGGTTCATTCGGGGAATGCGGAGCTGGATTGGGTTCCGGCAGACGGGCTTCGAATATGAACGGGATGCCCGCCAGGCGGGGGAGTCGAAATACTCCTTCAAAATGCTCCAGCGACTGGCCTATAATGGAATTTTTAACTTCAGCGAATATCCCGTCAAGATCATCACCCGGATGGGTATGTTTACCTTGGGAATTGCCGGGCTGTATTTGATTCAGACGCTCATCAAACGATTTGTTTACCATGATGTGCCACAGGGCTTTACGGCCCTGTTATTCTTCATTATTCTGTTCAGTGGAATACAGCTGATTGCCCTGGGGCTGATTGGCGAATATGTATTGCGAATATTTTTTCAGGCCAAAGGTCGTCCGCTCTACGTTGTCCGTGAGGTTATTCGCCAGCAACAACGTCAACCCATTCAAGGCTTAAACGGTCAGAAACCGCAGGAGAATGTTATTTAATTCACTACAATTTTTACTGTTCTTTATTGTCGTCACCCTGAGCTACTTCAGCCTGAAGTGGCAAGGCCGGTGGATGCTGTTGTTAGTAGCCAGTTGCTATTTCTACATGGTATTCCAGCCGACCTATATCCTGATTCTGTTTCTAACCATTGTCATAGATTACATTGCTGGTATCTGGATCGAGAAATCAAGCGGAAAAGCCCGCCGATGGCTGTTAATCCTATCGCTGATATCCAACCTGGGTATTCTGGCGTTTTTTAAATACCTCGGCTTCTTTACGGAAAACATTGCGGCCTTGTTCGATGCGTTTCAGATGCCGCACATTGCCGAAACCGTTACCAGGCTGGTAAACCGGGTGTTTGTACAGGTACTACATGTGTTCGGACAAAGTGGCATAGCGTCCTATAAAGACAACATGAGCATTTTGCCCATTGGCCTGTCGTTCCACACGTTTCAGGCTATGAGCTATACTATTGAAGTGTACCGGGGGAATCAGAAAGCGGAGAAGCATTTCGGCATCTACTCCCTTTACGTGATGTTCTATCCGCAGTTGGTAGCTGGTCCGATTGAGCGGCCTCAAAACGTACTGTGGCAGTTTCATGATTACTTCAAATACGATGTTGAGAATGTAAAGGCTGGGCTTATGCAGATGGCCTTTGGGCTCTTTAAAAAGCTCGTTATTGCCGACCGACTGGCTATGCTCGTTGATTATAGCTACGGCAATCCGTCCGAGCAGAATGGCCTGACACTCCTGGCCGCTACGTTTTTCTATACGTTCCAGATTTACTGTGATTTTTCGGGTTATTCCGACGTGGCAATCGGGGCTGCACGGGTTATGGGGTTCGATCTCATGGAAAACTTCCGAACGCCCTATATTGCGCAATCTATTTCGGAGTTCTGGCGACGCTGGCATATTTCGCTCTCGACCTGGTTCCGGGATTACCTGTATATTCCGCTGGGCGGAAACCGCAAAGGTGAATTTCGGCAGTACCTCAATATGCTGATCGTGTTTCTGGCCAGCGGCCTCTGGCATGGTCCCAACTGGACGTACGTGATTTGGGGTGGCCTGAATGGCCTCTACCAGATTCTTGCCGTTCTGCGCGACAAGCTATTGGCAAAAATGGGCTTTTCAATAACACCCCCGAGCCTTGTAACTTCTCCCGTTAATGATACCCTAAGCCGAAAATCGCCGGTGCGGGTGGTTGTTAACACGCTCATCACCTTCGTACTGATTATGCTGACATGGGTGTTCTTCCGAGCCCGCAGCCTGAGCGATGCATTCCTGATCCTGAAACAAATTGCCACCTTGTCTATCCGTGACCAGATTAATAGCCCGATGAATTCAGTGGAAATGTGGTTCAGTATTTTCCTGATCGTATTCCTGTTAGTGAAGGAATATTTTTATCTGACCATCCCAACACGCAGTACCGCCCGATTCGCGATTTTATTCGCGCTGATCACGTTCATGACCTACCTCTTCGGTGTTTTCTCCTCGAACCAGTTCATTTATTTCCAGTTCTGATCAGAATAAACAGGGCACGCAGAATTTCCAATTCGCGAATTGGAAATCTGATATTCTCAGCTGTTATGGCTTTACTTCCCAGGCTCAAACACCAACGCTACGCCATTCATGCAATAGCGTAAGCCAGTGGGCTCCGGGCCATCGTTAAATACATGACCCAAATGCGCGTCACAGACCGAGCAGCGGACTTCTGTTCGATTGCCATCCGCTTCATTATAAACCGCATTTGGGACGATTGGTGCGTAGAAACTCGGCCACCCTGTGTGTGAATCAAATTTGGTAACAGAGCGAAATAACGGGTTGTGGCAGCAGACGCAATCATAAACGCCCTGCCGGTGTTCATCGGTCAATTCACTGCTGCCCGGCCACTCAGTACCCTGCTTTCGGGTAATGGTATACACTGATCTGGGAAGGATTTTCTTCCAGTCCGCATCCGTCTTTTCAACGCGACGGTCGCCGGGTGAGGTTGCACCCGCAGGGCGTTTGTGAGGAGGGCGGGGTTTCGCTATATAAGCCCCGTAGAGCCAAAGCGTTCCGGCTACGAAGGCGGCAATAAGAAGGAAGAGGTACGTTGGTTTCATGAGCGGTTAAAGCATCAAAACCAAAACACCGAACAGGATTTCTCCGTTCATTTGCCTTTACCGACCAATCGCTACTTTACGCAAAATAGAGTCGATGATCTGTAGGGTCGTAACCCCGTCGGCTTCGGCTTCGTAGTTGAGCATAATTCGGTGGTTGAATACATCTGGGGCCACTTCTTTGATATCTTCGGGTAGTACATAATCCCGCCGGTCGAAGTAAGCGAGCGCTTTCGCTGCCAGATTCAGATTAATGCTGGCCCGGGGCGATACACCAAATTGAATATACCGGGATTCATCGCGGAGGTTATATTCCAGCGGTCGGCGGGTGGCGAACACCAACTCGATGATGTAGCGTTCAAGCGTTTCGGAGATAGTGATACCATTGATTTCGTTGCGAATGGCTACCAGTTCTTCTTTCCCCAGTACGGGCTGTACTTCGTAATCGAAATTCATGTTCGACATCCGGCGCATGACTTCCAGTTCATCGTCTTTGTTCAGGTAATCGACAAAGACTTTCATCATGAATCGGTCTACCTGAGCTTCTGGCAGCGGATAAGTACCTTCCTGCTCCACAGGGTTTTGCGTGGCTAGTACCAGAAAAGGGCGATCCAGTACAAAGGTTTCTTCGCCGATGGTAACCTGCTTTTCCTGCATGGCTTCGAGCAGAGCCGACTGAACTTTGGCAGGAGAACGGTTAATTTCATCTGCCAGAATCAGGTTCGCAAAAATAGGCCCTTGTTTTACCTCAAATTCAGCTGTTTTCTGATTGAAAATCATCGTGCCAATCAGGTCAGCGGGTAGTAGATCGGGGGTAAACTGAATGCGTTGAAAATCTAATTCAAGAACCTTGGCCAGCGTGTTGATCGTCAGTGTTTTTGCTAAGCCAGGAACGCCCTCCAGTAAGATATGTCCACCTGTAAATAAGCCAATGAGTAACCGATTGAGCAGGCGTTCCTGCCCAACCACTACCTGGCTCATCTCACTGAATACCTCGCGGATTTTTGTATGGTAGGTGAAGGAAGTGGTTGGCTGCATTAGTTTTTGGTCATTAATAGTCATTAGGTGTCATTTTTGGTCATTAGATGGTTAGTCAATGCTGAAGTAACGAATGACCGTAAATGACACCTAATGACTACCAATGACGTTTAAAACGTTGCCCGGATGCTTCGATCCTTGCCGTGAATATCTTTATAGACCTGAATTTTTGTGAAGCCTCGATCGGCAAACACCTGCCGGGTTGCATCACCGAACCGCTCATTGATTTCAACGTAACAGGACCCATCTTTGGTTAGGTGACGAACGCAGAAATCGGCAACGGCTTTATAAAACACCAGCGGGTCGTTGTCTTCCACAAACAGAGCGAGATCGGGCTCGTAATTCAGTACATTACGATGCATATCAGCAGCTTCTGAACGGGTTACGTAGGGTGGGTTACTCACCACACAATCGAACCGACGACTGAAATCGGTCGGCACATTCAGGATGTCCTGAATCTCAAAGGTAACGTCGGCGTTCAGATGTTCTGCATTTCGTCGGGCCAGTGTGAGGGCTTCATCGGAAACATCCCAGCCTGTTACAACCGACTGTGGCAGGAAACGAGCTAAGGTAATGGCAATGCACCCACTGCCCGTGCCGATATCAACAATGGGTACATCGTCGGTACGGTCGGCAAAGTCGTGCATAATGAGCCTTACTAAATCTTCGGTTTCGGGCCGGGGAATCAGCACATCGGGCGATACCTCGAATTCCAAGCCGCAGAAAATGGTTGTGCCAATAACATGCTGAATAGGCTCCTGGCGGTTCAGTCGCTCCAGAATCTTAAACCAATCGGGTTCGGTACGATTCGGTGGCAGCGGTTTGTCTGTCAATATATCCGTTTTGCGTAGCCCGAAATAATGATCAAGCAACATAAAGGCCATTTCCCGTGCTTCTTCGGGTGGGTAGGCTGTAATATTCTTACTTAGGCGATCGTATAGAGGTTTGGCGGTGGCCATTGGGTTCTGTCGAGTAATTTTGTCAAAAATAGGGAAGTTTACGGTATTCAGTTTACGGTTTGTGGTTTATGGTAGCTGGCGCATGAATAAAAGACGCGTGCGTGCATCGTAGCAATAGCCCAGCGTAAACCATAAATCGTAAACCATGAACGAACTCGCTACAAACTATGAACCAATTCATGCGTCGTGCTCTCGAATTAGCTACCCTTGGTCGGGGTCATGTTAGCCCAAACCCAATGGTTGGCTGTGTGATTGTACACGAGGCTGCGGGCAAAACACCCCGAATCATTGGGGAAGGCTGGCACCAGCGGTATGGTGAAGCACATGCGGAACGAAATGCACTACTGTCGGTTCGACCTGAAGACGTACATCTGCTGCCCGAGAGTACGGCCTACGTAACATTAGAACCCTGTTCTCATTACGGCAAACAGCCTCCCTGCGCGGATCTGCTCATCGAAAAACAGATTGGACGCGTAGTTTGCTGTAATGACGACCCGAATCCGCTGGTAGCGAGCAACGGTTTTGCCAAATTACGAGCAGCTGGTATTCCTGTTGAAACTGGTGTTCTGGTCGAAGAAGGTCGTGAACTGAATGCACGATTCTTTACCTTCTTTGAAAAGAAACGCCCTTACATCATCCTGAAATGGGCAGAAACCGCCGATGGCTTTATTGGCGCAGAAGGTGGAATGCCCGTTAAAATAACTGGTGATTTAGCCAATCGACTGGTTCACCGTTGGCGAAGCGAAGAAGATGGTATACTGGTTGGCACCAACACTGCCCGTGCCGACAACCCCCGGCTAAATACGCGCCTATGGCCGGGCAAGAATCCGACGCGTATTGTGATTGATAATCAGCTTTCGCTGGATAAAAGCCTAAATCTGTTCGATGGCTCTCAACCTACCATTGTGTATCATCAAAGAGAAGGTCAGGTAATAAAAGAGCGCCCCAAGGTCATTCACTCATTCACTCTTTCGCTCGTTCACTTATTACAAGACCTTCACCACCGCCAGATTCAGTCGGTTTTGGTGGAGGGCGGGGCTACGCTCCTGGAGTCGTTTATCGAAGCTGGTTTGTGGGACGAGATGTGGGTCTTCCGCAGTCGAATGATGTTGGGCGAGGGGCGGTTCGCCGATGCGATAAAAGCGCCCGTAGTACACGGTAGGCTGATAAGCCGGGAGATGGTGGGAGACGATGAATTGACGATTTACAAAAACAGCCCTGGAAACTGATCCAGGGCTGTTTTTGTAAATCATAATCTAATGGAAACTAATTCGACTGGGCAACGGGTGCTGCATTCGCCCCAATATCCCCACTGGCCACTACAGTTGTGCCGGATAGTATTTTGACATTGGCGCTGTAGGTAGCAAGCTTGTCATAGAAACCGGCTTCATTGATCGTAAAGTATTTATTACTAGAGAATGAACCCGTAGCTCCACTGATAGCATCCAGTGGTTTGAGGGCAGTAGTCAACTTATCGGCGAGTTTGCCCTGATAAATAGACGAGGTGTAGGATGTTCCTAATGTTGTGTTATAAAGCCCCATCTCTACCAATGTGATTGAAGAGTTGTATTTATAGAACACCACACGCCCATACACTGTGGCACCCGTTGCCGATGTGAGCGTATACGACTTATAGGTCGTTACCGTACCACCTCCCGGCGCAACACTTAAATTCGGTTCGTATTTATTTTGCTCGCAGGAGCTTAAGAAAACAACTGCCGACAGAAGGAGGCCCAGGAGAGGGAAAATGCTTCTTTTATTGAAATATCGATTCATAGCTGGAGTTGCAATTAGAAGTTGAACATCACACGACCATAGTAATAGGCACCGTTAGACCCTTGCTGATTGTTGGAATACAGATAAAAACCCTGATTCTCTGAGCGGAGTATTTGAGGATATTTATCGAAGATATTACTACCGCCAATAGACACTTTCAAATTACGAGTTAGATCGTAGCCAAAGCTTAGGTCAAAAATCGCCTGGCCCGAAAACGTCTGGTCATAAAAATTGCCATCGTTATCGGCAGACACAGACCGCTCTGTCACCGTGCCATAATAGGTGCCCCGGAGCATTGTGTTAAATTTATTGGCGCGAAAAGCAACCGAACCAATCAGCTTTGTTCTTGGGGTTCCCGTTTCAAATTGTCCGATTACATCACGGCTAAGGTATTTTCCTACAACCTGATCTTCGGTCAGATTGGCTACATTCAGGTTGAGCGTCTTCCGGTTGAGTACTGTGTTTTTGCTGAAAATAGCGGCAAGGCTGAATGTGAAGCTTTTGTTGCCTTGTAGATTCATCGTATAATTTCCAACAGCTTCAAGGCCTTTAGAGCGTACATCGGCCCCATTTACGAAAAATTGAGCCTCCCCATCGCCAATTACTTCACCATAGTTATTGCCTACTTCAGACGCGTTGAAATAACTGGTTCTGAAGATACGGTTGTCTACATCAATCTGGTAGGCATCTAACGTTACTTCAAAGCCACGAACCGGCTGATAGGTAAGGCCAAAGCCGTAGGTACGGGATTGTTCCTGTTTTAAGCCTTTAATGCCTAACACCCGGGCCGCTGTACTATTGGTAGGGTAAGTAGTTACATCCAGAGGCTGTGGAATGCCGTTCGCATCCGGCACGAACGCAGTAGCCGTGTGCGTATAGTTTAACTCCTGGAGCGAAGGTGCCCGGAAGCCGCTGGCAATCGAGCCACGGATCGACAGGGTTTTCGAGATCGAATAGCGGGCTGCCAGCTTCCCAATCGTTACACCCCCAAAGTCAGAGTAATTTTCCAGCCGGAAAGCACCTGCCACTAAAAATTTTCGGGTGAGTTCCAATTCAGCATCTAAATAGGCACCCATCGTCGTTCTGAATTCATTTCGTTCATTCTTGGGACCAAAACCGGCAAAGCACTGACAGTTAGACGACAAGGATTTAACAGTGACCTGTTGCCCGGCAAAGACCGATAATGGATTGCCATTAGCATCAACAATAGGTGTGCTACTGGCATCTTCCAGCGGTTTGCCATCGGGTCCAACAAGAAGACCATCTTTGCCTACCGTTAGGACGCCTGCTGTGCCGTAGCTATAGCTTTCTTCCTGACCTTTAATGATTTTATAGTTCTCAATACGCATTTCTGCACCAAAGGCGATATTCAGGCCGTTCATCACTCCTTTGAAATAGCGGGAGAAGTCAAGATTAGTTGAATTCTGGGTGAACTGGTGGGTTCCCAGATTCATGTTCACGGGCGAATTGGAACCCAGAGACGCATTGAACGTATTGACCATGCCAAGCCGCATAGTATTTTTTCCAAACGTATTACTGAAGTCAACTGTGAAATCGCCGATCTTGCTTTTGATACCAACTGTATTGGAAATATCAGACGTGTTTGAGGTCATCTGAGGCCTGAACCCATTGGGATAAAGCAGGTAGTTGAAGCGGTCGGTTTGGGCGGGCCGGCGGAAATAGCAGGAGAAGCCTTCCAGATATTTATACGACATACCGCCAAAACTGTAGAACGAAGTGGTTGGGTTTATCTCAAAACCAGCATTATAAAACATGCTGCCCAGCGTAATGGCTGGCATACCAGCGTATACGGCAAAATCGGCCTTTGTTAATCCGCGTGCGCTCATCAGACCATCTTCTGTTTTCAGCGATGTCATCAGCGAGGTGTTGCCAGCTACCTGGGCGTTTATCAATTCAGGGTTCGTGATGACCGGATTTCCGTTTTTATCAGTTCGGAGGTTGTTCAGATACGTATTGTCGAAGAAACCCCAATCATTTACGAACGGACGCAGTGTGGGTCGGCGCTGAGTGATCTGGCCTGAAATATTAATGAACCCTTTATCGGCAATTTTGAACCCGTAGTTCGCATCAAACTGGTAATTGAATCCATCCGGTTTGCCGTCTTTGGTCAACGCTCCCGCCTGTCCACCCGTATTGGCGTACCCGCCACCCGTCAGGCTAGCCGTTAATTTATTCGTGCCTTTCTTCAGGATGATGTTCACCACACCTGCTACCGCATCTGAACCGTACTGAGCCGCAGCGCCGTCGCGAAGAATCTCCACCCGATCAATGGCTGACACAGGAATCGTCATTAAATCAACCGTAGTAGACGGACTGCCCACCGCCGTTTCAGTAATAAGTAGGGCCGATGTATGGCGTCGCTTTCCGTTAACCAGAACCAATATCTGGTTGGGAGCCATATTCCGTAACTGCACGGGATCGACGTGTGAGTTAAGATCCCCCCCCTGTGAACGGACAGCATTGAAACTGGGCGCCACAAAGGCCAGCATCTGAGCTAAATCAATCTGGGGCAGTGATCCCATTATATCCTTGATCGAAATAACATCTACCGGCACCGGCGATTCAATGATGGTACGACCGACGTTTCGGGTTCCGGTCACAACCAATTCACTTAACTGAGTGGCATCTTCATCCAGCGAAATCGTGAAATTGGTTTCATTCCCAACTTGTATCTCCTTCGATTTAAAACCGATGAAGCTGATCACAAGGACATCGGTGGGCGATGCTTCCAGTGAAAATAGTCCCTGATTATCGGTGACCGCCCCTTTTCGACTATTGCCTTTTACCAGCACATTGACACCCTGTAATAATTCAGAAGTGCCTGTCTGTACCTTACCCGTAATTTTCCTGGCCTGAGCCAATGCGTCCGTTGGAAGCGCAATGGCCAATACAAACAAGGTGACTAGTACTGGTAGTACGTCATGTTTACGTAATTTTCTTTGCATGTTGATTGGGGGAGTTATAGTAGAGAGATTAGTTTATAGATTGGTAATCAGGTAAATATGGAAAAGGGGGTGCTTTTAATCGTTGGTAGGATTGCAGCCATACAGCTATAGAAGTAGCGTACAGCATAGGTAGATGCTGGAAAACTACCTTTCCGAATACAGTAAATTTTTTTGGTTAAATGGTTCAGTGCTGGCTCCCTGGCTGAGGCCTTTCTGTATGATGTTGACGCCCGTTTGGAGCGTAGTGTCGGCCCACTACCGTACGTGTTCCAAACTTGTTTTTTGAGGAATAAATGGGAGAAGTATACAACATAATACCTGGCGTAAAACGTCCTCTTACGGAATTTGTGCTGCTAGTTTCATACTGGTTCATGGCGTAAATGAGATTGATGTTGGATATATATGAATACAGATAAATTTGGGCAATAGCTTAGCTAAAGCCGGTCCTCGGCCTTTGAGTAATTACCCCGTGTATTTGCTTGTAATTGCGTTGCATCCGAGCCCAACTATCGGAACTTGCGGCTTGCAATCTTTCTGAATAGATGAACTCTACTACTTATATTTGACACTAAGAATAGAGAGTATTATTTGTTGTACTTTGTTGAAATAACATATTTAAATAATGAAAAACAAATTATAAGTAAAATATTATACTGATATATTTGAAAAATTCAATATATTAAAGACTATATTCTATTCTCTATAATATACTCCAATGAGATACGACAAATAAAGGCCTTGTTGAGTAATTACATCAAATTGATTTTGATGTAATTACTCAACAAGGCCTTGCAGGGAAATGCGCCGTGGATTTACGCCTTTCAGAATAGATTTTCTTGAGTTGGGTGGTTAGCTTTTGGGATTCCCCCGACTCAATCAGACCCTCAAATCTCTGATTGAGTCAACCGTTAGGCTAGCTGTTTGCCTGATGCCCAGACGCCTTTGGTATGTAGTGTTTTATCTGCTCGAACCAGATTGGCCAGATAACCCGGCTGGATTTTTCCTAATAAGTCACCCAATCCAATAATCTCCGCCGGAATAGTGGATGCCATCCGTAAGGCGTTTGTTAGGGGAATACCCGCCTGCTCAACTGCAATCCGAACGCAATCAATTAGGGTGATTGCCGAACCCGCCAGATTTCCCTCATTATTAACATAACGTCCCGGCCTGGATGGGTCCGGCCCGTTAGGGTCCGGCTCAAAATGGACAACAAACTGCCCTAACTCGAACGTTGGACGAGGTGGATTAGCGAACAACGCGTCTGAAATAAGGAAGAGCCGCTCCCCCAGTAGCCGATAGGCAATGCGGATGGTGGTTGGATTGCAATGGTAGCTATCGGCTATGATGCTGGCCCGAACTGTTGGATGATCAAAAACAGCACCCACCACACCCGGTTCACGGCTTTCGTACCCACGCATCGCATTATAAAGATGAGTTGCTAATGGCATACCATCATTGAAAGCCGCTGTGGCCTGTTGATACGTAGCATTACTGTGGCCAAGTGACAATAGCGTACTAGGGTGTTTGAGTTTCTTTAGCGTTTGGAATTGCTCAGGCGTCAGAATTTCAGGCGCTAGTGTCAGAATCCGAATCACGTCGGCGTTGGTACTGAATAAGGCTTCCAGTTCACCTTCGGCGGGCGTTCGGACGTAGGCCATGCTGTGTGCTCCACGCTTGATAGGATTGAAATAAGGGCCTTCGATATGAATACCTGGAACGCCGAATGGGTTTTCGCTGCGTACAACCTGCACAGCCGCCATCGACTCCTGCATAATAGCCAGCGATGTCGAATGAATGGTAGGCAGTAAGGTGGTGGTGCCATTGCGCGCATGCGAGTCGTAAATATGCCGAACTGTGTCGGGCGTTGGCTGGTCGTTCAGAAATAGATTCGACCCGCCGTACAACTGCAAATCCACAAAGCCCGGAAGGAGGTAATCACCGTTGAGGTCAATAATCGTTGTTCCATTGGGCACAGATGTTGTTTCTGCTGTCGATATTTCCTGAATGCGACCGTTATCAGTACGTACCGACCCGTTCGAAAGCCATTCATCGCCGGTAAAAACGGTGGCGTTAATAAACTGATTCATACGAAAAAAAGCGTTTTCATGCGGGCTAACCAGCCAATGATGACCGGAATCTAGCAGTAATTTCGTTTTTTTGCGAACTATTTCTTTTAAGGAT
Organism: Spirosoma sp. KCTC 42546; assembly: GCF_006965485.1. NCBI lineage: Bacteria > Pseudomonadati > Bacteroidota > Cytophagia > Cytophagales > Cytophagaceae > Spirosoma > Spirosoma sp. KCTC 42546. Next base: position 2,465,876 of record NZ_CP041360.1, read on the forward strand.
TTTTGGTTTTTGGTATTCGGTTTACGGTAGGCTGGCGCGTTAACAATTCATGCGTAAGCCTTTCGTAAACCGAATACCAAAAACCCAGACTCCTCTAATCTGTTTATCTCTTGAACGCTGTTCGTTTATCTCCTCCCGCTACGCTGACGAAGCCTGGTATTATCCAGGCCACGATTCCCCTCGCTTCGTCGAAAAGTGAAAGCAACCGTGCCCTTATTATCGACGCCCTGACCGGCTTTCAATGTGACCTGAAAAATCTATCGACCGCCCGTGATACACAGACGATGATCCGGTTGCTAAAGTCAGAAGACCAGATCGCCGATGTGCTGGATGCGGGAACGACAATGCGTTTTCTGACGGCCTATTTCGCCGTAACGGGTCAGCAAAAAACAATGACAGGCACCCCTCGAATGTGTGAACGTCCCATCGGCATACTGGTTGATGCGCTACGATCGCTCGGTGCTGATATTACGTATCTTAACAAAGAAGGGTACCCACCCCTACAGCTTAACGGCTTCACTGCGGGAAGCTCGAACCGGATCAGTATTCGGGGCGATGTGAGCAGTCAATATATTTCTGCCCTGGTGATGATTGCTCCGTTGTTGCCGAATGGGTTGACACTGGAGCTAACAGGTGCCATTGGGTCAAGACCTTATATCGAAATGACGCTGGAACAAATGGCTTATTTTGGGGCTGATGTTCAGGCGGATTGGGAGACAAAGACGATCACTATTGCGCCAAAACCCTATACGCCCAAACCGTATGCCATTGAATCCGATTGGTCGGGGGCGAGTTACTGGTATAGCGTAGCCGCATTAGCTAAAGACGAAACGGCCGAAATTACGCTACTGGGGCTGAAAGCCAAATCGTTGCAGGGCGATAGTGCGATAGTCGATATTATGCGTTCCTTAGGCGTCGCGAGTACCTTTACCGAATCCGGTGTTCGGTTAACCAAGGGTAAGGTTAGTGAATCCTTAGCCTGGGACTTCACCGACTGCCCTGATCTGGCCCAGACGGTTGCTGTGTGTGCCGCAGTAAAAGGTGTAATCTTACGGCTTACAGGAGTCGAGAGTCTGAAAATTAAGGAAACCGACCGAATCGCTGCGCTACAGGCGGAGTTGCAGAAAATTGGGGCTGAATTAGTGGAGATTGAGCCAAACCACCTCTACGAAGTTCGTCAATTGCCAACGAGTCATTCACTGCCTGCTACCATCAAAACCTACGATGATCACCGGATGGCCATGGCGTTTGCACCCGTAGCGATGCGTGAGGAAATAATTATTGAAGAGCCAAGAGTTGTGGATAAATCGTACCCAAGTTTCTGGGGGGATATGGCACGAGTGGCCACGGTTAATTTTATACAGGAAGAAGCTATTCGTTAAAATGGGGGTGCACGTGATGTCGGTTTTTAGAAACCGACGTCGCAAGGTTTCTTAAAACCTATACATACTAATTAGAGGTTTTAAGAAACCTCACTAGGTCAGGTTTAAGAACCTGACCTCACAGCAAGATGCGAAAACCTTGAACCTGAAACAATAGAACTAAAAATGACACGCCGGGAGCAATTTGAACAGCAAGGCTATCTTATCGTCCGCAACGTTTTTACACCAGACGAAGTGACTCAATTGCGGCAATCGGCCTACGACTATCGCAATCAGCAGCAGAAACTTGGTTTGGTGGCGAAAGTAAAACAGGCGGCTTCCGTAAAAGGCGATTTACTCAGTAAAGAGAAGCTGGGCTGGGTAATTTACGATCCGCGTATTGTTGCCATTGCCACTGAATTATTGGGCGATACGCCCGTTTACTTCTCGGATAGCACTTACCAAATTGGTACTGGCACCCGAGGGTTTCACCGCGATAATATCGACCGTTACCAGTTCGGCCAGGGTGCCGATTGGGATGGACATTATCCATTAATCCGTTTTGGTATCTATCTTCAGAACCACGATACCTACAGTGGAGGTATCCGATTTAAAAGGGGAAGCCACGAGGCCGCCGACGGTGCCGACGTATTTGCGGACACCCGTGCGGGCGACATTGTGGCCTGGAATATGCGGACGCTCCACAGCGGCAATGCCCGTCGGATGAAAGTGCTGAATAACCTACCACTGCACGTTGGTCTGGAAAATCGTCTGCCCGATTTCCTGTTCCGCGAACAGCAGGGCGAACGTGTCTCCCTATTTTTTAGCTACGGTCTGGAAGGCAAACACCTGGATCGTTATCTGGAGCAGCATATTCAGAAACGGGCTGATATGCAGGAAAACGTACGCTTGTCTGTCTATTCTCCCGAAACGCTCAAAAAAGCTGAGCAGAATAAGGTGAAAGTGCTGGACGTGAAAAAGCTGGTGTAGGTTGGCTAGTGGATCAGACAATTGGAATTTTCTCTTCATAATGCCCGCCTATACCTACGTAAATAACCCGTTTATTGTTACCGGTCAGGATAGCATCGTAGAAGCGAATACCTGATTGAGCAATTTCATTCATAAATTGTGGGTAATCTGTTTTGCCTTCCTGATTGCCCCGAATTGCCTGAATTGTTCCTGCCTGGTCGAAGCGGGTTGCAATGGCTCTGGGTTCCATTATAGTTGGATGAAGTAAGGTCTCACCATCGGCTGATCGGTAGATCATGTTGCCGGATGATACCTCAACAGTGTACGATTGTACACCAGCATCAACGAGTTTCTGGGCTAAATCCGGGTAATTTTGGGCGGTGGCGTAGGCTGCTCTAAGTGATTCTTCGCTTAACATCTTCTCTTTGTTTTGTTCATCACAAAGGTCCGATTTGAGTTTGTGGCACGATTGTAAAAAATCGTTTTTTACTCCTGTTACAAGTCGGGAGAAGCTCGTAGAAATTCAGTCGGAGTTAAGCCTGTGAAGGTTTTGAAGTCCTTAATAAAGTGGGCCTGATCAAAATAGCCAGATTCTAAGCTGATGCCGGTCAGGCTCCTGGTTGTCGAAAAAGCGGCAATAGCCTGTTTCATTCGGACAATGGAGGCAAACCGTTTCGGAGAAGTGCCAACTAGTTGACGAAAGCGCTTTTCAAGTGGGCTTTGGCTAATGCATAATTTATCCGCCAATGAAGTCATTCGGATCGTTCCGTTTGACTGATAGATGTGCTCTAGCGCCAGTGATACAAGTGGATCGACTTTGGGCTTCTGGAGTCTGGAGAGGAGAAAGTGCTCGACAAGTTGAATCCGTTCCTGATCAGTTGTTGCGGCTGCTAACTGGTCTTCGAACAAATCAATATGGGAACGAAGGGCAAAATTGTCCAGTGCCAGACTAGCGTTACCTAGTTCGTGCAAGGGTACATCAAAATACGATGCAGCGCCTGTTTCCGTGAATACAACGAGTAGTGAACTAGTAGCTGGTGAGTTTTTAAACAGACGAAATCCAGTTTGAATACCTGTAATCCCAGATGTGGTTAAGGGCACTTCGGTCGTGTTGTCCACATACGCTAATCGTCCCCGATATTGAAATCCCATCACTACTGACGTGTCAGGTAGCACTTTATACGTCTGCTCATCGCTCACGTCCGAAACGATGAACCGCTTAATGTAAGGCCTTAACTGTTTACCAGGTAGATACTGTTGAAATGTCATGGCTTTTTTACTTCCTGCTGTCGCCCATAGATATAGCGTAGAGCAATGCCAAAGCCCCAGCCTGTTCCATTTGCTGTGATAGACGATTGTGTGTGGGCAGTGCTGTTGACCGTGTAGGCCAGATCGGAGCGTATGGCCTCGCCGAGTCCCCAGTATTTACGCGCATAAACGCCTAGTTCTAACGACGAGGACAAACGGGCAGAATAATCAATTCCAAGCTCCGCAACCCCCGATATAGTTTTGGTTGTGGTGGTATTGTTCAGGTGGAGTGTATCAGCTGTTCGAGGTCTGGTATTGGTATAGTTGTAGCCAATTAACCGGAAATCATCTGCGTTTGCACTACCATTTGGCACAAGCCAAGCGCCTGCCGAGACCCAGAAGCCCGTTCCGTTTTTAGCACGGCTTGCGGAGCCAATACGTCGTTTTACACGTAAAGGTATACCATAGCCGCTATTCTGATAATTGTAAACAAGGGGTCTCGATCCGTTTGCAATCGTGATATTCAGGTGAACAGGCGCAGCGATATAGCCTGTTTCAACTGCCCAGACATTATGGTAGGTATAGCCGAGTAAGGCACTCCAGGTTGTTTTTGTCGATGACGGGTTACTCACCAGTCCATTGAGTGAATTTGTTAGCACACTACCATCATTACGAAATCCACCTTCAAGACTCACATACCAGGTTTGTACCTCTTTGAGCTGATAGGTTTGCAGGTAATCGGATTTGCGCTCCCTCGCAGACCGACGCTCCATGGGGCGCTGATCTGGGTCTTCTGTGAGTACCCGTTGGCGAACAACAGGTGGGGGGGCATAATAATTAGTATCAATCACGATTTCCTGAGCCATTGCTGATACACATAGGCTAAAAAAAAGAGAAAAAAGTGAGATGTGTTTCATGGTAAACGATTGATATGCAAGGATAAGCAAACAGTACGGTTAAGACTATACCAATTACGCAGATTTTTTCGTTTGCGTTGCTGCCCGCCAGAAAGTTCTGACAGAGTTGAGTAACTGGTAGCCAGCTTACCCCACTTTTTCGTAATTGGTCATTCGATTTGCGTAGTTCGTCAGCAACCACCCGGCTGATTCGCCAGACCTTTGTTACGTACTAATTGACGAACAGATCTCATGAATACTACGCCAACAATTCTTGTTCTGGGTGCTACTGGAAGCATCGGTTATGCCGTAACCGCCAATCTGCTGGCCCGCCAGTTGCCGGTAACCATCCTCGTTCGAAACCGGGCTAAAGCCGAAGCATTATTCCCGAATCAACCTACGCTGACGTTGGTAGAAGGCGATGTACAGGATGCCACGTTGTTGAATCGAATTGCTGTAAATCAGGACTTTATCTTTTATGGCATCAATTACCCCTACAATAAATGGTTTGGCAACATGGACACGGCCACCCAAAAGGTGATTGACGCTGCCGCTCAACAGCAAGCGACCATTATTTTGCCGGGCAACGTCTACAATTTTGGGAATACCAAAGCCCCAATCCGGGAGGATAGCAAACCGAATCCCTGCACCCGAAAAGGCCAGTTGCGTGTTGAGATTGAAGCCATGTTAGAGCAGGCTGCCACTGCCGGCAACTGCCGGGTCATGAACGTTCGGTTGCCCGATTTCTGGGGCCCAAACGTACTGAACGAAGGCGTAAAGCCCATCTTTGAAAATGCACTCAATGGCAAAGCACTACCCTGGATTGTAAATGTGGATATTCCACACCAGGCCGTATATACGAAAGACGCGGCTGAAGTTATTGTCCGATTAATGTTGCGGGATTGGGCTACGAAAACACAGTCTTCGGGCATTCAATCGAAGCCGTACGAAGTCTGGAACTATGGTGGAACAACGGTGCCATCCATTCGGTGGTGGTTTGAGCAGATTAACGCCCTAACTGGCAAGCCGTTAAAGGTACAGGTGTACAGTCGCTTTATTGTCAGTGTTCTGGGACTGTTTATGCCTGTGCTACGTGAAGTGAATGAGATGCTCTATCTCTACGAAAATACAATCGTGCTCGATGATCAGAAAGTGCTTTCGCTATTCCCCGATTTCCAGCCTACACCCATGAAACAAGCCTTGATCGAAACATTGACATGGTTCTCTGAGCACGAATTAAAACGGTCGTTTACGGCAGAAGGAGTTTCGGCTTCAGAATTGACACAACTGCCTATAAATTGAATCACCACATCTGTTCTTACAGATTATAAAACTTAGCCGATTCTCTGGAGCGATACTATCAACTCTTGTAAACAAATACGCAAATGAAAACCTTACTAAAATCCGAAGAACTGATCCAATTTCTAGGCGCTATTTACCTGTTCTCCCGCCTGAATTTTGCCTGGTGGTGGTTTCCCGCTCTGATTCTCGTACCTGACCTGAGTATGATTGGCTATATTATCAATCCAGCAATTGGGGCAGTACTATATAACATTGTGCATCACAAAGGACTGGGTATTGTGATTGGTTTGCTGGGCCTGATGACGGGTAATCAGGCGTTAATGCTGGCAGGAGTTATTCTTTTCGCTCACTCCAGTATGGATCGTATGATGGGCTATGGCCTGAAATATTTCGACAGTTTCAAGCACACGAGCTTGGGAGATTTGTGATTAAAGTAGCGTGCGTGGCCTCCTACTTTAATCACGCTACCAGTGCCATTCGATACGCACCCGGTGTTTGGCCCGTCCATTTCTTGAATGACCGAAAAAAGACGCTCGGTTCGGCAAAACCCAGCAGATAGGCAATGTCGGTTGTACTCAGGTAAGGTTCGCGCAGGTGACTGACAGCCAGTTCTTTTCGGGTTTCGTCAAGCAATTGCTGATAGGAGGTGCCTGCCTCTTTTAGGTGGAGTTGGAGCGTTCGGATTCCCATGGCCAGCCGGTCGGCAATGATGGCCAGCGTGGGTTCTTCCCCCTTCATCATCGAAATAATTTCCGATTTCACCCGAGTACTCAACGATGGTAACTTGAGCTTGCTGAGAATGTCGTTCGCATGTTTTTCAAATAGGACCGACAACGTAGGGCTGGCGTTCAGAACGGGCAAATCGAGCAAGCTGGCATCAAGAACAAGTGTCGTTTCGGGTGCATCGAAGGTTAGGCGGGCGGGGGCAAATACGCGCTCATGTTCCCGCGTATCAACCGGACGTGGGTAGGCAAAGTGAATCTCGCTGGCTGAAATACGATGCCCTGTCAATGCCCGCATTGCAGACAGGTAAATCGACAATTCGGAGTTAAGTGCATATTGCGGATAAATAATATCGGCACTGATTATCTGGAGCGATAAGGCAAACTGCTTTCCCGAATTCACAAATTGCCCTGTTGTACGAATACCTTCGCAAACAATATCCTGGTACTGGCACAGTTTATCAAAGGCGCGACCCAATGTAGGGCTGTGCATCATTACATAGGCTAACACACCGATAGCAACCGGATTTACCATTTCACCAAGTTGCAGGGCAATATTGGCGTCGCCCGTGGCCGCTATCACCTCGCGCCAGAGTGCCTGCACCTGCCGAACCAGCACGCGCCCATCGGGATCACGCAGTTGCTCGGGGCTGATGCCTACCGCACGAGCCAGCGCATCAGGATTGGCCCCACGCTGCTGGGCGGCAAATAGAATCAGGTTGATGGAGGCAATGGAGAGGGTGTCGTTGGAGGTTGGCATCTAGCAAAAAATACGTTCGTGGGAAACAAGGAGATCGGGGAAAATACAACTGGGGATTTCGCCCGATTCGTAAACGTCTACTAACGCATACGTACCATTTTCCAACACATACACGTTGACGGCCTTTTCTTTGGGTTGAATAATCCAGTACTCACGTACACCCGATTCTTCGTAGAGATTGTACTTTTCGCTAAAGTCGTTCTTAGCTGTTCGGGGCGAAGTAATTTCAATAACCCAGTCAGGCGCACCTAGACAACCGCTGTCGTCTAATTTAGTTGTATCGCAGATGACACAAATGTCTGGTTGGACAACAGTATGTAGTTGATCTGGTTTGCGCTCATTTCGAATTGGTAAACGCACGTCAAAGGGTGCTGTATAAATCTGACAACCATTGTTGCCCAGATATATGCTAATATCTACCAATAAATGACTTACTGCTAACTGATGCACCCGTTTCGGTGCCGGAGACATCCGATATAATTTCCCTTTGATCAGTTCAACGCTTTCCTCAAACTGCCATTTTAGATAGTCAGCGTAGGTGTACGTTCCGTTGGGGTCGAGTTGGGAGATGTCGGTAATCATACGTTGTTCAGTGCAATTTCGTTACGCAAGTTCCTAAAATAGTCCGACGAGCGCAACAGTCGGCTACCGTACCAGGAAAATAGCTCGCCATCCACGACCATCACCCGTGCCAATGGGCAAATCGCGTTAAACTCTGCCTGGTGTTTTTCTGTGAATGGATACGGTTCCGATGATAGGAAAATCAGATCGGGCTGGGCTGCCCGAAGGTCATCTGTAGTGATTTCAGGATAGCGCGTCTGATCAGCGAAAACGTTGCTAAATCCTGCTATTCCGAGCATTTCGTGAATAAACGTGCCATTGGCCGCTACCATATAAGGCTTTCGCCAGATGAAGTAGGCCACAGAAAGACGTGGAATCTGGAGTAGAGGGATTAGGGAGTCAGTTAGTTGCAAAGCCATCTTCTCCGCTTCTTCATTCTTTCCAACCAGTGCACCTACATCCCGAATCATCGCCAACGCATCTGGCAGTGTTATGATGTCCGTAACATAAACTGGATAGGTTTGCTGAAGTTCTTCTACTTGCTCCCGGTTATTCTCTTCTTTGTTCGCCAGAATAAGATCAGGATTTAATGCCTGTATTTTACTAAGATTCAGGGTTTTAGTGCCACCTACTATCGCCTTATGCTTAACTTTAGTAGCCGGATGGATGCAGAATTTTGTGATGCCAACCAGTTGTTCGTCTACACCCAGATCGAAGAGTAATTCGGTCTGCGACGGAACGATCGAGACAATGCGTTTGGGGGTCATAACGTAGGCATTCGGATGGTAAAAAAACCGACTCAGCGCCGATTTAGCTGCTTTTAACGAGATTTTAGTCGTGAGTTGGAAAATTTGTGCAACGTTTACATCAAGAATTTCTCATTTCACCATGAAACAAGCCATTTTCACCTGTCTCATTACCGGCCTGGTTGCTACGGTATCCGTTGCACAGACCCCTGTATCCGGTAAAATTACGTACGAAGGTATGCGTCAGATTGACCGGTCGCAGATGCGCATGGTCATTAATGGACAGGAAGTTCGACCAGGTGCCCCTGGCGCTCCTGATGCACCGGAAGGGGCACCTGAAGTGATGTCGTTTACGCAGAAACTTGTCTTTGCTGGCACAATGGCCAAAGAAGAACGTGATCGGCCGCAGGGAGGTATGATGTTTCGCCGACAAGGTGCCGATGGTAGCCCCGATGGCGCGGGCGGACCTGGCGGTGGTGATCGGCCCAATCGGGGTGGTGCTATGCGGGCGAATTTCCCATTCGAACAACAGACGTATCTGGATTTAGCCAATCGGCAACGGATTGATGTACTGGTGGTGAAGAAAGATTCTGCCAGCCAGACATACCGCTCTGAAAAACCCATGCCAGCCGCAACCGATTGGCAGGAGAGTGAAAAGACTAAAAAGATTGCAGGCTATGTCTGCCACAAGGCCACTGCTACGCACCGAAAATTGCCTTATACAATCTGGTACACCACTGATCTGCCCTTTACGTATTCGCCCGTTGCCGATCTGACTCCACCCAAAGGTGTGGTATTACTGATTGAATCGGACACGGAATCGTATAAAGCAACAGGAGTTTCAATGGAAGCCGTTGCCGAAGCATCCGTGCAGCCACCTAAAGAGGCTAAAGCTATATCGGCTGACGAAATGGAACAGATCCGGCGAAAAGGCATGGCCGATTTCCGGCAGAAAATGATGCAGAACATGAATATGTCTGCCCCCCGGAATTAAGTAAATACGAATGAATAATGTACAACGTATAATGCAAAATGAAAAACTTACTGACTGTGAAGCCCTTACTCCGAGTTTCGTTATTCATTATTCATTGTGCATTATTCATTAATTTCAGTGCCTCCGCCCAATCTCCGGGTACTATCAAGGGAACTGTAGTCGACTCGGTGACTCGCAAGCCCCTGATGGAGGCATCGGTATCCTTATTACTAGCCCGCGATTCGTCGTTGGTAACCTTTGGGATTACGGATGGGGATGGGAAATTTGAGTTTCCTAAACTGGCCGTAGGTCAATATCGGGTGTTGGTAACGTATGTTGGTTATCGTGGCCGCTCCCGCAGTGTTTCTGTGACCCAGAACGATCCTACAGTCGATGCTGGAACCATTGATATAGTTGCCCAATCACAGACTCTCATGGAAGTTTCGGTGCAGGGCGAACGGGCTCCAATTGCCGTGAAAGGAGATACACTGGAGTTCAATGCAGGCTCGTTTAAAACCCGCCCGAACGCACAGGTAGAGGATTTGCTCAAGAAACTGCCGGGCGTGGAAGTAGACCGGGATGGGAATGTAAAAGCGCAGGGGCAGGCAATCACCAAAGTACTGGTTGACGGGAAACCGTTTTTCGGGAATGACCCCAAAATGGCCACCCGCAACCTTCCCGCCGACATTATCGACAAAGTACAACTCTTCGATCAGGCATCTGAACAATCTACTTTTTCGGGTGTGGATGATGGCGATCGGGAGAAAACGATTAACATCACCACCAAAAAAGATAAGCGTAAAGGCTCGTTTGGCCAGCAAACGATTGGTGTTGGCCCCAAGCCAGGAGACGATGCCCGTTACTCGGGTCGGGTCAGTTATAACCAGTTTAATAATGGTCGCCAGATTTCGATGCTGGGTATGGCTAATAATATTAACCAGCAGGGCTTTACGGCGAGTGATTTAGGGCTTGGTAACAACTTCGGTGGAGCGGGGCAAGGCCAGGGGGGCGGGGGTGGGAGTAACGTGGTACGTGGTGGAGCTGGTGGTGGAAGCGGTAATGGTGCCGGGCAGGTTGGTAGTAATGCCATCACGCAGTCGTGGGCTGCCGGTATTAACTATCGGGATGGCTGGGGTAAAAAGATTGATGTGGTGAGTAGCTACAACGCCAGCAATACCAACACCCTCACCAGTCAGCAAAGCCACCGCGAGAACGTAATTCCCAGTGGTACATCGGGTACAGTGGCTACCCGCGCTGATGCTGGATTTGTTCGTGATCAGGCCAATGGTTCGGATAATACCAATACCAATCACCGCTTTAATCTCCGGCTCGATTACCGACTCGACTCAATGACGACGATTCGGGTGATTCCGAGCTTATCCTGGCTAAACTCAAATTATAATAACAATAGCCAATCGCAAACCTTTACCAATGAGGGTGTTCTGGCCAATTCAAGCCTGACCAACTATAACTCTACCGGTACAGGTTTTACGGGGAATAACTCCTTACTGCTGTTTCGTAAATTTAAGAAACAAGGACGCAGCTTTTCGGTAAACTGGACCATAGGGGCTAATAACCAGGACAATGAGGGTTTTAATAACTCCGTCAATACGTTTAACGGATCATCTACCAGTCTGACATCTGGTGTTATTACGAAAGATACCGTAACGGGGATAACCACACAGAAAATAAATCAGCGCAATAATCAGGAGACGCATTCGATGACCAATACGGTTAACGTTAGTTATACTGAACCGCTATCGCTTCGACAGACGCTTGAGTTTCACTACAACCTGTCGGATAATCACAATACATCAAACCGGGCCGTAAATGATTTTAATGGCACTACAAATCAGTATGATCTGGTGAATTCCAGCTTGAGTAACAACTTTGTAAACGACTACGTAACCAATCGGGGTGGATTGACCTGGCAAACCAAACGACTGAAGTATACCTATGCGTTTGGTGTTGATGCTCAGCAGGCGAGCCTTAACTCACAAAACCTAAGTCGGGAAACAACCTTAAACCGAACCTATTCGAATTTACTGCCCAACGCCTTGTTCACGTATAATTTTGGCAAGAGCCGGCGATTACGACTGAACTACCGCACCCGGCTCAACGCGCCATCGGTGAATCAGTTACAGCCTGTAGCGAACAATACGAACCCGCTTAACATCCAGCTTGGTAATCTCGATCTGCAACCTGAATACAGTCATACGGTATCGTTGAATTATAACCGGTTTGATGCTGCCACGTTCCGGAACATGTTTGTCTTTTTGAATGCGAGCCGGACAGATAACAAAATCGTCAACTCAACGACATTCGACAAATCGGGAGCGCAGACAACCATACCGGTGAATACCAATGGGTATTATACTGTCAATGGATCGCTGGTATTTGGTCGTCCGCTCAAATTAGGAGCGCAGAAAACGAACCTGAACTTATCGACAAACCTGACCTTTAATCAGGGAACGAGTTTTATAAATAATCAATCCAATCAGGCGAAAAACTGGCTGATTGGTCAGGGAGCCACGATAAGTTCAAATTTTACGGAGAAATTAGACCTGAACTTGTCGGGTAACATTAACTGGCAATCGGCCAGGTATTCGCTACAACCGCAACAGAATACGACCTTCCTGAACCAGTCCGTAACGCTCGACGTCTATTACCAATTGCCGCTCAAGTTTACGTTCTCAACCAACGTTTACTACAACCACTACGGAGGTAGTTCGGCCAGCTTTAATCAGTCGTATACACTCTGGAATGCAACGTTGGCCCGGCAGTTGTTCAAGCAAAATCAGGGTGAAATCCGGTTCCAGGCATTCGATTTGCTGAATCAGAATCAGAGTATCGTGCGGAACGTAACAGACACCTATACCGAAGAAGTCCGGAGCCGGGTACTGAACCGCTATTTCATGATCAGCTTCGTGTATAACCTGCGCAAATTTAGTGCGGGCGTTACAGCACCAAGAGATCCATTTCAGGAGCGGAATGGGGGAGGCCAACGGGGGCAGGGTGGCGGCTTCCGCCGGAATTAATTACCAATATCTGTTTAACCACAGAGGCACGGAGAACACAGAGATTTACATTGTTTTTCTCTGTGTTCTCCGTGCCTCTGTGGTTAAAAACTTTGCTTATTTAATATACCGGAAATCCTCCCCGTCTTTCAGCGCCAATAGGGTTTACTCAAACAACTGCTTTGCCAATTCTTCTTTTGTTAAATCGAAATGCTTTGCGATATTTTTCAGGATATTATTTAGAGTGCCTATCTTAATTGGGTCGTGACGCGGAATGGTCTCATAATGTTGACCGTTTTGCATCGTCTGAATTCGGATATGGCTACCCGTTTGCCGAATTACTTCATAACCGAATGGTTTTAGCAACTTTATGAACTCCAGACCTGTCAGATTACGCGGGAACTTCATAGCGCAAATACTTCGTCCTTCACAAAGTGCAGTCGAACCAGTTGCGGCCACTGCGACGGATTGTCGTAGTGACAGTCGACGGCATCCCTAATCATTGTTTTTAGTTCAGCCATTGTATCGCCTTGCGTGAATATGTTCTCACCAACGGCTTGCGCGGTATAGCCGCCTTCGGGATCTTCCTCAACTAAAAAGATTAGTTCTTTCATACGCTTGGCCTGAAAATATGATACAATATAGACAAAAGCGGCTGAATTCTTGTATGGCTGCTTTTGTCTGTTTTTCGGCTATTTAATATACCGAAAATCCTCCCCGCCTTTCAGCGCCAATAGGGTTTCGTACATGAGCTTGATGACGTTCTGCACATCATCCATATGAACGGTCTCAACGGTTGTGTGCATGTACTTGAGTGGCAACGAAATCAAGGCAGAAGCTATCCCCTCGGTTGCATACGCGAAGGCATCGGTGTCTGTACCTGTCGAGCGGCTAACAGCCTGACGCTGGAAGGCAATCTCCTGTTGGTCAGCAACAGCAATCAGGAAATCGAGAACGTTGTTCTGTACGGCAGGGCCGTAGCATAAGACCGGTCCTGCGCCACATTTGAGGTCACCCTGTTCTTTTTTATCGTACTTCGGCGATTGCGTATCGTGGGTTACGTCGGTGCAAATGGCGAGGTCCGGCTTTAGGCGACGGGCAATCATTTCGGCCCCTCGAAGGCCAATTTCTTCCTGAACCGCATTGACAATGTAGAGCGTGAAAGGCAGGGTTACATTGTTTTCTTTTAACAACCGGGCCACTTCAGCAATCATGAAGCCACCCATCCGATTGTCCAGAGCCCGGCCAACAAAATATCGGTTATTCAACTCCATCAGCCCATCGACGAATGTGCAGACGGTACCAACATGAATGCCCATGTCGAGGACTTCCTGCTTGGTTGCCGCACCCACGTCGATGAACAGATCCGTTACTTTAGGGGCTGTATCTTTTGCCAGATCACGGACATGAATAGCTGGCCAGCCGAATACGCCTTCTACCACACCCTGCTTCGTGTGCAGGTTTACCCGCATTGATGGGGCAATAACCGCATCGGAGCCCCCGTTGCGCCGAACATAGAGGTAGCCATCGTCGGAAATGTAATTGACAAACCACGAAATTTCGTCGGAGTGGGCTTCGATTACGACTTTGTAGTCTTTGCCCGGTCCGATAACCCCAACAGCAGTGCCGTAGGTATCCACGATGTATTCGTCGGTATAGGGTTTGAGGTAATCCAGCCAAATCTGCTGCCCTGAGGATTCAAAGCCAGTTGGTGAGGCATTGTTAAGGTACTTGTACAGGAAGCTTTTACTTTGTTCGTTCATTGTGCTTAACTAATGTAAATCCGTTTGCGGTTGAAGGTTATAAAGAATAGTATCTGCGTTCTGTTCCAATTATAAACTAAACGAATCAAAACCCAATCCGTTCGCGCTTCTGCTCAACGCCCATAGAGCGGAGCAATTCCATCGCTATCCGCTCGTCGTATTTGCGTTTCCAGTAGTCCGCTTCCAGGCGAAGTTTGTCTAGCTCGACTTCCTGTTTCTCCACTGTCAGGCGGAGGGTTTCGAGTTCGTGGCTGACGACTGCGTCTGATTTTGGCTCGATGACCTGGGCGGTTACGGCTTCGTCGGAGAGGAGCGTTAGGGGCGAAACGTCCAGAACGCTGGCAATTTGGCTCAGTCGCGAAAGGGTCAGGTCGGTTTTGCCGCGCTCAATATCACCATACGCTGTGGTAGACAGATTAAGCAGATCGGCCATGTTTTCCTGCGATAAACCGCGTTGAAGCCGTTCTAAACGTATTTTTTCGGCCGGGCCACGAGAGGTGATAGTGCTCATATCAAGTAACAACGATAAATTCTAAACCAAAACTGACAGGGTTTTTCGGTAGGATAACGCAATTTTGTAACGAAACGATTCTCGAACTTACACCAATCATTATTGGTTTTCAAATTAACGAAGTAAACCCCATTATGAATAACGAAAAAGAATTCCGCAATTTCGCGGTGCATCACATGGGCCTCAATGGCCTGACAGTAGATGGTTACGTAAAACACACTGTCGAAAATCAACAGGTTGAAAACATGACCCGTTCGGTTATTGAAGAACGGCCAATGAATTTCCGGGAAGTAGACGTGTTCTCGCGCCTGATGGCCGACCGTATTATTTTTATGGGTCTGCCAGTTGATGATAATATTGCCAACATCATTGTGGCTCAGTTATTATTCCTGGAATCGGCTGATCCGAAAAAAGATATCCTGATGTATTTGAACAGCCCTGGTGGTTCGGTCTACGCTGGCCTGGGTATTTACGATACCATGCAGTACGTTCGGCCCGACGTGGCTACGGTTTGTACCAGCCTTGCTGCTTCCATGGGTGCTGTGTTACTGGCTGGTGGCGCTGCCGGAAAGCGTTCTGCTTTACCACACGCCCGGGTCATGATCCACCAGCCATCGGGTGGTGCTCAGGGAACCTCGAAAGATATGCAGGTGACCATGAAGGAAATGCTTGAACTGGAAAAAGATCTGTACCGGATTTTGGCCAGCCATTCAGGCCGTACCTACGAAGAAATCGAACAGGCCTCTGACCGTGATAAATGGTTCCGGGCCGAAGAAGCCAAAGAATATGGCTTGATCGACGAAGTTCTTCGCCGGGAAAAGTAAGCTGAGTTACGAGCTACGGTTTACGACCGCGCGGGCGGCCCCGTTACGATTTTTTGCTGACGCCAGAGTCAAACCGTAAATCGTAGCTCATAAAGCAATAAGTTTGACCGTTTGCTTGCCAGTTAATAACTTTGCTATCGACAAATGGCTCAGGTTCGCCTGAGTCATTTTTTTTCTGCCGAAATTTAGGGTAACAAAGTGTCTTTACGATCTGTTAATTCAAATCGGGTTATAAGCATACCACTCTTATAAATCCGCTAACCCCCAACTTATTCACACTGCAAACGTTCATGCCACAAATTAGTTGCTCGTTCTGTGGACGGCGCAAAAACGAGGTGATGCTGCTACTGTCCGGCATCGACGCACACATCTGTAACTACTGTATCGAGCAGGGGCATCAGGTGGTACTGGAAGAAATGCGCCCCAAAAAGAGCGAACCAACCGAGGTGAAGATCAATCTCATCAAGCCGGTTGATATGAAGCGTCACCTTGACCAATACGTAATTGGGCAGGACGACGCCAAGAAATCCATCACTGTTGCCGTTTACAATCATTACAAACGATTGATGCAGCCAAAAACCGATGATGACGTGACGATTGAAAAATCGAATATCATCATGGTGGGCGAAACAGGTACGGGTAAAACATACCTTGCCCGATCTATTGCCAAAATCCTTGAAGTGCCCTTCTGCATTGCCGATGCTACGGTAATTACAGAAGCCGGTTACGTTGGCGAAGATGTAGAAACGATTCTGACCCGATTGCTGCAAGCTGCCGATTACAATGTTGAAGCGGCTGAACGAGGTATTGTTTATATTGATGAGATCGATAAAATTGCCCGTAAGTCAGATAATCCCAGCATCACCCGTGATGTGAGCGGAGAGGGGGTTCAACAGGCGTTGTTAAAACTTCTGGAAGGGTCGGTTGTGAATGTGCCACCACAGGGTGGACGTAAGCACCCTGATCAACGACTAATCGCGTTGAATACCGAAAATATTCTGTTTATCTGCGGGGGGGCGTTTGATGGAATCGAACGGCATATCGCCAAACGAATCAATACGCGCCCAATAGGTTTTTCCGGAGATCGTCGTTTGAATGACACGCTTGAGAAAGGACATCTGATGCGGTATATTTCGGCCCTTGATCTGAAATCGTTCGGGTTAATTCCAGAACTGATTGGCCGATTACCGGTCCTTACTCACCTCGAACCGCTCGATCGTTCGGCGTTGATGCAGATTTTGACTGAACCCAAAAACGCCATCACCAAGCAATACGACAAGCTTTTCCAGATGGAGGGTATTACGCTTCACTGGGACCCAACGGCATTAAACTACATTGTTGATCAGGCCCTGCAATATGGACTTGGTGCACGGGGGCTGCGCTCTATCTGCGAGTCTATTATTACCGACGCTATGTTTGAGATGCCTTCGCAAACGGGTATAAAAGAGTTAACCGTTAGTCTGGAATACGCTCGTGAAAAATTTGGTAAAACCAGCACGTACCAACTTCGCTCGGTAGCGTAAGTACATACAGATAGCCTCAGAAAACCCTCCACTTCAGAATATAAGTGGCGGGTTTTTTTATGGAATACTGTTTTTTAGAAAACTTGCCTGTCAATGGATAGTTAGTATGTTTATTACGAAAGATTTATTACTTACCATCGACTACATTCCCTATGAGAATTACTACCTGCCAACTTCCTGGAAGTTTGCTATTACTCGCGTTGATTACTTCGTGTAACCGACCAGTTGCCTATTTTCAACCAAACCTTCGTGAGCACAGTGTGGCTACACATACGGCTGCTGAACCTCCGGTTGCCGACCCGACTTCATTGGAACAGGCTCCGGTTGTGGTGGCTAGCCTTGCCCAACAGCCCAGTCAGGCCAACTCTACGCCAAACAGAGTTAATGTGCTGGCTAGCACGAACAAACTAGCTACCCCTAAAACTAGTCAACTGCGACTATATAAGATGCGTACATTATTGGCTTCCACGTCAAGTAAAACAGGCGTTGGCCCTAATGAAACAGCAGCGCCCAGGAAGATGACGTTTGTAGAGCGGTTGATGGTGAAGAAATTGAATACTACAATCAGAAGGCAACTCGCCCCCAATAATCCCGAAAAAACGTGGGCTAGTAAGAGTATCCTGGCTATAGGGGCGGTACTATTGCTGGGGGGTATTTTACTATTGGCCTTCACAACGGGAGGAGGCTTTGCGCTTGGTGCTATTGCAGTAGCTGCGGGTTTAGTTCTTCTATTGGTTGAGCTATTGTAGAGCTGATTTTACTTATTTTTAACAACCTCTTAACAATCGAATAAAGTTGTAGTTGTTGAAGATGATATCTTAATCGTTCACGTTAATTCTCACCTTATGAACACATTCTCCAAACAACTTTTCACGGCACTTTTTGGGTTAGTTATTCTGGCTTCGTGTAGCCGTCCTGTCGCTTATTTCCAGCCCACTGCACGTGAACATAGTGTGTCTACAACTCCTCCAGCTACCCCACTTGTAGCTGATCAAACTCCAGTAGATCAGACCCCTGCTGTGGCTACTAGTCCTGCCCAACAACTTGCCCAGGCAAATTCGACACTGAACGAGGTGGATGCACTGGTAAGTACAAATAACAAACTGGCTGTTAACAAAACAGTGCAGAAACGTCTGAATCGCGTTCGTGCCCTGTTGGCTTCTGCTTCCACTAAAGCCAGCCTGAATCCTACTGAGGTAGCCGCGCCCAAAAAGATGAATTTGATGGAGCGGCTGATGGTGAAAAAAATGAACAAGAAAATCAGCAAGCAACTCGCGCCCAATAATCCTGATAAGGCAATGATAAACTCCGGCACGCTGGCCACGGGTGCTGTTCTCGTTATTGTTGGTTTGCTGCTAATCTTATTAACAACAGGTACGGCCTTTACCGTCGGTGTAATCGCTTTATTAGCTGGAGCAGTTCTTTTGCTGGTTGGCTTGCTGTAACTGGTTTATAATCAGAAGTAGCAGCACAGGATTTTAGCAATAAATCAACTGGCAGAGCAAAAATTTTTGTCTGTAAGCGATTATTTTTTCTTACTTAGTACAACAAATACAAAAAGCTGTAGTTGTTGGGATGATACCTCAATCGTTCAAATTTAACCCCTTTTCTATGAGAGCGCTTTCCAAGTACCTCTTTGCTGCCTGCATGGGCACTGTTATTCTTTCATCTTGTAGCCGTCCTGTCGCCTATTTTCAACCTAGTGCGCGCGAACAGTTTAAATCGACCCAACCTGAAGCAGTTGCTACTGTAACGCCTGTTGAAGCGGTAAAGCCTACGGAAGTGGTGCTCTCGACTCCTGAAGCAACGCCCGCTCCAGCCCCGGCTGAACAGCTTGCGCAAGCTAAACAAGCGGTAAGTCAGGTTGAAGCCTACGTTCGGAATGACAGCAAACTGGCTTCAAACAAAAAACTGACCCAACGGGTGGCTCGTTTGAACCAACTAATGGCCTCAACCAGCGAGAAAGCACTAACGTCGACCAACGTAACGTCTGCCAAGAAACTGACGTTGATGGAGCGGACAATGCTTAAGAAGATGGATAAAAAAATCAAGAGCCATGTTGCTCCTGACCAAGCGAAGGTCATGAATTCCAATGTGCGACTTGGGCTTATTATCGGTATCATTGGCCTGTTGTTGTTGTTACTAGGTGGTGGTAGCGTATTAGGGGTCATTGGCCTTATCGGCTTTATCGTCGGTCTGGTACTTATTCTGCTTGGCGTGATTAACGCATAAAGGAAACAAATCAATTTTTTGGAATGAGCCAATCATCGTCAATTTGTCTCATCCACGGTCACGGCGTAGATGCTTCCATTTGGGATAGCGTCTACGCCGATCTGATTTTGGATGTTCCAGTACTCAAGCCTGATTTCTCCAGAGTAACCAATCATCTGACTATTGAAGCCTATGCGGAGGATCTGTATGGGCATATCAGGACATTACAGGTTGAAAAAGTAGTGCTGGTGGGCCATTCGATGGGTGGTTATATGGCACTGGCCTTTGCCGAGCAACATCCCGAACTGGTACAGGGACTTGTTTTATATCACTCCACCGCCACTGCCGACGATGATGCCCGGAAGGAAGCGCGTCAACAGGCGATTGAGGGTCTGAAAACACAGGGTACGGCTCCTTTTATTCAGAAGCAGTTGCCTAAGATGGTGGCACCCGATTATCCGCCAGAAAAAACGCGGGTATTGGTTGAGCAATTTCTGAGCTTACCGGCCGATGCATTGATTGCCGGTATATCGGCTATTGCCAGCCGCCCCGACCGAACACAGGTGTTACGGGATGCCAAATTTCCGATTTTACTCGTTCTTGGTCGGGAGGATCAACTGATACCCTATGAAAAAACGGCTCAGTTAGCCAGTTTGTCGGATCGTATCCGTGTAGCAACTATTGAGCAGGCTGGCCATTTGAGTATGATTGAGCAGCCAGCTGAATCTGTCCGTGTCCTTCGGTCGTTTTTGGATCGACTCTGAGCGTACAGCAACAAATCATAAAAATGAGGGAGTCTACGGGCTCCCTTTTTGTGTTTTAAGCCCATTTTAAACCGATTATCCGTAAACTTGCAACTCGTTTATGGTCAGGCCCTGATTGAACGAAATGACTCAGGGTATTTAAGCATCAAAAGAATGGCAGAGCTTTTTAACGTTTATCCGTTATACGATATTGAACCTGTTCGCGCGCAGGGTAGCTACCTTTGGGATGTCAATGGCACCCGGTATTTAGATCTCTACGGTGGTCATGCCGTAATCTCGGTTGGACATACACATCCTCGGTATGTACAGGCGCTGACCGATCAACTGCACAAAATTTCGTTTTACTCGAACTCCGTCCGGATTCCGCAGCAACAGGAATTAGCCGATAAACTGGGCGATCTGTCTGGGCACCCGGACTATGCCTTGTTTCTGTGCAATTCGGGGGCAGAGGCTAACGAAAATGCACTCAAACTGGCATCGTTCCATAATGGACGGACAAAGGTAGTTGCCTTCACGAAGTCGTTTCATGGTCGTACGGCGGGGGCTGTTGCCGTTACCGATAATCCGGCTATTGTTGCTCCGGTCAATTACAACCAGCACGTTAGCTTTTTGCCGTACAATAATGCCGAAGCAGCCAAAGCGGGCATTACGTCCGATACCTGTGCGGTCATTGTGGAGGGTATTCAGGGTGTTGGCGGAATTCAGGTAGCCACGGATGAGTTTTTACAAGCGTTGCGTCAGCGGTGCGATGAAACGGGTGCCGTACTTATTCTGGATGGTGTTCAGTGTGGCTATGGTCGGTCGGGCAAGTTCTTTTCGCACCAATTCAGCGGCATCGAAGCCGATATTATTTCGATGGCCAAGGGAATGGGCAATGGTTTCCCAATAGGGGGTATTTTGATCTCGCCCAAGTTTAAAGCCAGTTACGGGCTGTTAGGTACTACGTTTGGTGGGAATCATTTAGCTTGTACAGCCGGTATTGCTGTGTTAGACATCATGAAGGAAGAAGGGCTCCTGGAAAATGCGACCCGAATGGGCAACTATTTCATGGAGGGTATTCGGCAGATTGGTGGCTACAAGGAGTTACGTGGCCGGGGGCTGATGATTGGGATTGAATATGATTTCCCCGTTGATTCGCTACGAAAAACGCTGTTGTTCGAACACAAGCAATTTACGGGGGTGGCCGGTAAGACCATCATTCGCTTGCTGCCATCACTGGCTATTGGTGTGGATGAAGCGGATATGTTCCTGGAAGCGCTGGAGAAATGCCTAAACACAGAGAAAACTGAGGCATAACAGAGCGTACAGAGGAATATGAATGATAACCAGATAACAGAGTCTATTATTGGCTGTGCAATGAATGTACACCGTCGTTTGGGGCCTGGATTATTAGAGTCAGCCTACGAAGAATGCATAGCCTATGAAATGGATAAAGCTCGTATGTTTTTTGAGCGGCAAAAAGCTATGCCAATCGTTTACGACGAAATAAAACTGGATACTGGTTATCGAATAGACTTACTGGTTGAACATAGAATAGTTGTTGAATTAAAAGCAGTTGAAACGCTAACGGATGTTCATCTTGCTCAGATTATGACGTATCTACGATTATCTAATTGCAGATTTGGTCTTCTAATAAATTTTAATGTTACACTACTAAAAAATGGCCTTAAGCGAGTGGTTAATGGATATTGACCTCCGTTTTCTCCGTGTTAATCTCCGTTTCTCTGTGTTTAAAAAATAAATGACCAATTTTCTCTCCCTTGCCGACGTCAGCAATATTGACGCACTTATCCAGTCTGGCCTCGATGCCAAAGCCAATCCTTTTGCCGATCAACTGCTCGGTAAGAATAAAACTATTGGCCTGATTTTCTTTAACTCCAGTCTGCGGACGCGGATGAGCACTCAGAAGGCGGCCCAAAACCTTGGCATGAATGTAATGACCATGAACGTAGGTCAGGATAGCTGGGGGCTGGAAATGGAAGAAGGCGTACTGATGAATGGCGATAAAGCTGAGCACGTTCGCGAAGCAGCCGCTGTAATGGGACGCTATTGCAACATCATCGGGATTCGGGCTTTTGCTGAACTTAAAGATCGGGATAAAGACTATCGGGAGCAGGTGATGCATCAGTTCGCGAAATATGCCAAAGTGCCTATCGTAAACCTGGAATCGGCTACGCGCCACCCTTTACAATCGCTCGCCGACTGTATCACTATTGAAGAAGCGAAACAGAAGTCTTCACTTATACCCGCTCGTCCGAAGGTGGTGCTGACCTGGTTGCCGCATTTCAAACCGTTGCCGCAAGCCGTAGCTAACTCGTTTGCTGAATGGATGAATGCCCGCAACGTCGAGTTTGTCATTACACACCCAGAAGGCTATGAGCTAGCTCCTGAGTTTGTTGGGAATGCCCGCGTAACGTACAACCAGAGTGAAGCGTTTGAAGGAGCTGACTTCATTTATGGGAAAAACTGGTCATCGTATACGCATTACGGGCAGGTACTCACACAGGACCCATCCTGGGCGGTAACAATGGACGACCTAAACCTGACAAACAACGGCCGATTCATGCACTGCTTACCCGTCCGACGTAATCTGAAAGTATCGGATGCGGTGCTCGATAGCCCTCAGTCACTCGTCATTGAGCAGGCTGCCAACCGGGAATGGTCGGCGCAGGCAGTTTTGAAAGAAATTTTAACGAATTTAGGTTAACACAGAGAGACAGAGGATTGCACAGAGCAAGCAGAGCTTAAAATTATTTCTCTCTGTTTACTCTGTGCAATCCTCTGTCTCTCTGTGTTTCAAAAAAACATGGATAACCTTACAGTAATTAAAATTGGCGGAAATGTCATTGACGATCCAACTGCCCTTAAACGGTTTCTTACGGCCTTTGCAGGTCTGTCTGGCTCAAAGCTTCTTGTGCATGGAGGGGGAAAGATAGCTACGCAGGTTGCTGATAAACTTGGTATTGAAACCACTATGGTTGAAGGCCGACGCATAACTGACCAGCCTATGCTCGATGTGGTAACCATGGTGTATGGCGGTCTGGTTAATAAACAGATCGTGGCTAAGCTCCAGGCAATGGATATTAATGCTATTGGCTTAACGGGTGCCGACGGTGGTACGGTTTTGGCCAAAAAACGCCCGGTAAAAGATATTGATTATGGAATGGTTGGGGATATTGAAGAGGTTGACTCGGGCCAGATTCAGTTTTTTCTGCGTCAGGATTTAACACCTGTGTTTGCTCCAATCACCTATAGCGCTGCTGGTGAGTTGCTGAACACCAATGCCGATACAATGGCTTCGGCAATCGCTGTTGATATGGCCGTGCATAACAATGTAACGCTGATTTATTGTTTTGAGAAAAAGGGTGTATTGAGAGATCCTACGGATGACGATAGCGTTATCAATGAGCTTACGCCTGCCCTTTATGCTAACTATAAGACGGCTGGGGCAATTAACAAAGGCATGATTCCAAAATTAGATAATGCCTTTAACGCATTGGGCAACGGGGTGTCGAAGGTAATCATCTGCCATGCGGATGAACTGGCCCAAGCGGTAAATCAGGGGGCAGGAACTACGTTGAAGATAGGGATTTAGTAAAACGTGAAGTGGGTGGAGTAAGTGTAGTACGAACAATGTACCAACTACACTTACTCCACCCACTTCACGTTTTACTAAAAGGAACTAATAACTTATTTCTCTGCCAGCAAATGAGCAACGCGCCGGATGCCCATAAAACGTCGTTGATAATAGCTGGCGTTTAAGTAGTCGTAGCGAACACCACCATTCCAGGCAGAGTGAATGAATTTAACCTGATCGCCAATTACTTCGGTAATTAAACCGACATGGCCAATCCGATTGCCTCCTGCGCTGTGCCCTTTAAAAAGGATCAGATCACCAGGTTGGGCGGCCTCTTTATCAACAGCTTCGCCTACGCTACCTTGGGCAGCACTGGAATGGGGAAGCGAAATTCCAAATTTAGTGAAGCAGAAACGCGTGAAGCCTGAGCAGTCAAAACCGCGGGTGGTTGTGCCGCCCGAGCGATAGCGAATGGAAAGATGCTCTTTAGCGTAGTTGATGACGTCATTAACGAGCGGAATCTGCTCGTAGAAACTTGGCTTGCTTGAAGTTACGGTGGGTACCTCTGTTACGGTAGGTACGGTTTGAGCTTGAACGATGCCAAACGAGACAGTACAAACTACTGTCAGGAGCATTTTTCTCATCATAGAAGTAGGTCAAATCCAAGTTACATAGCATAAAAGTATCGATATAGGGGCAAACTACCTATTCAATGAGGAATATTTTCCACATTTTTTTCCACTTTTTTTGTGCCAGAGTTAACAAGTAACTGACCGTAAACTAATTACTATGATAAATCTTATGTTATTTATTTTACTATCCAGAAAATGCTGACCGTTATCTTAAAATACGTGTGGGTCTATAGCAGTTCATAGACTACAATAGACCCACGGCAAAACGTCATCTGTGGATTGGCTCAGAACCAGCCTGCGCCAATAATACGGAACGGCCAGGGAATGGAAGCCAGAATAAGCAACAGACCCAAGCCATAGAAAATGCCTACCAGACGTTGCTTGGTTGTAGCATCAGAGGCTCGTTTGGAACGGGAGTAGCCAATGGTAATAAGTATGATCGCAATCAACATACCGGTAGTGTGCTCTACACTGTAGAAACGGTAGAGTTTTTCGCTCATCATACTGAAATTCACTTTTGGGCTGATGAACAAAAGAATCAGGCCTATTATCAATTGTGTGTGAATGGAAATTAGGGTGAACAGGTATAATTTGCGGTTGCCATCGGTATAACCGCTACGACCCTGCCACTTGCCAATGGCGGTGATAACAGCAACCAGTAACAGAATAAGGGCTACCCAGCGAAGCCCCGAGTGGGCGTGTACTAATCCAGAATACATAACTTGGTCAGTTTAACGGATAATTTGGTTTCTGAAAGCAAAGAAACAACCAAACCGCCAACTTACCTTGTTGATTGCTTGTTTGTCTTATCTATGATTCTTTACAATACTACCTATAGCGTTGCCAACGAAGTCGCAGAGGATTGGCTTCGCTGGATGAAGCGATTCTTTCTGCCAGCCGCCATAGCCACGAACCTACCCGTCGGGCACCGGGTTTTACGGTTACTGACTGAACTCGATAACGGAGGTACGACCTATTCAATCCAACTTGATTTTGACTCTCTGGAGTCCTACACGACTTATCAGGAGATTCATGCAGATGCCCTGCGCCAGCGGATTCAGCACCGATTTGGCAATCAATTTGTCTCCTTCGATACCTTTTTGGAGGACGCGTAAGAAGAGTGAAGAGTGAAGAGTGAATAATGAAGAATAAACCGAACTCTATTCTTCATTATTCACTCTTCACTCCTTTTCTTTTTTTATCGACCGTCAATAGAAACGCGGGGAGCAGAATCAGATTAGAGGCCATGCCCATCAATAAGGTAATTGATACCAGTATACCCAAGGCAACGGTCCCCTGAAACGTGGAGGCCGCAAAAATAGCGAAGCCGGCAAACAGAATCATGGCTGTATAAAACATGCTGATACCCGTATAGCGTATCGTTTCCGAAATGGCCCGATCCAAGCTAAGCTTCTGATTACGCAGTTCATCCCGGTACTTGGTGATGAAATAAATGGTTCCATCAGACGAGATGCCGAAGGCGATACTGAAAATCAGAATCGTGGATGGTTTAAGGTGAATGCCGCAGAATCCCATAATGCCTGCCGTCACAATCAGGGGTACCACACTGGGCAGAATGGCAATCAGGCTCAGGCGAATGTCGCGAAGCAGAATAATAAGAATGATCGAAACCAGTAAGACGGCTAATACGGTACTCTCAGCAAGGTTTTTAAGCAGGTAGTCATTGCCACGCGTAAACACTACGCTGTTGCCTGTAATGTTCACTTCATACTGTTCATCAGTTGCAACGCGCTTGCCAGTTGCCCGGTCGATATTGAATATAGAATCGGCTTTGGGCTGGAGCTCATTCAACAGTTGCGTGGTGCGAACTGTGCCCACATCGGGCATCTGGAAACTAATCCGGGTATATTGGAACGTAGTATCCATATACGCCTTAAAGGCAGACCCTCCGGCGGCATTCTTTGCGCCTTTCAACTGGGGAACATAGCTCGCTAACTGGCTCAGTTCAAGCGCACCGGGCAGTGCAAAATATTTTGGATCGCCCCCCCGATACGACTGATAAAAAAACTTGATGGCTTCTACCAGCGAGAGTGGTCGTGTAAATTCACTATAGGTATTGAATTCGCGTTCGAGTACCTTGATTTTGGTTAGTGTTTGCGGAGTGAGTACACGTCCGGGGCGTTTTGTATCAATGCTCACTTCAAACGGCATGACGCCCTTGAACCGGCTTTCAATAAACTTTAAGTCGGTATAGATCGGATCGTTCTTCGGTAAATCATCGACTACATACCCAATTGGATTGATGCGTAATGCGCCCACAATGGCAATGGCTGTTAGGATGCCAATGAACGTATATATGGCTGTCCGACGGGTATGAACCAGATGGTTGACCCACGTCAGGAATCCACTCACCTGCCGACGCTCTAAATGCCCGCGTTGTTTCGGAGAAGGAGCGGGTAGATAACTGAATATAATGGGAATCAGAATCAGCGAGACGACATAGGTGGTCATAATGCCAAATGCCGCCACCAGCCCGAATTGCAGTAGGAGAGGGCTACCTGTGAAATAAAACACGAAGAAGCCAATACTGGTAGTCACGTTGGCAAAAAAGGTGGTTTCGCCAACCTTCTCAGTTGCAATAAGTAAGGCCTCGTGCTGGCTCCGCTTTCGATTAAGTTCTTCGTGGTAGCGATTGAGTAGAAAAATAGTGTTCGGGACACCAATGACAATGATGAGGGGAGGAAGCAGACCTGTTAGGAGGGTAATATCGTATCCAAACAAAACGATGTAGCCCAGATTCCAGATGACACCCAAACCCACAACGGCCAGAGCTGCCAGCATGACGGTTAGCGAGCGAAAAAAGTAAACCAGAATCAAGCCCGTCACCAGAAAAGCCAGGCCCATAAACAAGGTCATTTCTTTGCTGACTTTAGCCGAAAATTCCGTGCGGATATACGGCATACCCGACATATGCACCGACCCGTCAGTTCCCAATAATGTATGCTGTCTGCCGAACGAATCGGCTACCGCTTCTACCTGGCGAACCAATGCAATTCGGTTTTTGGTATTCACAACCTTCTGATCGAATGTCACGGCCATCAGATGTGCCCGCCCACTACTGTCGCTTACCAGGCCCCGGTAGAAGGGCAACGAGGCAATCCGTTCACGCAGGCTATCCAACCCTGTCTGTGTTGTAAGTGGGCGTGATACTAAGGGCCGAATCCGGAACGTGTGCGCCGAATCATCGCGGACAATACCAAACAGATTGGCATTCGACACGACATCTTTAACGCCCTCAATTTTTCGGATTTTCTGACTCAGCGTATACCAACTGTTGAAGAATCCAAGCTGGTACATGCTATCAGTTTCAATACACAGCACCATGACACTACCATCCTGCCCAAAACGCGATTTGAAGGCTTCATATCGCTGAAAGTCGGGGTCAGTAACGGGGAGAATTTTAGCTAATTCGTAGGAGAGTTTGACCTTACTGGCCTGATACCCCATAAAGGCCGTACCGAGTAATACGACTACAATTAAGGCTATTCTATTACTTAAAATGTACGATGAGATACGGTGCCAGATCATTCCTGATTAACGCAAAGTAAGTCCGAAAGGTACGCAAAAACACTTTAGCAGATTTTTTCTCATGCGCACAATGGGGTTTTGGGCGTACCTATTCAAGGAATGGTGTAGTAATCTGGCTGACTATTTCGCCGATTTGTCTTAAACTGGATACGGTAATCTTGTGGTATAAACTCATCAAAAGTCTCTTAGTATATACGTATTGGTAATCTAATTAATAAGATCATTACGAAAACGCCTTTTAGTAGAAATCGACTATAGCGAATATTATATAGTGTATCTTGAGTTTTTTAACCAGCTAGCCAGTTATTTATGCCTAAAATCTACGCGAAGCGTTCTGGCCAATTTGGTAGTCGATTTTTCTATCTATTGATCAGTAGTTTAGTTGCTCTACCGTTTGTCGCAACAGCTCAGCTGATTAACCCACCTTTATTTCAGTGTGCAACGGAAAGCCTTTCACCTGCCGACCGGCAGGCCCTTGAAGCTGAAGCTGCCCTGGCTCTTCGCTTAAAACAAGCCTCTGGCCCTTCTTTTGTCTCCCTGACGTATGTGCCCATCAGACCACATATTATCCGAAAATCGGATGGTACAGGGGGCTACAGTATGGCTAGTTTGAATAATGTGATGGCCCTGACCAATAAATATTATCTCCAGAACGGAAATGGCATTCAATTTTATTTTTCAGGTACCACGCCTGATTATATAGACAGTGATGTCTTATATGCTCAGTATCGTCAGAATGCTGATGATGCTACCGTGGCCCCGCGTGATGTGACAAATGCATTAAACCAGTACTACGTTCACCAATTTGACAACGCTAGTCTGGGTGGTTATGCCCAATTCCCCGCGAATACGGTAGCTTCTACCCGTACAATCATTCTGGATGAAGGCTCTGATGACGATATGGGTAATCGATTAATACCCCATGAGTTAGGGCATACCTTTAACTTGTTGCATACTCATGAGCCATTCTATGGGTATGAACGGGTGACGCGTGGCGCCGGGGCCAACTGCACAACCACCGGCGATTTGGTCTGTGATACACCCGCCGATCCCTATGGGCGGTACGCGGGTGCAAATTATGCCTGTATATCTGGATGCCCACCCTCTTATACGTGTACCTTCGTTGACGATCAGAATAATCTCTATACGCCTTCGCCTACCAATCTTATGTCGTATTATTTCCCGTGCGTACATGATTTTACCGCAGGGCAATATGATCGCATTCAGGCTGGTCTGGCCACGCGTCAGAACCACACCGCTTACACACTCGATGCTCCGGAAACAGCCATGGCGGCCCCTTCAACTGTTGTAGCCACTATACAGGGTAGTGGCATCGTAATTACCTGGCAGGATAACTCCAGTACAGAAATGGGCTATTTCATCGAGCGGTCCACTTTGCCCACAACAGGATTTGCCCCAATAGGTGGAGTTGCGCCTAATATCACTACGTTTACCGATAGGTCGTTCACATCCCAAACCCGGTTTACTATCGGATTAAAGCATCTAATACAACTACGGGAAGTATTAGTATAGCAGCTACAGTGGTTGCTCCCGATTGCCGTCCCTCATTTGCGAATGATGGTTGCCCGTATGCAATTAACATAACGGGTGTAACAGTAAACGGCGCAACCTTAAGTCAAAATTCGGGCTGTTCGCCCAGTAGCAGCAGTTACTATACATCATTTACCGCCGTTAGTGGAACCGTTACTGCCGGGCAATCCTCCACCTTTACTGTTACGAAAGGTACATTTAACCCAATGGGTGGCACTATTTGGGTTGATTTAAACAATAATGGCTTGTTTGAAACGAACGAACGGCTCTATCAAATGCCGGGAGTAAATATGGCCAGTACATTTTCGGGTAGTCTGACTATACCGGCCAGTACTACAGCCAGTACGGTCGCCATGCGGGTTGTGGTTGCTTTTTCAACCGTTCCTTCCGACCCATGCGGAAGTTATTCATATGGTGAAACAGAAGATTATGTATTGGTTGTTAAGCCAGCCTGTAGTGCACCCGTTGCCAGCCTCGTTGGAACAACTACTATTACGGCTGGGCAAACGGCTACACTTATGGTCAGTTTAACCGGAGCCGCTCCTTTTTCACTGACTGTTAACTCTAGCAGCAGTCCGCCTATCACCTATACTGGTATTCCTGCGTCGCCATTTAGTTTCACGGTGGCTACAACTGTTAGCACCACCTATACAGTAGAACAAGTATCCATTGGCTGTAGTAGCGGTACCGCCATCGTTACGGTCAACACCTGCACAACAATGTACACCCTTAAAGTAGGTAACTGGGACGATCCCACTGTTTGGTCATGTAACCATATTCCTTCCCAAACGGACCAGGTGCAAATAGGTCATGCTATAGTTGTGCCAACTAGCTTTGTAGCCAGAGCCTTACGTGTTGACTACAGTATCGGGGGACTTTTGACTATTAGTCCAACGGCCCAGTTGCGCTTGGGACCGTAAGCAATGCAACTTGTTTGTTAGGACGATTCCGTGCTACCTGATTACGAGAGAAACTGATCAAGCATCTTTTTACGACATTTGTTGTTAGGGAGTCTATACCCATTAAATGGAAGTACTATGAACATAGCGAAATGGTTTTTCTATTTAGTTGTTGGTTACCTGTCCTGTTCACAATCGTCAACTACCCCCGAGCCAGAAGTAACGATTGATGGACCATACCGGGTAACAGCCACGTTGAATGACTCAACCTGGTATGGGGCCGCTGATGCCTCTAAAACGATTGGGTTAACTGGCGAAACCAGTTGTACCAAAAATAGAATTGACGTTAAGTTCTCCACCGATTTGCCGTTTTCCAATACTACCCCAAAGCAAGCCGCAACCGGTTGTGTAGGCAATTGTGTACCCACTCAAATACTGGTATTTCACAATATTCCGTTGGCTGTTGGAAAGTATCTGGTCTCCGATCTAAACGCATGTGCTGGGGCGGCAGGTGGTGTTTCCTATTTTCTGCTTCTTGGTGGAGACAGCATTATAAAAACATACACCTCTCAGGCAACTAGTATCGGTTGGATTCAGATTACAGGGTATAGTGCAAGCCAACAGGCCGTCCAGGGTACGTTCGAAATTGAACTGACGGATACAACAGCACCTACCGTTCGATTCAAAAACGGTAGCTTCAAAGCCTTACTAAACTAGTAAGCATCAGTTTATTGTACGATTGGAACTTAGCGTTACAGGAATGCCAATTATAGTACACAGTAAGGGGGGACTCTTCTGAAAGACGCTGTCTGCATTCTAGCTGCTACAACTCCTCACTACCTGCCTTCGACTAAAAATTTTATAGGCTATCTTGTAGATTATAGGGAAAAATAAAGTATTAGTTGGATAATAGTTTGTTCGATTGCCTTATTCGGCTCCTAAGCAATTAAATTATACTGTTAGGCCAAACAAAAGGGGGCATTAGCCGATTATAGTTGTAGATTAAATAGCATTCAGTACGATAAACTAACTCAACCGGTATGACAACTCATGTAAACTATAGTGGAATTACGAATCAAGGCGAACCGCGGTTAAAGGTATGGGAGCATAATCCCAAAAATGTAGCGTTTGTCGGTGACTATCTACCCAGACAGTGCGGCATTGCTACATTCACATCGGATCTTTATACTTCATATAATGCATTTATTCCTAATTCCAATGCTTTAGTTATATCAGTAAACGATACCCTTGAGGGCTATGATTATCCGTCAGAAGTCCGCTATGATTTTTATCAGCATGATCAGAACGCGTATCGCAAAGCTGCCGAATTTCTAAATTCAAAAGATGTCGATGTGGTTTGTCTGCAACACGAATACGGCATTTATGGGGGTTCGGCGGGAAGTTATATCTTGACGCTGCTGCGTAATCTAACCATGCCTGTGGTCACTACCTTTCATACCATTTTGAAAGACCCCAATGAAGAACAGTTGGTGGTGTTGAAAAGCATTGCCGATTTATCATCAAGGGTGATTTGTATGAGTGAAAAAGGCCGGGATTTTCTGATTAATATCTACGAGATTCCCGACGAAAAAATCGACGTTATTCCACACGGTATTCCTGATATGCCTTTTGTTGATCCTCATTTTTACAAGGACAAATTTGGCATGGAAGGCAAACAAACGCTATTGACATTCGGCTTGCTTTCGCCCAATAAAGGCATTGAAAATGTAATTCGGGCGCTGCCCCGTATTGTGGAGCAATGCCCCAATGTGGTGTATATGGTGTTGGGAGCTACTCATCCTCATCTGCTCAAACATGAGGGAGAAGCCTACCGCGATAGCCTGAAAAAATTAGCCGCCGATTTGGGGGTTCGGGATCATATCCGATTCTATAACCAGTTTGTTGAGTTGGAGGATTTGCGCGAATACCTTGGTTCTGCCGATATCTACATTACGCCTTATTTGAATCCGGCTCAGATTACGTCGGGGACCTTATCCTATGCTTTTGGCTGCGGGAAAGCGGTGATCTCGACACCTTACTGGCATGCCGAAGAATTGCTGGCCGAAGGCAGAGGAATGCTAGTGCCCTTTGGTGATTCAGAAGCTATTGCTGATCAGGTTATTACGATGCTGACTGACGAACCGGCGCGGCATTCGATTCGGAAGAAGGCGTATATGATGGGCCGTGAGATGATCTGGGAACGGGTTATTCAGTCGTATGCCCATTCATTTACACAAGCCCGGCAGGAACGAATGAGTACCATTAACAGTCAGGTGCCGTATGCAATGGGTGCGCATAGTAATGCCGCATTTAAACTGCCAGCGCTTCGGCTCGATCACCTGTTCCGCTTAACCGATTCAACGGGTATTGTGCAGCACGCACGACATCATCTGCCCTATTACGAAGAAGGCTATTGCACCGACGATAACGCTCGGGCGCTGATTCTGACGCAGATTTTGCAGGAGGCTGGACTAAGCGACGCTAAACTGGCCCGTACCGCCGACAACTATTGTGCGTTCATTAATCATGCGTATACACACGATTATCGACGGTTCCGTAACTTCATGAGTTATGACCGGCGCTGGCTCGAAGAGGTGGGTTCCGACGATAGCACAGGCCGTACCATCTGGGCATTAGGTACCTGTATCGGTCGGGCTACGGATCGGAATACCGTGAGCTGGGCTATGAATCTTTTTGAAAAAGTATTGCCGAGTGTTGTTACAATGACATCACCCCGTGCCTGGGCGTTCTCATTGCTGGGTATTCACGAATATCAGAAGAAATTCAACGATGATCGGCTGGCTAAAACCATTCAGCGGCAATTACTCGATAAGCTGGTGTTTCGTTACACCGAAACCGCCACAGAAGAATGGCCGTGGTTTGAAAACACGTTGTCGTACGACAATGCTGTATTGGTTCATGCGCTGCTACGTTCTGGCGATGAGCGGTTTATCCAAATGGGGCTTACATCACTTCGGTGGTTGATAAACTTACAGACGGCTACCTATGGCCATTTTCAGCCAATTGGCTCAAATGGATTTTATACAAAAGGTCAACCTCGTGCTTATTTCGATCAGCAACCACTCGAAGCACAGAGTACGGTGTCCGTTTGTTTGGCGGCCTTTGAGGTAACGGGCGATGCTGAATGGCAACGGACGGCTATCCGGGTGTTCAAGTGGTTTACGGGCTTTAATGACCTTGGTCTGCCGTTGTATGATCAGCAAACTGGTGGTTGTCGGGATGGGTTGCATATCGACCGGGTCAATCAGAACCAGGGTGCGGAGTCCAGCCTATCCTATTTGATCGCCCTGGCAGAATTGCATCTGGCCCAAAAGAAGCGAGCTGAACCAAAACCGGTGAATGTTGAAATGCCCGCTTTACTGAATGGGTAATTTGTCAACCAGTTGTACCGTTTATCAGTTGGACAGCTACTATATTTGCTCCTATACGAACCGGGGAGTTGTCCGCTCGACTACCTTACTTACTGATACTGATGAGTATAAAAGCCACCCGAACAGGCATTGTTCTGCGGCCCGATCCTACGCGAGTGTTGTTTCGCCCGTTTGAACTGGGCAGCGCTACCCGTACCCTGAAAATTATTGCCCGAGTTGGCAGCATGACCGACGAAGAAGCCGAACAGAAACTCGATGAAGTGATTCGCGAATTCGGTGGGCGTCATTATAAACTCGAACGGTTTTTGTTACAGCGATTTGACCAGATTAAATCGCAGTTATTAACCGATGAGCCACTTACTGAGGACCGAAAGCTGTTGCTAGGGGCGTATTTCACCATGGAATATTCGCTCGAATCGGCTGCACTTTTCAATCCGTCGATGATCTGGCACCCCGATCAGACCAATGTGCCACCCGGATTTAAGCGGTTCATTTTGAGTTTGCGGGCAACGGGAGAGGGGCACGTCTCGTCGATTTCATTCCGTATGGGCTATATCGACGAAAACGGGAAAATTGTGTTACGGAAGCCATCCCGCTATGTCACATCGCCCGATATGGTTCCCAATCATGTCTTTAACCGGTCTGTATTTGAGCGTAAACTCTATGAGTTGCGGCTGGAAAACAGCATTCAGGAAAAAATGATGGCGGGTCTCGGTGATGAATTTAGTCTCCTTGAACTGGAAGCTCAGATTAAACGGGTATCGGCTCAATTTCGCTACAATGCAGAATATGAGACCATTGCGAGCGGACTGTTGGCACTGGCTAAATCGAACTACGAAGTTCACTTTGAGGATGACCAGAGCTTAGATGAGCGGTGCATTTTTCCGACTTCGCCCAATGAAACAAACGGCATTGAGGATGCGCGGTTTGTACAGTTCACGGACGATGATGGTCAGATAACGTACTATGCCACCTATACGGCCTATAATGGAAAAGTAACGTTTCCGCAACTGCTGGAAACCAAAGATTTTACCCATTTCAGTGTGAGTACCCTTAACGGGGCCGAAGTCTCTAATAAAGGCATGGCTCTGTTTCCACGTAAAGTCAATGGTAAATATGCTATGATTTCACGGCAGGACGGGGAAAATATCTACCTGATGTATTCCGATGATTTGTATTTCTGGCAGACGAAAGACATACTGCTCAAGCCGACCTACCATTGGGAATACGTACAGTTAGGCAACTGTGGTTCACCCATCGAAACGGAAGCAGGTTGGCTGGTGCTGAGCCATGGGGTAGGACCTATGCGGAAGTATGCCATTGGCGCTTTTCTCCTCGACCTTAACGACCCCAGCAAGGTAATTGGCCGCACTGCCGAACCAATCCTTAGCCCTGATGAGAATGAACGGGAGGGCTATGTTCCCAATGTGGTCTA
This sequence comes from Spirosoma sp. KCTC 42546, assembly GCF_006965485.1. NCBI lineage: Bacteria > Pseudomonadati > Bacteroidota > Cytophagia > Cytophagales > Cytophagaceae > Spirosoma > Spirosoma sp. KCTC 42546. The sequence continues at coordinate 2,501,062 of NZ_CP041360.1, forward strand.
TAGCTGTGGGGCGCTTATCAACAACGATGAATTGATCATTCCCTATGCCATGGCCGACTACGCCAGTAGCTTTGCCACGGTGAATGTAAAGGAACTTCTGGCCGAGCTAACCGGGGAAACTAAGCCGGCAACGGTTACTAACGAGGTAGTTGCTTAAGCTTTTCGTTCTTCGTTCTCACTCGGCGTAGCCAAGCGAGAACAAAAAAGCCAGTTACGAATTCGTAACTGGCTTTTTTGTTAAAAATCACTCTTTACTTCGTTAGTGAAACGACCAGGATCTGCGTATGATAATTAGCACTAATAACTACATTGCTGGGTACGGTTGTAATGCTAATGGGTATCGCATAAGGGCCACCCGTTGCTGGTACCTGTGTACCAACAACGTTGACGTTCACCGTAGCAATGCGCTGACCGGCTGCCACCGTCACCATAGGATTGGGTAACTGGAACGCAGCTGCTGGTGGAATCGTATACGAAGTTTTATTTGCTGTATTGTAAGCCGTCAGGGCTGCCTGATCAATGGCAACGGTAACAGGAACATCCTGCGATGGCGGATTGGGCGACGCAATATTAATGTCGACTGGAGCTACAAGTGATGTGCTGGTAGCCGAAACCGTTACCGTTTTAAGAATACTTCGGTTGGCCACATAGGGAATTTCGGCTACGTAGCCTGCTCCCGCGAAATCGACAAAGTGTTCGTCGTCTTTAAGGCACGAAGTCAGACCAACTGCCAAACTTGCGGCCACGATAATACTAAATAACTTGTTCATGGTTGTTTGCTTGTTTTGGGTGGCTTACTTTTCCCAGAATATTTTGCTTGTAAACTGATTGATAGTACCTTGAGCGCCTACGTTAAATGCGTTATTGCTATACTCCGAGGTGGGATAAAGCAACCGAAGTGGAATTTGCTTCACTGTGGTGCTTGGGTCCTGCGAGATTGGAATCGTAATGGGTAATCCCAGCCGACGATAATCCGACCAGGCTTCAAAGGGCGCTGTGCTATTTTCCGAAGCCCATTTCTGAGTAATAATCGCTTCGATCTTGTTAGTCGATGCATCCCAGTTTACGTCATTCAAACCCGCTTGAGAGTAATACGCAACTGCTTCAGCTGCGGTACGGCCTACGTTAATGAATGACTCCGTAATAGCTGACTGGTACAAGGTTTTTGGGTCGCCCGTAATCCAGCCCCGTTGTGCGGCTTCTGCCTGCATAAACAGGCTTTCGTGCGATAGTAAAATCGGCGAAGGTTGGTCAACACTCGTTAAAACGCCTGGGCCTATATCCGATACCTGGCTGTTTACCAATACATCGGTAGTGCCAAAGTAGGTGCCATTAAATGTGTTGGTTGTACCCGCAACGGGTCTATAATAGGCACCCAACCGAGGGTCATTTGTACTTTTATAGAACGTGATTCCGTACAGATTTCCTTTGAACTGGTTGTTCAGCGTTGTTGGATTACCATTAATCGCGTAAAATGCCCCGAACAACGGATTCTGCATGTTTTGGGAATTCGTATAGCCTGGGTTTACACTTGCATTTTCGCCCGCGCCCAAAAAGCCATAACCTGAAGCTTTAATAGTGGCTAACTGCGTTTGAATGAACGAAGCGCGGTCGGTTTTTTCCGATTGACGAAGCAGCATCCGTAACTTAAGGGTGTTGGCAAACTTGAGCCACTTATTGATATCCCCCTGGAACATGATATCGTTTGGTCCCGGATTGAGCGTGCCATCACCTTTGCCCAACAGAACTATTGCAGCGTCGATCTGCTTGAACAAGTCGTCATAAATATCCTGTGCTTTGTCGTAAGTAGGTAGAATATTAGCCGTGCCCTGTAAAGCTGATGTATAAGGCACATCGCCGTAGGTATCGACCAAAATCTGAAAATGCAGGGCTTTCATGATTTTGGCCATGCCCTGCAAAAGTGGTTGCCCCAGCGTAGCCGCCTGATTCTCTACATAATTGTAGTTTTTCAGATTGAGGTAAGCGCTTGTCCAGACGCTATTGTTGAACGCTTGGGTGAACTGGTAGTTTTTATCCGATGTAGCAATCGAATAGTTACCACTCCAGTTCCAGTAACCCATCCACAAATTCAGGAAATAAAAGCTACCGGCGGCACCACTAGGCGCATTGCCCGTAAGATACCAACCCGTTGTCGCCAGTGCGTCGGGTAACACCAGTTGTGGTGTTGCCGCTGTTACCTGGTTCGGGTTATTATTAACGTCGAGATAGTCGCTTTTGCAGCCCGCCACTACGGCCAGCAGTACAGCTAGCATGCCAGCTGTTAGTCGTTTTATATAAATCATTGTTGTTTGCTGAATTAAGTTCTTAAAAACCAAAACTGAGCCGGAATCCATAAAGCCGAGTTGGGGGCGTCTGGTATTCGGTTGTGGTACCTACCGCGTTACTGGTATCGTTGGCATTTGAGCCACCCGAAAATTCAGGATCGGTGAATACATTTGTTTTAGGTCGAAGCATAATCAGGTTTCGGCCCGTCAGCGCAATGTTCAGCGACTTAATGAATTTGGTGTAATTCATTATCTTGCTCGGAATGTTGTAGCTCAGCACAACTTCACGAAGCTTCCAGAAGTCGGCACTTGTTACGTAACTATAGGCAGCATTATGGTAGCCAGAATTAGTCCAGAACACGAGATTACCATCTTTGGTAGTCACATTCGTATTTGGGGTGATACTGGCTGTAGTAATGCCATCTGGGTTATTGGTTACAATCACCGAGTTCGGGAACACGAAGTTTTGCCGTCCAGCATAAGTCGACCGGATGCCTGCTCCCGTAAATTCGAGCGCATTTCCCAAAGCGTTATAGATAACAGCACCACCACGGTACTCAACCACAGCTGCCAGAGTCAATCCTTTGAATTTAAAGGTATTGGTTAGGCCGAAGCGATATTTCGGTTGCGTTGTACCCGCATATTTAAGGTTGGGGTCCAGCAGGGGATAGCCCGTTGCGTCAACAACAGGTCGGCCAGTATATTGCCCACTTGCATCGTAGTTAGGGGCTTTCGGATCGGTCGATTGTACTCGCTGGATATCGCTGACAAATAGCGCTGGGTACGCATACCCTTTGGCCGCATATACGTTCGAGGCTCCGCCCGATAAAGTTGGCCGATAGGGGTCAGTTCCGTAAGGAATATTAATGCGGGGTAGATCCTGATACAAGTCCGTTACCTTGCTTTCCAGATACGTGAAGTTGGCATTAACATCCCAGGTAAAACCTCCCGTATTGACTAGCGGTCGGATGGTGCGTAAATCCAGTTCAAATCCCTGGTTTTGCATGGTGCCTGTGTTAATTAATGCCGTGGAGTAGCCCGTTGCCTGCGATATCCCAATCGGAACGGTCTGATTCGTCGTCAGCGTATTATAGTATACAGCTTCGAAATTGAACCGGTCAAACAAGCCTAATTCTATCCCGACTTCCCGGCTGTTCGTGAACTCAGGCTTCAGGTTTGGGTCGTTCTGCTGATTACTTTGTTCGAAACCAGCCTGACTACCAAAGGGGAATCCTGTTCCCGGATTGAACACATTCTGTAATTGATACGGAGCAACGTTAACCTGACCAACCTTTGACAAGCTACCCCGAATTTTGGCGTAACTGAGTACGGTATTGCTTTTTAGGGCTGGAATCACTTCGGTTAGCACAACCGATGCATCAACTGCTGGATAAAAGAAGGAACGATTGCTGGGAGCCAATAAGGAAGTCCAGTCATTACGACCCGATGCATGCACGAACAACGCATTTTTATAACCCAGTGTCAGATCGCCAAATACACCCTGTAACCGGCTTTGGCTGCTGTATTCAGCTAACGTAGCGTTCCCCAATCGGTTGGCAACGTTATACGTGCCTGGCACAACAAGCGCCCCCGCATAGTCGTATGTGGTTCGTAAATATTCCTGCCGGGTCTGTTGGCCAAGAATCAGCTTGGT